>DFYA01000220.1:0-4422 GCA_002382525.1 Opitutaceae bacterium UBA4094
GCGATGGACGGACTGTCGTCGAGAGTGGTTTCGGGCAGCTCACGACCCTGGAGCTCCGAGCGAGCGCTGCGGCGGTCAGCGAGGGAGGTGGTGTGGCGGCCGTCGATGAGTGCGATTTCGTGGGCACGGCGCTCGATCATCGAGCGAGTGATTTCGCCCGCGTCCGCACCGTGGAGGAGAATTTTTCCGGAGCTAAAATCGTGTGAGTTCATCGAGGCGGAATCGGTGTGGAGCGATGCGGTGAAGGGGAGAATACAAAGCTTATCAAAAGCCGGGTCATCGGCATATCAGGGTCGTTCCCGAAGGGGGGGTAGGGCCTAGGTAAAAACCGGGTCTCCCGCTGGTAAAAAATAGCGTGATTGCTCTATTTTTCGCGGGGCTTTGTGGAGGGTGGCGCAAAAAAAAACCGCCGTGCGCAAAGACGCACGGCGGTTTTGTTGGGAGGGGAATTATCCCGGTTAGGCGGTTATTTGACGGTGATGTTATTGCGCACTTCGCGGACGCCATCAACGCCGGAGGCGATGCGCTCGGCCCGGGTTTTCTCAGCAGAGGAGGAAACGAAGCCGCTCAGGGAGACGGTGCCGCGGAAGGTATCCACGTTGATCTCGCGGGCCTTGACGACGTCGTCGGAGGCAAGGGCGGATTTTACGCGGGCGGTGATGCCGGCGTTATCGATCGCTTCGCCGGTGGAGTGGCGATCGGAGGTGGCGGTGCAGCCGGTGCTGAACATAGCGGCGCCGGTGCCGAGGGTGAGAGCGATACAGGTGGTGGCAATACGTAGGTAGGTTTTCATAATGTTATGGGTAAGGGTTACGAGAGAGACTATATCCATACGCGACTTGGGATGCCACCGAGGGAAAAGCAGTTCGACCCATCGGGCAATGTCCCCGCATTATGCACGAAAATCCCTATCATGGGGGCACGGCCTGATGGCATGCGCCTAGATATTACGATATATTCGACAGGAACTGATTCTATTGAGAGCCCACCGTAGTCCTTGTGATTTCCGACACATTAACATCCCGCATCCTTTCGTCGTCCGAGCCGCTGAGGACGATCAACGTTTTGGTGGTGGAGGATCAAGAGGACGATTTCGTCTATCTCGAGCGCATCCTGAGGAAGGCATCGTTTGCCCGCTATGAGTTGGTGTGGTGTCCGACCTATGAAGCGGGGCTCGAAGCGGTCGCCGCTCGTAAGCACGACGTCGCGTTGTTCGATTATAACCTCGGTTCCGGCACCGGGCTGGACCTGTTGCGCGAGGCGATCCTGATGGGGTGCGAGCAACCGGTGATTCTTCTCACCGGCCACGACAGCCCGGAAGTTGACCGCGAGGCGCTGGGTTCGGGTGCAGCCGATTATCTTTGTAAGAACGGCCTCAATATCACGCAGCTTGAGCGCGCCATCCGCTATTCGCTCCGCCACGCGCAGATGCTCACCTCAGTTAAAAAGAGCCAGCATCAGCTCGAACTCTTTATGCGCAACGTTCCGTGCGCGGTGTGTATCCGTGAGGAGGACGGCCGTTATGTGTTCCAGAACGAGCGCTTCAAAACGCACTTTGAAAACGCTCCCGTGAGTTCTATCTGGGAGCCGACCGCCACCAACGAGCCGCGGTCCTTCACCGACGGTGAGCACTACTGGCTGGTGAGTTCGTTCCCGATGGACGAAGAGCGCAGCGGTCGCCTGCAAGGTTTGGCCGCAGTGGAAATTACTGAGCGTATCAAGGCGGAGGAGATGCTCCTCAAGACCACCGGACTGCTTAACGGTATTCTCAAGAGCCTCCCCGTGATCGCTTGGAGCGTGGACGGCGAAGGCACAATCCTCGAGGCGCGTGGCAGCGGACTCGAAGGCGTCGGACTCAACGGCGACCAACTCGTCGGCCGCTCGCTCGCCGATTTCTCGCCGAATGCGGCGGGCGAACTCGCCAAGACCTTCCAAACCGGCGACGCGAACTTCATCCTGCCGATCTCCCACGACGGGCGTGAGCACTCGTTCGACACCTTTTTCCATCAGACCCGCACGCCCGGGCGCAACGCGGTGGGTTTCTCCATCGATATCACCGAGCGCCGCTGGCTTGAGCGAAAGGTGCTTCTTATCAGCGACGCCGAGCAACTGCGCATCGGTGCCGACTTGCACGACGGTCTTGGGCAACACCTCACCGGCATCGCCTGTATGGCGGCCGCGTTGCGCGACCGTTTGAAAGCCGCCGAACGCCCCGAGACGAAACAGGCCGACGACATCGCGCGCCTCGTGAACGAAGCCACCTCGCAGACGCGGGCGCTCGCTCGTGGTTTGTGCCCGGTGCAGCTCGACCAGTCCGGCCTCCAAGCCGCGCTCGAGCATCTCGCCTACCAGATGGAACTCGTGCATGGCATCGAGTGCCACTTCCGCGCCGACGACGAACCGTTCGATTGCGAACACGACAGCGCGCTCCACCTTTATCGCATCACCCAAGAGGCGTTGCAGAACGCCACCCGCCACGGCAAAGCCGACCGCATCGAGGTCGTCTTGGATTCGAGTCCCAACGGCCGCCGCTTGGCGATCGAGGACAACGGCCAAGGTTTCGACACCACGCTCCAGGCCGCCGGTCCGGGCGTGGGTTTACGGCTCATGCAATACCGCGCGACCATGATCGGAGGAAATCTTTCGATTGAGTCGCAACCTCAGGGCGGAACACGGGTCGAGTGCGTCTTTCCCTTTACCATAGCCAAATGAAATCAACCTTGACCGCCCCGGCCCCCTCCGCCCCCACAGCCACCCCCGTCGCGGCCAAGCGGCGCATCTTCCTCGTCGATGACCATCCGATCACCCGCCAAGGTGTGGTGGTCCTCATCAACCAGGAATCCGACCTCGAAGTCTGCGGTGAAGCCGACAGCGCTCCGAAGGCCTTCGACCTCTTGCAAAAGAGCAAGGCCGACCTCGCCGTCGTCGACATCTCGCTGAAAACCACCAGCGGCATCGAACTCACCAAGAACCTCAAGGTTCTCCTGCCCGACTTGCCCGTGCTCATCATGTCGATGCACGACGAAAGCCTCTACGCCGAACGCGCTCTCCGCGCCGGGGCCAAGGGCTACGTCATGAAACAAGAAGCGAGCGACAACATCCTCATCGCCATCCGTCGCATCCTCGACGGCGAACTCTACCTGAGTGAAAAGATGAAGGAGAAGATGCTCCATCGCCTCGTGCACAATCGTAAGGACGAAGTCGTCTTCTCGATCGACACGCTCAGCGATCGCGAGATGGAAGTATTCCAGCTCATCGGCAATGGCTTCAGCACGCGTCAAATCGCGACGAAGCTCAACCTGAGCGTGAAGACCATCGATTCCTATCGCGAGCATCTGAAGCTCAAGCTCCACATCGAAAAAGGCGCCGACCTCGTTCGCCACGCCATTCAATGGGTGAAGAGCGAGAATATCGTTTAAGCGAAGTTTCCCAATTAATTTTAGGAGCGGGTTTTTTTAGGTAGGCTGCTTGCTCGCAGGACGTGCGGCGGAGCGCAATCGAGCAAGCGGCCTACGGGACGTTTAATCCCGGAAGACGGCGATCACGCCGCACGGGGTTTCCAATGTAGACGTCCGGCAGGCGTGGGCGTGGTCGCCCGAGAAGTGGGCGACTGCGCGAAGACAGGCCATGGCAAAGGCAACGGGGGTATCCGGCGGGTCGCGAATGATCGATACGCGCGCATACACACATCGATATACACGATCACTGTGCCACTGCGCTTGAAGCCGCCCCGATACGGCCAAATTTGGGGAAATCCCCGATGCGCACGCCCGTGCTTTTGCCTTAATCGATAGGGAAGGAGGCCGGATTTCGCACACCCGGGGGATGGTGTAAATTGCACGTAGCAACCATGAAATCCGTGCAAAAATCACATCTCTCTGAGTCGCCGGATGGAGCCCCCTCGTCTGACGCGCTCACGCTTTTGATGATTGGTGACGAGGCTAGGAGCCGACGGTTGCTCGCCTTCGGGCTGGTTTCTGAGAATGACGCGGTGACGTGCGTGGGTTCGCTGGCGGCGCTGGATGCGTTGCCGTCGACGACCGGTTTTGGCGTGGCGTTGATCGACTGGGAGATGAAGGCGGCGTCCGCTCAAGCGTTGTTGCAGCGTCTGCGCCAGGTCGATCCCGAGATCCCCGTGGTGGCCACCGTGTCGGATGAACTGACGGCACGTGTCGTGCGCCAGCAGGGCGTGAACCGGTGTATCACCAAGCCATTCTCGACCCAGGATTTGAAGGACATGCTGGAGGCATGTGTTCGTGTCCCGCAGGCCCCCGACTCGGACACGCCGCCCCCTGCGGCGACCGACTCCTCGGATCCGGCGCAGCCGCCGTCGCCGGTGGCGTTCGGCTCGAAAAGCCAGCGCATGCGCCAGATGCTGCAGATTGCGTTACGCGTCGCCCCGACCTCGGCAAACATTTTGAT
>DFYA01000220.1:4486-18484 GCA_002382525.1 Opitutaceae bacterium UBA4094
GCGGTCAACGACACGATGGGCAAGGTCGCGGCGGCGGAAGGGGGCACATTGTTTCTCGACGAAATCGGCGAGTTGCCGCTGGAGATTCAGCCCAAGCTCCTGCGGCTGCTGCAGGACCGCCAATACGAACGCGTCGGCGAAACCAAGACGCGCCATGCCAACATCCGCGTGCTCGCCGCGACCAATCGCGACTTGCGCGAAGAGGTGAAGGCGGGTCGTTTCCGCGAAGATCTATTCTATCGCCTCAACGTCATCACGGTGGACATGCCGCCGTTACGTCGGCGTCCGGAGGACATTCTCCCGTTAGCCGACGAGTTTTTGCGCGAAGTCACCCGTGGCGCCGAGTTACGCGGCAACCGGGCGTTTACGCCGGCGGCGCGGCAGGCGCTGATGGCGCACACCTGGCCGGGTAATCTGCGCGAACTGCGCAACGTGGTGGAGCGAGCGGCGATCTTGGCCGAGCGCGACAACATCGACGTGTCGGATTTCCCCGTGTTCAGCGGCGACGTGAAAGAGGGCATTCCGCAGGTCGGCGACTTGGTCAGTCTCGCCGAGTTGGAGGAGGCGCACATCCGTGAAGTCGTGGCGCGCACGCAGACGCTCGGTTACGCCGCTCAGGTGCTCGGCATCAATCAGGCTACGCTGTATCGGAAGCGTAAACGTCGTCCAGGCATCGTTGAAACCTTCATCGCGCCGCAAGCGTCGGCCGCCGCTGCGGCCGGTTGACGCATTCGGTGGCTCAGGCGCACGCCGTGCTTTCGCTTTGCACGAGGTGCGACTTAGTGCGGATCGAGCGCCCAGAGTCTCTGGGCTTAGGCTCACAGGCACGACCGAGGGAAACCGATTCGGGCCACCTCGACGTGGCCCTGAGCGTGAGGGCACGGCGATTTGGCGATGCGTCCGCGCGTTGACCCGCCGCCCGAGCGTGTATCCAAAAACTGAATAAACGGACGAGCCCGACTGGATCGCACGTGGGGTTAAGTGCGTTCCGGTCGGGCTCGTTTTTCAAGGCCCCGTCGGGCTTCATCACGCGTCGCAGGGGTGTTCGACGGCGATGAGGCGCGGGGAAGGGAAGGGCGGCGCCTGGCGCCGCGAGCGCTCAGCGTTTCGGACGAACGATGGAGGCGGCTTTAGTGGCGGTCTTGCTGCCGCCGGTCTTGGAGAGGCTGGCGGGCTTGGCGGCGACGGCGGACTTCGCGGGAGCCGGCGCGGGGGTTTTGGCGGACTTGGTGATCTTATCGTCGGCCGCGGCGGGTTTGCGCGTGGTCTCGGTTTTGGTCATCCGCGTGCGCGGCTTGTCGTGGCTAGTCGTTTCATCGAACTGCTCCGCAGAGACGGCGGTGTCGCCGGAGCTTTGAACCTTGGCGTCCGCACCGAGCAACTGGCGCTCGGCTTCGAGCCAGATCTCCGTGTCACGCCCGTCGGGGCGTCCGTAGCTTTCCCAAAGTTCGCGGGCGCGCTGGGAAATGTCTTCTTGGGAGGCGGAGGTGAACGAGGTGGTGGCTGCGGATTGGTTCATTGAAGAATGTCTTAACATGCTATCGTTAGAATCGGCGTTTCGCTATCAGGTCGGGCCTGTATGCGGCATGGGGGAAAAACCATGGGAAGCTGGTCGGGGGGCGTCCCGTGCCTTTGCGAGCGGGAGTGCGGACACAAAAAAGCCCCGCGAAGAGTTCGCGGGGCGAGGTGAAACAAAAGCGACGGGCGAGGCTTAGAAGTTAAAGCCGACGCCGAGGCTCCAAAGGATGGCGCCGTCGTCGAAGTTGTTGGAGAGACCGCGGGAGCTGTTGAAGGTCCAGGCGTAGTTCACGAGGGCGAAGACGAAGGTCTTCTCCTTCACGTAGAGCTTGAGACCGCCTTCGATACCGGCAGCGAGGGTGTCGCTGGTGTTGTCACCATAGATGCCACCGAAGTTCACGCCGAGGAACGGGCGGAGGTTGCCGGTGCCGAAGTGGTGATCGAGGGCGACGAACGTGGAGCCGTCCCAAGAGGAACCACCGACATCGGGATTGGAATAGCCGACCGACTGGCGCAGGGAGACGGAGAGGGTGTCGGAGAGGAAGTGACCTACCGAGAAGTTCACGCTACCGGCGGAGTTGTCCAAATCCTTGTTGGTGGCGCCGCCGCCGCCGAGGGTGAGTTCCCAGTCGCCCATCTGGGGGCCGAAGCCGGCGTAACGAGCGTTGGTCTGGGCTTGGGCGGTGAACGCGGTGGCGACCACGAGGACGGACGAAGCGAGGAGTGCTTTGAGTTTGTTCATTGTAGTTTTGTTTTGGTTGTTGGCTTTGCTCCCCGGTCAGGGGACGTCATCACGCTTCGCAGGGCGTCTCCACGGTGCAATCAACAAGCGGATGCTGAACCCCTTAAATCCGTATCGGAGAAAACACTACGGGCTTATCGGAACCTCGCCGTAGCCCATCCGGTGGCGACCTGATGCGGCGAATACGATAACCGCACGGGAGTGTGCGTGTTCAGCGGGTTTGCGGCGGGCATCTTGAGGAAACCACCCCTGAGGGCCGGGGGTGGGCTCCGTCTACGAAAACCGCCGTCGGGATCGCTCGGAGGAGCGCCCGTTTGGCGCGCGGCCCGGGAACGTCAGCAGCGGGGGCCGGTCGTGCCGTGAGCCGGGGGCCAACCGCCTCCCGCCTGTGGTCGCAAGTTGAACTCAAACCCCTGAATCCCATGTCCAAAAAATCTGTCTTTTGTATAGCGACGTCCCGCGTCCAAGCGGAGCGCATCGTCTCCAATCTTCGCTCCGCCAATTTCTCGAGCGGAGACATCTCCGTGTTGTTCCCCGACAAGGAATCGACGCGTGAGTTTGCCCACGAGAAGAACACCAAAGCCCCCGAAGGCGCCGTTGCCGGCGCGGCTACGGGCGGTCTCGCCGGTGGTGCGCTCGGCTGGCTGGCCGGTATCGGAGCGCTCGCCATTCCGGGCGCGGGTCCGTTCATCGCCGCAGGTCCCATCATCGCCGCGTTGAGCGGCGTAGGCGTGGGCGCGACGGTTGGCGGTTTGACCGGCGCGCTGGTGGGCGCTGGCATTCCTGAATTCGAAGCCAAGCGTTACGAAGGTCGCATCACGGCCGGCAACATCCTGCTTTCCGTGCACACGGAGGATTCGGACGAAGTCGAGGCCGCGAAGAAAATCTTCAAGGACGCCGGAGCCGAGGACATCAGCAGCACCGGCGAAGCCGCCGTGCCGAAGGATGCCCGGGACAACAATTACGCCGCGAATCGTTAGTCTCGTGGCGCGTGTCGTAACCGTAGTTGTGTAGCGAAAAGGCCCGGCGTTCGCGCCGGGCTTTTTTGTGGTCGCGATCAGATCGAGAGATCGCGCTGAACGGGGCGGTCCAGTTTCGAGAAGTCGCGCCCGCCGTCGCTCAAGTCGGTGACACGGGTGAACTCCGCTCCGAAAAAAATGATCTGCGCCGCGTAATAACACCAAAGCAGAAGAATGATGAGCGAGCCGGCGGCGCCGTAGGCCGAAGCGACGCTGACGTTGGCCAGATACACGCCGAGCGCGGCTTTGCCCACGGTGAAGAACACGGCGGTGAACGCCGCGCCGAGCCACACGTGCCGCCACCGCACGCGGGTGTCGGGCAGCAGGCGGAAGATCACCGCGAGCAACAACGTGACCACGGTCGTCGAGAGGAGGAGATCCACGCCTTGCAACAGAAGCGGATGCAGCGTCAGTTGCCGGATGGTGTGTTCGCTCACCCAGCCGAGGAGCGCGCTGAAGAGCAGCGAAACCAGCAGCAGGAACCCGGTGACGAGGACCATGGTAATCGAGAAGAGGCGTTTGAGCACGACGCGCGCCCAGTGCATTTTCTTGGGCGGCGGCACATGCCAGATGGTGTTGAGCGCGTCTTGAAGATGGTAAAACACCCCGAACGCGCCAAAGAGCAGCGTGCCTGCGCTGACCAGGGTGGCGAAGCGGCCGCCGGGTTTGTGCTCGGGACTCTGCACGGCCTCGATCGCCGCGCCGGCCTGAGCGCCTGCGAGGTTTTCGATTTCCTCGAGGACGCGGAGGCGGGCGGTATCTTTGTTATCGAAGAAAAATCCGGCGAGCGCGATCGAGAGCACGAGCATCGGCGCGACGGCGATGGTAGTGTAGAACGCAAGGGCCGCGCCGAGGCGCGTGACGCTGTCGGCAAAAAACTCCTGCACAGTGCGCCAGAGCAGGCGCGGGAACATCGCGATCAGCCCGCGGCGAGGAGGAGCGGGCGGCGGCGGGGGTGAACTCACTTCTTTTTATCGCGTCGGTCTTGGACGACGATGTTGATGACCAACCAAAAACCGAGGCCGGCGGCGGCCAAGAAACACAGGATGGCGAGCCCCGGGTAGCCGAAGAGCGTGAAGCGGGTTTCGATGCGCATCATGAGCGCCGCGCCGACGATGAGCGCGGCGAGCACCAGGCCCATGGTGATGCGGTTGGCGATCTTCTGCATGCCGTCGAGCATGAGCTTGGCGTCGACCGCCTTCACCTTCACCTCGACCTCGGCGTTGGTCACGGCGTCGAGCAGGCGGTTGAGGCGGCCGGGCAGTTGCGTTGTGAAGTCTTTTAACTCGAGGAGCGAACTGAAGACGCTGCCTTGCGTGAGGTCGTTCTTCATCCGGCGCGCCATCATGTCGGACACGTTGCGCCGGATGGACGCGTTGGGATCGAACTCGGGGTCAAGGATGCGGCCGATCTCGTCGAGTTGAAGCAACGTTTTGCCNNTCGCCGGCGCGCATGCGTTCGAGACCCTGGTCGCGCCGCATGACGATCAATTGGCTAATCTTTCTCCGGAGTTCGGCCGCATCGAAGTCGCGTAGTTTTTCGCTGATACGGATGACGATCTCGGCGGCGTCCTCGCCCTTGCCCTCGCTGACCGCGAGCAGGAGTTTGAGCAGGCTCTCCTGCATGCCGGGCGCGGTGTGGCCCACCATGCCGAGGTCGAGCAACGCGATGCGTTTGTCGTCGGTGAGAAAAACGTTGCCGGGGTGTGGGTCGGCGTGGAAGAGGCCGTCGACGAGCACCTGTTTCAGGTAGGCACGGAAAAGTTCCTCGGTGAGCACGGCGCCGTCGATGTCGAGGCGCGCGAGCGGGCTGATCGCGGTGATTTTGCGCCCTTGCACGTAGTCCATCGTGAGGACGCTGCGTGTGCTGTAGTCGGAGACCGGCTGCGGGACGGTGATGAGGGAAAAGGATTCCAGGTTCTTCCCGACCGCCTTGAGGTTCTGCGCCTCGTTCTCGTAGTTGAGCTCTTGCTGGATGGTGAGCCGGAACTCCTCGAGCACGGTTTGAAACCGATATCGCCGCCCGGCGTCGGTGTGAGCATCGAGGAAGCCGGCGATCTCGGCCAGCACCTCGAAGTCCTCGGCGATCTGTTTGCGAATCCCCGGGCGCTGCACCTTGACGACGACTTCTCGCCCGTCGCGGAGCGCGGCGCTGTGCACTTGTCCGAGCGAGGCGGCGGCGATCGGCGTCGTATCGAAACGCGAAAACGCTTTGGAGATGCGCACGCCCAACTCGTCCATGACGATCTGCTCCACCTCGTCGTAGGAGAACGGCGTGATTTTGTCCTGCAGGCGCTCGAGTGCCTTGAGGTAGGCGGCGGGCAACAAGTCGGGGCGGCCGGCGAGCACTTGACCCAGTTTGATGTAGGTCGGTCCCATGGCCTCCAAGTCGTCCGCGAGTTGGTCCGGTGTGACGTCGTTGCGTGACTTGCCTTCTTTCTCGGGCTCGAACGGCTCGTCCATGCCCATGTTTTTCACCAGGTCGGATCGGCCGTATTTCCAGAGGAGGTGGGCGATCTCTTTGTAACGCTTCAGGTGATTGATGGAGAGCTTCATGGTGGGTGGAGGCGCGCGCTTGACGGCCAAGGCGACGGACCTGTTTTTCCCTTCGTGGTTCGCTGCGGATTCCCGCACGAGACGAAGGTGCGCGTGCACGGAACCAAGCCTGCGTCGCATTGACTGTCGGCGAAGGAGCCACCCGAATGCGCGGGCCGTCTCCGTCTCCCCACCATGTTTACCGCCGCAAAAGACGCCCTCTCCAGCCAAGCCGCCCGCCAGTATGTGAACGGGCTCATCAAACGCTACGGCGAGGTCGTGGAACTCAAAATCAACTCGAAGGCCAAGTCCGTGGACATCGTGTGCACGTTGATCGGCGAACGTGAACCGGTCGCGGTCCGCGTAGACAGCTACCGCATCGAAAAGGACGGCGCCCGCTGCTTCGTGCAACTTGACCGCTGCAGCAGTTCACGTCCTTGGCTGCAAAACGTCCTGGAAGATCACGCGCATGGACGACGCTTCGAGGTCCCGCCGTGGGCCGCGTCCGCCTTGTGAGGGTGGGCCGAGGGCGCCGAACGCGACTTCGGTAAACGCGTCACGGACCGTTTTAAATTGGCCCGCGTGCGTCGCGCTGATGGTGTCGCGCTTTCATGAAGCGCGCTCTGTTTCTGTTTCTTGCCATCGCCTTGCTCGCCGCCGGCCTCGTGTGGTTCTTGCGGCGCTCGCAACAGGACGCCGACACGTCGCGTATCGTGTTCACTTATGTGACGCCGGAAACACGCGACCTGCGACAGACGCTTACGCTCAACGGCACGATCAATCCGGTGCTCTCCACCGAGATCAAATCCGAGGTCAACGGCCGCCTCTCCGCCGTGCACGTCAACGCCGGTGACACCGTCACCGAAGGCCAGCTCCTCGTCGAACTCGACGCCGGTTCGTTGCGCGCGCAAATCGACAGCGCCCGGCTCGGCATCGCTTCCGCTCAACTCCGCGTGAATCGCGCGCGCCAAGAGTTCGATCGCATGACGACTCTCGGCAAACGCGAGTTCGTCAACGCCAAGGAACTGGAGAATGCCGAGATCGATTTCCAACTCGCGAGCAACGATCTCGCGATCCAAGGCGCGCAGCTCCGCGTGCTCGAAGACAACCTTAAGAAGACCTCCATTCTTGCGCCTTACGCCGGCACGATTCTCAGCGTGGCCGCCCGGCCCGGCATGGTGGTTACCGGCGCCGAGAGCGGTCGCGAGGGCAATACCTTGATGGAGCTCGCCGACCTCGCGCGTCTCCGCGTCGAGGCCAACATCAACGAAATCGACGTCTCCGCGATCAGCCTCGGAATGCCGGTCGAGATCTCGTTCGAGTCGATTCGTGAACTCAAGGCGACCGGCCGCGTTACCTTCATCTCTCCCTCAGCCGCGCGCAGCGGTGGCGCGGCGGCGACGACCAACGGCTCGCGTGAGTTTCCGTTGCAAATCGCGGTCGAGGACGCCGGCGACCGCGTGAAGCCCGGCATGACGGCGCGCGTGCGCATCGAGACCGGTCGCGCCGAGCAGGCGCTCGCCGTGGAGATCGGCGTCGTGTTTATCGACTTCGAGACCGACGCGACGTTTGTATTTGTCCGCCAACCCGCCGGCGAACCCGTGAAGCGTAAGGTGGTCATCGGCGTGCGCGACGGCACCTACGTTGAAATCAAAGACGGCCTCGCGATCGGCGAGGAAGTCTCACGCCAACGGCCGCCCTCGGACCGACGTCAGCCGGGCGACCGCGGCGCGCGCAAAAACGGATCGTGATGCCCGCCGAGGTCATTCGTTTCGACGGTGTCTGCAAACGCTACCCCATGGGCGAGACCGTGGTGAACGCGCTCGTCGATGCGTCGTTCGCGATCCGCGAAGGCGACTTCGTGTCCATTCTCGGTCCCTCCGGCTCGGGCAAATCGACGCTCATGCACCTGCTCGGTTTTCTCGATTCGCCGACGACGGGAGAAATCTTTTTCGAGAATCGGCCGATTGCTGAGATTTCGGCGGACCAACGCGCGCGGATCCGCGCCGAGAAGATCGGATTCGTGTTTCAAGCGTTCAACCTCCTCCCGCGCATGGACGTGTTTGCGAACACGCGCCTGCCGCTCGCGTATCATCCGCGTCCGCCCGCCGACGCGACGGAGCGTATTTGGAAGGCGCTCGAGCTGGTCGACATGAAGAACCGCGCGCATCACCGGCCGGGACAACTTTCCGGCGGACAACGCCAGCGCGTGGCCATCGCGCGGGCCTTGGTCAACGAACCGCGTATCCTGCTCGCCGACGAGCCGACGGGCAATTTGGACAGCCGCACTGCCGCGACGATTTTGGATTTGTTCACCGAGCTGAACCGGCAGGGCCGCACGATCGTGTTGGTCACGCACGACCCGAAGATCGCCGCGTATTCACGGAGGCAAATTCACGTGATGGACGGCCGAATCGTTCGCGACGACGCATGAACCTGTTCTCCGGCATCCTTAATGGTCTGGGCGAAATCTGGGCGCACAAGCTGCGCTCGTTTTTAACGATGCTCTGCGTGCTCCTCGGCGTGATGTCGATGGTCGTGACCACGGGCTTTGTGGAAGGCATGTTCGCGAGCTGGAGCACCTCGCTCGAAGAAGGCGGAGGCGTTGAAAAAATCACCGGGATGCCCAAGGCGTTGAGCACCCGGCAGCAGCCGTTCCGCGCGTTGTCGCCGGGTTTCACGCTGGAGGATGAAGAGGCGCTGCGGCGGTTGTTGCCCGACCTCGCGCACGTGTCGCCGGAGCTGGACGCGAACGTCACGTTTCAACGCCGCGGCAAACGTCACACCGGTCGCCTGCAAGGCGTGCGCAACGACATTTTTGCGATCAACCGCTACGACCTTTCGGACGGGCGCGTGTTTTCCGACCTCGACATGGCGGACCGCTCCGAAGTCGTGGTGCTGGGCACACGTGTGGTGGACGAGCTTTTCGAGAAAGACGAACCGGTGGTCGGCGCATGGATCGAGGTCGATGGCCGACCGATGCGGGTGATCGGCGTGCTGAAGCACTACGAGTCGTATTACCAGGATTTCAACGTGCTCCGTTGGAAGAACCAGATCGCGTTCGTTCCCATCACGACAATGCTGCACAAACTCAAACCGGGTGCCTCGTTGAGCTGGATGAACATGAAGGCGAGCCACCTCTCGCAGGTCGGCGAGCTGGTGGACTCCGCGACCAACATCCTCGGGCATCGCCATCGCGGTCTGGGCGATTTCGAGGTGAAGACCAACGACGAACAGCTGGCGTCGTTCGCGCGCACCAAGGCGAGTTTTTACTTTTTCGCAGCCGGCATCGCGGGAATTTCGCTGCTCGTGAGCGGCATCGGCATCATGAATCTGATGCTCGCCTCGATCAACGAACGCGTGCGCGAGATCGGCATCCGCAAGGCGCTCGGCGCGACGGGACGGAATATTTTCAGCCAGTTCGTGGCGGAGGCGGTGGCGTTGAGTCTTCTAGGCGGGGTGCTCGGCGTGGGCGTGGCGGTGGGAGTGATCCTAGGGCTCGGGGCGGCCTTGCCGCCGGGTTTGGCGCCGGTGTTGGCGCCTTCGGCTTTTGTGGTGGGGTTCACCTTCAGCGTGGTGGTGGGAATCCTTGCGGGCATTTATCCGGCGATGCAGGCGTCGAAGTTGGATCCGATCGACGCGCTGCGTTACGAATAGACGATTCATCCCCTCCATGGCTGTTCATCAAACCACCCTTTCCATCCGCACGTCCGGCCAAGGCACGCAGGAGATCACCGAGGCAATCGCCCGGGAAGTTACCCGAAGCGGCCTGCAAACGGGCGTGGTGACCGTGTTTTGTCAGCACACGAGTTGTTCGCTGGTGATCATGGAGAACGCGGATCCGACGGCGCGGCACGATTTGGAAGCGTGGTTGAACCGCCTCGTGCCGGAGAACGACCGGCATTTCGAACACACGCAGGAAGGCCCCGACGACATGCCGAGTCACATCAAGATGGCGCTGACCCGCACCAGCGAAAGCGTGCCCTTTGCCGACGGGCGCATGCTCTTGGGGACATGGCAAGGCATCTTCCTGTGGGAACACCGCCGCGCGTCGCACACGCGCCGGGTGGTGCTCACGGCGATCGGGGAGTAGGATTTTTGCCGTTCGGCCGGCGAATGCTCACGAGCCGAATGTTCGTAATACGAACTTAATGATTGGGTGCTACGGACGCGGCCTCGTCGAGTCGGTGGCCCAGCCAGCTGAGGAGCAGGAGGGTGCGTTCGGCATCGGGCATTGAAGTTTGTTTGTCGAAATACTCGCCTATGCGGGCGCGATGGACTCCCAGTTCTCGAGCGAGGTTCGCGCGCGCGCCGCGACGTTTGAGGTGCGGCTTTACCACTGTGGCGAGGACGTTCCAGAGCCGCGTCTCAGAACTGGGACGCAGGGTCGCGCCTCGCCCGGACCGAGGTTTCCGGCGGTCAACGCGTTTGCGTGCCTCCATGGCAAGTTCACGAGCCGCCACTTCGAGAACGGTGGCGATGCCGACGAACATAGAGAGACGAGGATGATTAAAGGGCTCCATCGAATGTTCGTATTACGAACATTATTTCGGTGGCAATTTCTGTTACGCGGCGGAGCTGAGGGCGGGGTGGGCCCCGAGCTGGGGGCGGAAAGAGGTGGGTGGTCAGGCTTACCGAACCTCTCTCTTAGATCGGGCTCAGCGCCGTGACGATGAGCGTCAGGGTTTCGCGGCGGGAGCCGTAAGGAGCCTCCAGCGGAGTTCGGTGCGCAGGCCGTCGTCTTCGAATTGCATGCTGACCGTGGCGTCGGACAGGTTCTCGAAGAGACCGAAGCGGACCGACGGATCATAGGCGGGCAGGCGGGTGCTCCAGACGTTTCCGAAGACCGCATGCTCCAATACGCTCTCTTTCCATTCGAGAGCGCCAGCGGGAATCGAGGGCGCGAAACCGAGGACACGGGCGTTGGCCGCAGTGGCGGCGTCAGTGGTTTTGTCCAGCGCGAGCATCCACGGATAGACATGGCCCATCGCGACTAACGCACGTGCGCGTTCGGTGCGCATCGCCGAGACGAAATCAGCAGGTAACCCAGTGGTGCGCGCCTGCGGGTTGAAGGTGAGCGCCGCTCCGCCGAGGCGTGCCGGCCGGACGCCGGTCACTCGCAATGGGGCGCCCCACGGGTGATTTGAAATGACGAGATAACGGCCATCGACACGGAGGGAGAAATCGATCGCGGCGACACCGAGCGGGCGGACGCTAAGCAGCCATTCGCGGGCGTTGCCCTGCCGGTGGAATTCGATGCGCATAAATCCGCCGCGTCCGTCCTCGCCCACCGGGTGAGCGTTGTCCAAGAGACGGGCGGCACGCTCCGGATCCGTCAGTTCCAAGGCGATGTGGGTGGGGCGGGTGAGGAGGTTGATGACGACCGGGATGTAGAGCATCGCGCGCTCCATGCCCGCGCCGCCCCCGCCGACGGGGGAGAAAATGCTGGCGAGTTCGCCGCTGCCCAAGCGGAGCACCGGGTCGCCGTCTTCGACAGCGACGTGGAGCGCGGGGCCGAGCAGGTCGTAGAACTCCGGACTCACGCCGAGGTAGTTTTGGAAGATATCTGCGGAGCCGGCCGCGATGTCGCGCCAGGCTTTTTCGGGTAGAACAAGGTCGAGTTGCGCGACGGGCGTGCGGTTAAAGACCGGGGTGACCGCGATGGAGCGTGTCGGGGCCTCGGTGGGCAACCAGGTGCGGAGCGCGTTATAGGCGCTATTCTCAATGAGCGGCAAAATGAAGGTCGTGAGCGTGTGATCTCCCGCAGCCGTGGCGTCTAGGCGGAGCGCGATGGGATCGAAAAACCGACTCCAGAAACGAGTGTAGTTTTCGAGGTAGCGGGCATACGCGGCGGCTTCTTCGGGCGTGACGCGGGTGATGGTGGAGGCCTGTGCGGACAACGGCTTCATCTGCGCAAGCGGACCGAACACGGTTGAGGAGGCGGAGTGGTCGGGGTGGAGCGTGAGATCGGGGGACAGTTCTTCCGGTTTCAGGTAGCCGAGATGGGCCAAGATCTCCGTCGTCGCGGGCGCGCCCGGGACATCGAGCTCACGAAGCAGGGTCGCGCCCACGAGGCGTTCCATGGCGAGCCGGGCGTTGACGCGCCGGTTTTGGGCGATCTTTACCGCCGGGCCCACGAGACGGCGGATAAACGCGTCCGACAGATAAACGTAGGCGCGGGTGTCGGGGGTGGGCTGGAGCTTGTGCAGCATGTAGCGGAACTCGTCGCCGGCACCGAGACTGTTCGCGCCGTTCGCGGCGGAGAGAGCGAGGGCGGATTTGAGTTCGTTCGCGTGATTGGAGAGGAACCAAAGATCGCCCTTGATCGCCCAGTGGGCGGAACCGGTGGCGGTAGGCAGGGAGTAAACGCCGTCGCGAGAGGCGAGAGGCGACAGGATAGGTTTGAGGAGCCGGGAGAGCAGTGCGCCCGAACGGACGCGCGCGATCACGGTGATGTCGGTGCCGTCGGCGAAAAAGAGGTCGGGGGTGAACACGGCACATTCAGTGACGAGGCCGCTGTCGAGGATGGTGTTGACCAATGCGGAGGTGAGGCCGAGTTCGGCGGAGTAACGGTCGCGCAGATCGTAATCGAGGCCGGGCGCGGCCAAGGCGCCGACGCGGCGCACGAAGGCGGAATCGGGTGCGAAGAGTTGGTTAAGTGCGGTCGGTTGGGCGGCGTAAAAGAACGCGCGGTCAGCCGGCACGAAGTTGGCGAGCGGGAGAGATGGCAGGGTTTTGCCGCGGGCCATGTCGGAATAGGGGTGCGACTTCACCGTGACGCCGGGGATTTCGGCGACCGCTACGGTTTTCGCATCGGGTGGGGCGGGCGTGGTGCGCGGGGCGGGATTGTTGGTGTCGATGGTTTGGAGCTGGAGGGTTTCCTGCACGGCGGCGCGACCGCCGAAAAGTGCGAGGAACGAAGGTGGGGGTTGGCCGTTGTTCCGTTGCGTGGGTTCGCTGCGATAGATTTCGGCACCGTAGAGCGCCGGAACGATATCCAGCCACGTGCGGAGCAGCGATGCGTCACCCTGGTCGACGAGGGATGTCCATTCGGCGGCGCGTAGGCCGGCCCAGGAAGAGAGTTGGACGCGGGTGCCGGGGGCGGTGTTGGACCAATCCCAGTCGACGGTGAGGGTGCGACCGGAGAGGGAGTCGGTAAACACGAGTTGGGCGGGGCCGCGCGCAGAGGCGGCGGAGCTCGCGTGCAGTTCAACCACCTGCTCGGTCGGCCGCGGCGCGACGGCGTCGTTGAGAACGTCTTTTTTGGAGATCGTGAGCCCAAGCTTCTTGAGGAGGTCGAAGTCGATGGGGACGCGCTTTGTGGTGTGGTCGGTGAAGAGCACCCAGTGTTGGCCATCGTCAAGCGCGGGCGTGAGTTCGAGGAGGAGCGGGGACGGCTGCCGACTTTTGCCGGATTCCGGCGGCGTCATGTCGGCATCGGGCACGAGGCCGATGTCGACCGTGGCTTCGCGAAAGTTTTTAACCAACTGGGCCCGTGTCGCCTCGGGGAGGGCAGAGTGGTCGGGATTCAGCGGGTGCCCGTGGTTCGCGACCAGTTCGAGAAGAACCGGATCGTGAAGACTGGAGGGGCCGCGCCCGTTATTTTGTTTGGCGTAGTTGACGAGCGAATACTGATGACGGGTGAGTGTCCATTGATCGGAACGAATTCTGGCTTCAATGCGATTGGCGAGCGAGCGGGCGCCGTCGGCGTGGAGAGCTTCCCAATTCGTGATGTCGTAAAACACCTGGCGGAGTCCGCTGCCTGCGGGCGGCTGGGCGAGTGTCCACGTTCCGTCGGCGGGTAGTCGGGTCTCGCCGGAGAGCACGGTGAGGCCGAGGGCGTCATCATGGTAACGCGTGGTGTTGATGACTTCGGCGGCGTTGGCTGACGCACTGGAGCAGGCAACGCTGGCAATGAACAAGGGGAGGGTGGTAAGGCGCATGTCGTTGGCGAAATGAGGCGGCGTGCGCGGGAGAAAGCGACGGTCTTTTTGAGAGAGGGCCGGTTAGTGGTTTCGGTTGTGAAAAGCATTAGCGCGCAGCGGCCGACTGTGCTGGATCGTTGGCGTCATTGAAGAATGGATACAAAAAAGCGGCCCGCTGTGGGCGGGCCGCGTTAGGGAACTTCGGACTTCCCTGAGCTCACGCTCAGGGACACGTCGGAGGGATCAGGCTTTGGCTTTTT
>DFYA01000220.1:18500-18844 GCA_002382525.1 Opitutaceae bacterium UBA4094
TTCCACACGGCTTCCATACCGAGTTCGGGATACTCGAGCACCTCGACTTTTTTGATGTTCTCCTTGGCGAGAATCGCGGCGGGGCCGCCGATGCTGCCGAGATAAAAACCACCGTGGGTTTTGCAGGCGTTGGTCACAGCGGGGCTGCGGTTGCCTTTGGCCAACATCACCATCGAGCCGCCGAGCGACTGAAAGAGGTCCACATAGCTGTCCATGCGTCCTGCGGTCGTCGGACCGAAACTGCCGCTGGCGTAACCTTTCGGCGTTTTCGCGGGACCGGCGTAATAGACGGGGTGATTTTTGAAGTAGTCGGGCAACCCTTGGCCGGCATCGACGCGTTCTTT
>DFYA01000220.1:18981-51984 GCA_002382525.1 Opitutaceae bacterium UBA4094
GAACAGGAGACGCCAAGACCGACAGGGCAGCTCGCGCCGTGGCGCGGCAGGCGGATGACGCGCACGTCGAGGGCGAAATATTTACCGCCGAACTGGGCGCCGATGCCGCTTTGTTGGGCGATTTTCAGGACGAGCTTTTCGGTCTCCAAACAACGGAACGCACGGCCCTCGTTGTTCCCCGAGGTGGGCAACTGGTCGTAGTATTTGGTGGAGGCCAGCTTGACGGTTTTGAGGCAGGTCTCGGCGCTGGTGCCGCCGATCACGAAGGCGAGGTGGTAGGGCGGGCAGGCGGCGGTGCCGAGGTAGGAGAGTTTGTCGGTGACGAACTTTTCGAGGCCCTTGGGGTTAAGGAGCGCCTTGGTTTCTTGGAAGAGAAACGTCTTGTTGGCGGAGCCGCCTCCTTTGGCGACGAAGAGGAATTTGTAGTCGGCGCCCTCGGTTGCATAGAGATCGATCTGCGCCGGCAGGTTCGTGCCGGTGTTGACCTCGTTGAACATGTCGATGGGGGCGGTCTGCGAGTAGCGCAGATTTTCCTTGGTGTAGGTCTCGTAGATGCCCTTGGAAATCCATTCGGCGTCGTTGGCGCCGGTCCAGACTTGCTGGCCTTTTTTGGCGACGACCGTGGCGGTGCCGGTGTCTTGGCAAAACGGCAGGATACCCTCGGCGGCGATCTCGGCGTTTTTGAGCAGCGTCGTGGCGACGTAGCGGTCGTTGGCGGAGGCTTCGGGGTCGTCGAGAATGGCGGCGACTTGCGCGAGATGTTTGGGGCGAAGCAGGAACGACGTGTCGCGCATGGCTTGCTGCGCGACGAAGGCGAGCACCTCGGGGTCGACCTTGAGGATCTCGCGACCTTCAAAGGTGGTGGTCGAAACGCCTTCTTTGGAGAGCAGGCGATATTCGGTGTCGTCGGGGCCGAGCGGGAACGGGTCTTGGTAAGAAAAAGCGGGCGTGGCCATGGTCGGGACTAAGCCACAGGGAGCGCGCGCGGGACGACGAAAAACGCCCGGACGCGTAAAAATTAGCAAGAATTGCGGACGGTGTTAGCGGGGCTGAACACGGACGCGGTGAGGGGCCGAGCGGTGAGCGACCGGCAAATCGCGAGCAAGCTCGCTTCCCACGACGGAACGGAGGCGGCCCTACGCCTAGACGATCTTCAGCTTCGGGAGGTCCTGGCCGTCGATGAGGCCGGTGGGTTTGCCCTTGGCATCGATCACGATGAGGTCGTCGATTTTGTGTGCTTCGAAAAGTCGCAACGCGTCCACGCCGAGCGCGTCCTCGGCGATTGTTTTGGGGCCGCGCGTCATGAAGCTGGCGACGGGTTGTCCGAGAAAGTCGCCACCGGTAAGCGCGCTGCGGCGGAAGTCGCCGTCGGTGAAGATGCCGGTGAGTTTGCCCGACTTGGGATGCACGATGGCGATGCTGCCGCTCTTGGCCTTGGTCATCGATAGAATGGCCTCCTGCGTGGTCGCTTTCTCGGTGACGATGGGCAAACGCGCGCCGCTGCGCATGATGTCTTTCACTCGCAAGAGCAGGACGCGCCCGAGGTTGCCGGCGGGGTGGAACTTGGCGAAATCGTCGCGGGTGAGGCCGCGTTCTTCGAGCAATACCATGGCGAGCGCATCACCGAGCGCGAGGGCGGCGGTGGTGCTGGCGGTGGGCGCAAGTCGCAACGGACACGCCTCTTTCGGCACGCGGTAGATGAGTTGCAGATCGGTGTTTTTCGCGAGGTCGGAGTCGGCGTTGCTGGTGAAGGCGACGGTGTGCAGACCGAGGCGGCGGAAGCCGGGGATGAGGCGCAGGATCTCCTCGGTCTGACCGCTATTGCTGAGGAGAAAAACCAAGTCGCCTTCGTGGCACACGCCGAGATCGCCGTGCAACGCCTGGGTCGAGTCGAGAAAACACGAGGAGATGCCGGTGCTGTTGAAAGTGCCGACGAGTTTGTTGGCGATATGCGCGGATTTGCCGACGCCGGTGAAGATGAGTTTGCGACCGGCGGCGCTGGTCGTTTGCACCGCCCGGGCGACGTCGATGAAGCGTCCGTCGAGGTCTCGCGCCGTGGCCGTGAGCGCTTCTTGTTCGATCTTGATGCAGGCGCGGGCGCGACTGAGGACGGTTTTGGAGTCGAGGGCCATTTAGGGTTTGAGTCGTCGAACGGTCTGCGAGACTTAGGAGCAACTTTTTCCCGTTCAAACCATTTCAACCCGCCGTCGATGAGGTTCCGTTTTATTCCGCTTTGTCTGTGCGCCCTCGCGACGTTGTTTTTCGTCGCGGGTTGCGGGCGTTACGAAGCGTCGCCGGTGACCGCGGAGATCGACGAGCCCGGTTATCGGCGCGGCAAGGAACTGGTGCGGCAAGGGCGCAACCACGAGGCGCTCGCGTCGTTTTTGAAGGTGGTCGAGAAGCGCGGCGATGACGCACCGGAGTCGCATCTCGAACTCGGCATTCTTTATCAGCAGCACATCAAAGATCCGATCGCGGCGATCTATCACTACCGCAAGTTTCGCGAGTTGAAGCGCAACTCGCCGCAGTCCGATCTCGTGCGTCAGCGCATCGACGCGGCCACACGGGAGTTTGCGCGCACATTGCCGGGGCGACCGCTCGACAATCAAACCGACCGTTTGGATCTGCTGGAGAAAATGGACCAGATCCAGCGCGAGAACGTGCAGTTGAAGGAGCAGTTGATTGCGTTGCGCACGGAGGCCGTGACCGCGCCACGTCAGACTCAGGCGCTTGCCGTCCCGCCGCATCGCGCCGGGGTGGATCAGCTTCCGCCCCAAGTCCTCGAGATGACGCAGTCTCCGGTGATGCCCGCGACCGAAACGCTGCCGGTTCCGCCGGTCCCGCCGCCGCCGCCGCCCCCGTTGGCTCCGCCGACGCGCCCGGTGGTGCAACAGCAGCCCGCACCGCCGCCGGTGACCAACACGGCGTATCGCCGCCACATCGTGGTGAAGGGCGACACGTTGTTTAGTTTGGCGCAGCGTTATTACGGGAACCGCTCCCGCTGGCGGGATATTTACGCCGCGAATCGCCACGTGTTGCCCAACGAGAGCGCGTTGACCATCGGCATGGAGCTGCGGATTCCGCAGTAACCCGAGAAGGCCGATTCGAATCACGGACGACACGGAGGTCGTCCCTCCCTTTTATGCCCCGAACCTCACGACGGACGTCGGTTTTTACGGAGTCGCTGATTCGCGAGATGTCGCGAGTCGCCGCGCAACACGGCGCGATCAACCTCTCGCAAGGTTTCCCCGACGGCGATCCGCCCGCCGCCCTCGTGCAGGCCGCAAAGGACGCGATGGACGCCGGCCGGCATCAATACGCGGTGACCTGGGGTTCGCCCGAATTACGCGACGCGCTGGCCGGAAAACTCACGCGCTTCACCGGCCTTCCCGTCGATCCCTTGCGCGAACTCGTGGTGACGTGCGGGGCGACCGAGGCGATGCTCGCGGCGGTCATGACCGTGTGCGACCCCGGCGACCGCATCGGCATGTTTTCTCCGTTCTACGAAAACTATAACGCCGACGCGATTCTCAGCGGCGCAGTCGCTGTGCACGTGCCGCTGCACCCGCCGCACTATGGGTTCGACCCGGCGGAGTTACGAGCGGCGTTTGCGACGGGCGGCGGATTAAAGGCGTTTATCCTGTGCAATCCGTCCAACCCGTGCGGACGCGTGTTTACGCGCGAGGAGCTGTTGCAGATCGCGGCGCTGGCGGAGGAGTTCGATACGTTTGTCATCACCGACGAGGTGTATGAGCACCTCGTGTTCGACGGGCGCAAACATGTCTATTTCGCGACGTTGCCCGGCATGGCTGCGCGCACGTTGTCAGTGTCGTCGCTCTCAAAGACGTTTTCGATCACGGGCTGGCGACTCGGTTATCTGCACGCGGCGCCGGAGATCATCGCGCAGGCGCGCAAGGTGCACGATTTCCTCACCGTGGGCGCGGCGGCGCCGTTGCAACACGCGGTGGTCACGGCGCTGCATTTTCCGGCGAGTTATTACGAGTCGTTGTGCGCGGAGTATCAGGCGCAACGGGATGTGTTGCTCGGTTACCTGGATCAAACCGGGCTGGCCTACACGCGGCCGGAAGGGGCGTATTTTGTGATGCTAGACATCTCGCCGTTTGGCTTCGCGAGCGACGTGGAGTTTTCCCACTGGATGGCGAAGGAGATCGGCGTGGCGCCGGTGCCCGGATCGAGCTTTTTCGCGAATGGGGAAAACCGCTACGTGCGGCTCAACTTCGCGAAGAAGCCGGCGACGCTGCACGCTGCCGGCGAACGCTTGTTGAAATTGAAGCGCGGCTGACCCGCGAAAAGTGCCCTCGACGGTAGCGACTGCGGGCGGATCGGCATACGTTGTGTGCCATGATCGCCGACGGCCTCCTTTCCTCTGATCATGACGCCGCGCACGTTGATCGTTGCCCGGACGCGTGGACGCCTCCGGACACGGGGGCGCGCGTCGTCACGGGCACGTCGGCTTCACCGGGCTTGGTGATCGCGCCGGTGTTTCAATACCGGTCGGAGCTGGTCGCGGTGGAAGACATCGGCGGAAACCCCGAAGTCGAACGGGCGTTGTTTGATCAAGTCCTCGAACGGGCCGATGCGGAGTTGCAGCGCATGAGCGACGACGCCGAGGCGTGTCCGTTGCCCGTCCAGGCCGAGATATTCGACGTGCACCGGGCGTTGTTGTGCGACCCCGACATGCTCTTGGAGGTGCGCGGATTGATCGAAAACGGCCACGCGGCGTCGTGGTCGTGGCAACAAGTGATCGAGTCGCGGGTCGCGCGGCTGCGACGCGCGCGAAACCGGCGGTTGGCGGCGCGGGCCACCGACCTCTTGGATATCGGCCAACGCGTGCTGCGGTTGTTCGCCGGCGCGGTGAGGCATCCGTTCGAGCTGCCGCCCGGCGAATGGATTTTGGTGGCCGACGATCTCACGCCGTCGGACACCGCGCACATCAATCCCAAGAACGTGGTGGGCTTGTGCACGTCGTCGGGCGGCCCCACGTCGCACACGGCGATCCTCGCGAGGGCGCGGGGTCTGCCGACGGTCGTCGCGGCAAAGGAGACGGTGCTCGCGTTGCCGCAGGGCACGTTGGCCGTGCTCGACGGGAGCGCGGGCCGGATGTATCCGGAACCTGGAGACGAGCTGCTGGCCTCGGCGCGCGAGTTTCGGGCGGCACGGGCGCGCAAACAAGCGCGGGCCGACGCCGAACGGTTTCGCCCGGCGGTGCTGACCGACGGGCATCGGGTGGAGATCGCCGCCAACATCGGCGAGGCGAGCGAGGCGGCGACGGCGATCGAGGCCGGCGCGGAGGGCGTGGGGTTGTTGCGCACGGAGTTCATGTTTCTGTGCCGCGAGACCGCGCCGACGGAAGAGGAGCAGTTTTTGGTGTATTGCGAAGTGATCGCCGCGCTGGGGGGGCTGCCGCTGATCATCCGCACGTTCGACATCGGCGGGGACAAGGTCGCTCCGTATCTGGACCTCGCGCCCGAGGTGAACCCGTTTCTCGGGGTGCGGGGCATACGCCTGAGCCTGAGGCGGCCGGATGTATTCAGAATTCAGCTACGCGCGCTCTATCGTGCGGCGGCGACGGCGAAGCCGGGGACGGTGAAGATCATGTTTCCGATGATCGCGACGTTGGAGGATCTGCGGTCGGCCAAGGCGGCGGCGGAAGAAGTGCGGGCGGAGGTGGGCGCGCCGGCCTGCGAGTTCGGCATCATGGTGGAGGTGCCTTCGGCGGTGCTGATGGCGCGGGAACTGGCGCGCGAGGTGGCGTTTTTGTCGATCGGCACAAACGACCTCACGCAATACGCGCTGGCCATCGACCGGGAGCATCCGGAGCTGGGCCGGGAGGCGGACAGCTTGCATCCGGCGGTGTTGCGGTTGATCGACCAGACGGTGCGGGCGGCGCAGTCGGAGGGCAAGTGGGTGGGCGTGTGCGGCGGGGCGGCGAGCGACCCGATCGGGGCGATGTTGCTCACGGGGTTGGGCGTGTCGGAGTTGAGCATCAGCATCCCGTCGCTCGCCACGGTGAAGGCCTGTCTGCGCGGGTATTCGTCAACCGAGCTGAAGACGCTGGCACGTCGGGCGCTTGGTTGCTCGACGGCGACGGAGGTTCGGGCACTTTCCAAGTAGCTTATGTTTTCCGCCATCATCACGACGCTGACGTTGAACCCCGCGATTGATCGCACGGTGACGATTTCCGATTTCAGGCAGGGGGCGGTTAACCGGGTGGAGCACGCGAGGGATCGGCCGGGCGGCAAGGGCATCAACGTGGCGGCGGCGTTGGCGGGGCAGGGACAGCGGGTGGCGGCGCTGGGGTTTCTCGGGCGGGAAAACGAGGCGCCGTTCAAGGCGTTTTTCGCGGCGCGGGGAATCGAGGATCGATGTCTGCGTCTGCAAGGGCATACGCGGGTGGGCATCAAGATCGCGGATCCGGTGCGCGGTGAGACGACGGACATCAACTTCCCGGGGCTGGCGCCGTCGGCGGGCGACCTTGACGTGTTGCGCGAGCAGATCGCGGCGCATCGTAGCGGCGGTTGGTGTGTGCTCGCAGGTAGCCTGCCGCCGGGCGTGAGCGCGGATATTTATCGAGAGTTTATCGATGTTCTCAAAGGGAACGGCGTGCACACGGTGCTCGACACGAGTGGAGACGCGTTGCGCGAGGCGTTGAAGGCCGGGCCGCACATCATCAAACCCAACGTGCATGAGTTGGAGGGATTGTTGGAGCGGGCATTACCGACGGAGGACGACGTGGTGGGAGCGGCGCGTGAATTAGTGGCGGGCGGCGTGGAGTTGGTGGTGGTGTCGCGCGGAGCGGACGGGGCGTGTTTTGTGACGGCGGATCGGGTGGTGACGGCGCGCCCGCCGGAGGTCGAGGTGCACAGCACGGTGGGCGCGGGCGACGCGATGGTGGCGGGGCTGGTGGCGGGCAAGATTTTGAAATTGCCGCTGTCGGGCTGCGCGCGGTTGGCGACGGCGTTCTCGTTGTCGGCGTTGACGCGGGCGGAAGACGAGCGGGATTCGCACGCGATCGTGGAGGGGTTTTTGCCGCAGGTGCGCTTGGAGACGCGGTAGGCTCGGTAGGGGCGGGCAATTAGAGGACGTTGAGCGGGCGACGTGGAGTGCTTCACCCTGCGGGCGGGAGAGAGGGGTGGGGGTTTTGCAATTGTGGGGCGACGAGGCCCGCGCAAGCTGGGCGGCGGTCCAGCGTTCAAAACTGTCAGCGTTTCAACATCATCATGAATTACACCTCAGGAAATCCGTTTGTGGTCGCGGCCGACGCCGAGCCGTCGGAGCGCGCCTCGTTTATTCGTCGCACCTACTTGCATCTGGGCGGGGCGATCTTGGCCTTTGTGGCGCTGGAGGCGGTGCTGCTCAACCTTCCGGGCATCGAAAAGTATGTCGTCATGATGACCGGAGGCATGGGCTGGCTGGTGGTGTTGGGCGCGTTCATGGCGGTGTCGTGGTTGGCCGATAAACTGGCGCGGTCCGACGCGTCGCCGGGCACGCAGTATCTCGGGCTCGGCTTGTTTGTGGTGGCCGAGGCGGTGATTTTTCTGCCGCTGCTGTATATCGCGGCCTTCTACAGCGGAGACCCGCTGATCATCCCGATGGCGGGTATCATCACCGGGTTATTGTTCGCGGGGCTCACGGCCACGGCGTTTATTACGCGTAAGGATTTTTCGTTCCTCGGAAGCATCCTGACGGTGTGCGGCTTCGTCGCGCTGGGCGTGATCATCTGCAGCATCTTGTTCGGCTTTACGCTGGGGCTGCTTTTCTCGGCGGTGATGGTGTTTTTCGCGGGTGGTTCGATCCTCTACACGACCTCGAACATCATTCACCACTACCGCACCACGCAGCACGTGGCGGCGTCGCTGGCGCTGTTTTCCAGTGTGATGCTGCTGCTCTGGTATGTGATCCGAATTCTCATGGCGGCGCGTCGTTGAGCGCGAACGGGGCGAGATTTCGGTGATCGCGGCGCGACAGGCTCCTGGCCGGTCGCGCCGTTTCTTTTTAGGGAGCCTCGGAAGCGGACGAGGGACGCGGGGCGGCGGTGCGTTTGAGCGAGGCTTGAATCAGGGGCTCGACCCAGACGGCGGCGTCGTTGCCGAGGTCAGGTCCATCGGTGAGGAATGACAGGTGTTCGCGAACGTGCGCGCGGAGTCCGGGTTCGCGGCGGGACTGGAGCGCGGCGAGATAGACGTCGGCTTGCCAGTCGAGGGAGTGGTTGAGGGCGTCGTCCAAGATGACGCGGCAGTGATCAACCGTGAGCCGTTTGTCCCGAATCAAGGGAAGGAGGACGGCGGCTTCGTTGCCGGTGGAGAGATTGACGATGTGCGAAAGGGCTTCGTCGCGTTCGTCGGTCGGGCGGGACGGATCAAGGACGAGGGGAGCCAGTCGAAGTGCGGTCGCGGCGTGACCGGCGGACGGGGCGGTGAGGATCTCGCTGATCGTGGTCGCGGCGGTTGGCGTGCTTGCGGACGGAGATGCGAGGGGCGATTCGAACGGAGGCGAGGGAGACGTCGAGACTGGATGCGGCGCAGGGGCGGAGACGGCGGGGGCGGAGTGGTCGAAGGAGCGCACCAGCCACGCGCCTGCGACCACCAGGGCGGCGGCGAGCAGGAGCATGGCGGAGGTTCGTTTGGTCATCGTGAGCGGGCAACCGTCGCGACGCGGTGTTGGCCGGCGCAAGCGGGGGGGGGCGTGCTCGTTGGCAGCGGATCAGGGGGCGTTTTTGGGCTTGGAGCGATCTAGGATGAAGATGCGCCCGTCGTCGGCTTTTTGAACAATGAGGCTGAGGCGGTCGAAGTTTTGGCCTTGGTAAGGTTTGTCGGTGAATTCGACGATCAGGGTATAGGCGGTGGCCGCCGCGTGTTCGGTTTTGACGAGTGTGCCATCGGCGTTGGCGTGCACCCACCAGTTGATGGCGTAAACGTGTTCGGGTTTAGGGGCGCCCCACATCTGGAAGATGCCTTTGCCATCGGCATTGAGCTGGATGAACGGGCCGGTGCGGTTTTCGGCGTANNAGGTCGGGGTTGAGCGCTTTCGGGTTTTGCACGGGGATGCGGACGATGCCGGCCGGAGGCGTGGTCGCGGCGGATTTGGAGGGGGAGGCCGCGACGAGGTTCAGCGGAGTGAAGTTTTCGGGCGAGCCGGGCTTGTAGGCTTTGAGGGCCTTGCCGTCGGCAGCGACTTCGAGCACGTAGGCGATTCCGTTGGTCGGGTTGGTAAAGGTGTAGATGCCGGTGTCGGCGCGCTGCGTGTAGTCGGAGATTTTGTTGGGCTCGACGACCGTTAATTTGCCCGGCGTGAACTTCACCTCGATGCGGTAGTTGTTGTCGGCGGTGGCATACGTTCCGTCGCTTCCGGCGGCGGCATGGGCGAAGGAGGCGGTCGCGAATAGAGCGCCGAGGAGGGCAATGGAGATAAGCCGGAGCGCGGGCAAGGGAGCTAAGTTTTTCATGTGCTGAGACGGGTGTGGGCTGGAGGCGGGAAGCTGTTATGGATGCGAGAGCGAGACCGCGCCGCCAAGGGTGGCGGATGACGAGTCGGACTTTGGCGGGAGCAGGAAAAAGCCTTGGGCGAGGACGCGTTGGCGTTCGTGCGGGGGGAGCTGAAGGAGGACGCCGGAAAATGGAGCGGTGCGGGAGGAAAGCTCGGTGTCGTTGACCACGATGGAGCCGGTGAGCAGGCCGCTCGCCGGGGCGAGGGCGAGGTCGGGCCAGATGCTCGCTTTGGCCGCCTTGGAGATGACGAGCGTGTTGGAGCGTGTGAGCTTGGCGGGGGCGACGAGTGCCTTGCGCTCGGACGCGGTGAGGCCGCCGCCGGTGGCGACGAGCTTGAGCTTGGTCGCCTGCGTTTTGGTTAGGCCGAGGTGAGAGGCGAGGGGGCGTTTCGAGGTGGGCGGCACATAGGTCGCCATATGCACACGAAGGGCCAGAGGACCGAGTCCATCGGGGTGGGCGACGTCGGCGATGTTGGCGGGCTTATACCAGTAGAAATCGAGGCTGTCGGCTTCGGCGACCCGGTAGCGGAGGGCAGGCGACGTGGCCCAGCGGGTGAGCGTAAACGAGCCGCCAATATAGTTGTCCGCCGTGCCGTGAGGTTGGCTGAAGAGCCGGTAAGTGGCGGACGCGTCTGAGGCGCAGGAGCCGGTGAACGCGGTGCCGTCGGCGAGTTTTCCTTTGAGGGAAAGGGTGCCATTGGTGGCAACCTTTCCGGTGGCGTAGCCTGAGCCGGTCGGTGCGGGATGATCGCGGTCGATAAGCTCAAGGTTCTGGTCGAAGGTGAAGGCTGCGGTGTAGGCGCCTTTCCACGGGGCGGGTTTGGATTTGGTGAAGCGCTTGAGTTTTACGCCGTCGTTTAGCTTGCCGACGATGGTGCCGGCTGTGTTGTCGCGCAGGGTGGCGGTGAGCGGCTTTGTCGCGGACTGGGAGACCTTGAGGCTCTGAAGAGCGAAGTTATCCGCGGTTACGCTGGTTAGCGTCGCGGCGGTTTCGGCCGAGTTGAGCGTGAGCTGCCCGGAGAGCGCACTTGAGCCGGGCTCGCCGTGGGTGAGGCGGCCACTAAAGGTGCCGGTGTTGGTTACGCTAAGCTGGAGCTTGGCCACTGGAAGCGCGGTGCCGGACGGCTGAACGAACAAGCCCTCGAACTTCCCGGCGAGAGCGGACGGGAAGGGCGTGACCGTCCATGTGAGCGTGCGCACGGAGCTTTTGGTCGTGCCGAGCTGGGTCCAGTATTTGACGGTGTAGGTGCCAGAAGTGGCGCTGAGCGTGCCGGTGAGCGCGCCGGTGCTGGCGTTGAGGGTGACACCTGAAGGTAGGCCGGTGGCGTGGTAGGTAAGGCCGGCAGGTGCGCTGGAAGGAGCGATTAGAAAGGAGACGGCGCGGCCCGCCTTAAGAGTGAGGCTGGTGCCTATACTTTTCGGTCTGGGCGCGGGGACGGGTTGATATTGTAGTATGTAAAGCTCGTTGCCTGTTTTCGTATAGTCGGCCGCAAAGAGCAACGTGTCGTTTAAGACCACGGGATTCGCGGCGTGAGAGGGAAGGAGCGTAGCAAAGGTCGCTCCCAAAGGACCTTCTTCAATAGTTGTATTTTGAGCTTTTAGAATCTTGGTGCCGAGAGGCGTGCCATCGGTCTCGATGAGTTGGAAGTCTCGATATTGGCGATTGAGATATCCCTTTACCTCATTTATCGATCCGATAAAAT
The DNA here is from genome assembly GCA_002382525.1 of Opitutaceae bacterium UBA4094. GTDB lineage: Bacteria > Verrucomicrobiota > Verrucomicrobiia > Opitutales > Opitutaceae > Rariglobus. Next base: position 30,193 of record DFYA01000220.1, read on the forward strand.
AGGCTTTTGAACCGAGCTTAACGAACTGACTTGGATAGCCGGAGATTGCGCCGGGGGTGAGATCCGAGAGCATTTGAGTTCCGGATTCGGCTCCATCCGTTACCCACGGCTCCCTGCCTGCGGTGTTTGTCCGTGCTTGGAAAATCAAGCGATTGCCCAAGGACAGCATGTTTCCCGGGCGGCTCGATTCCCATCCAGGATTGATGTCTTTTACCATGCGGGTGCCGGCTTCGCTTCCATCTGTTACCCATAGCTCCCATCCGAAAGAGGGGTCTGCGGGGTTGGACCCTTGGAAATACAATTTATCTTTAAAGGGGGTAAGGAAACTATCGCTGTCCGAAAAAATGCTCACTTTTTTGATCTGCTTCGTTCCCGTGCTCGTGCCATCCGTTTCGTAGAGATATTGACCGAAACCACCCTCAGCGCTGTAGGCAAAAAATAGCAATTTGTCATTCAGCACGTGATAATTCGTTGGCCATGAACTGTTGATCCCAACGTCGTGGCCTGGGTATATATCTTTGAAAAGAGTTGTGCCTTCGCGGGTTCCATCGGAGACCCATAGTTCTTTCCCGTGGGCGATGGTTTCCTTGGTGAAATACATACGATCTTTATAGTGGATTATTTGGTATTCGAGCGTGGTTGCGCTGTTGTAGCCCTTTTCAGTGGTCAACATTTCGGTGCCGGCGCTGGTTCCGTCCGTAACCCATAATTGAACGTAATTGCTCTCGTCCCATCCGTAGAAATAAAGCTTCCCACCGTGGACGACACCGCGATGCACGATCGACTGTCCTTTGGCGCCCGGATTTATATCCTTCAGCAGTAGCGTGCCATCCGTTGTGCCATCCGTCGCCCACCATTCGCGGCCATGAACGCCGTCATCCGCCGAAAACACGGCCCGATGGCCGACTTTGAAAAAGGAGTGTGCATTCGAAGGGGCGCCTTGATCGGTTGTCTTGACGGACTTCGTTCCCGATGCAGTGCCGTCGGATATATACAGGCCGGAGTGTGTGCCGTTGGATGCGCGGAAGATCAACTTTTCCCCGAGTGCAAACATGGCCGAAATATGCGATTCGGCGACGCCGGGATTTATGTCCTTTACGAGTCGGGTGCCCGAGGGGGTGCCGTCGGTCACCCACAATTCTTTGCCGTGAATGCCGTCCTCCGCGACGAAAAAGGCCCGCTCCTGTGCTGTCGCCGCCGATGCCGTATAGTTCCATGCGGTGCCGGGGTTGAATGCGGCGCCGTCGTTCATTATAATTGTGATCTCGCTTGATTTTCCGGGACCATATTTGATTTCCAGCTGTCCCGACCCACTCAGCAGCCCGGTATCTTTGATGAGGCGGTCTTCGTAATAAACCTGCATGCGATCGGGAAGGGTCATGAAGTTGAAATCGATGAGCAGCAACCCATTGGTGGGGTCGATTTCGATTACGTTTGTGCTGGTCTGTGCATCACCGGTGACGGCGATCGGAGTGCCGGTAGGAGTCAGTGTTCGTGTGACTGTAAAATGCTGAGGTCGTGAGCCGTTTTCGCCTTTCCTGATGTCTTTGATAAGGACCGGGACAAGGTTTCCTGCGGCGAATGATGGCGGTGCGACTGTCAACACCCGGTTGATGTCGGCTGCGGGCAAGTAGGCCGCGTCTCCGGGTTGGGAAGCACGAATCGTGATTTGGCCCGCCCCGGTGACATTCAAAAGGGCGCCTGTAATATTGGCGGGGCCTGAGGTTACGGTGAATATAATGGGTAGGCCACTCGTGGTGCTGCCGGTTAGGCGCATCGAGAATTCATGATCGAAAACTTGATCGGTGGGCGGATGAAACGTGATGGTTTGCGCACTAGGGCTGCTCAACACGACAAACGTTTGTTCTGAGGCGGTGGCCGGAGCGTAGGTGGCGTCGCCTGATTGACTGGCGCGGACGGAGACAGTCCCGACACCGGTAAGCGTGAGGATCGCGCCATTCACGGTGGCCGGACCGCTTAAGACCGTGTAAGTGACCGGCAGACCGGAATCGGACGATGCAGTCAGCTCCACACTGGGACTCGTCATCACGCGAGTGCCTATGGTTGGGAAGTTGAGGCTCTGCGTCTTAAGCGCGAGTGATATAATCATGCTCGGAACGGCGCTGGTTCCGGTTGCTGGATTTTGTCCTGAAGTCCAAGCGGTGAGATCTTCTTTCAAAAAGAGGGAGTAGATGCGATTGGCGGAAATGCTCGATATGCCGGTCAGCAAGTCCGCATGCACCGGCGAGGCGCGGGATATTGTCGAGCTGTTGCCAAGCTGACCTTCTCCGTTGTAGCCGGCTGCCCAAACCGAGCCGTCTGATTTAAGATATAACGAATGCCCGTCTCCTGCCGCAACGGCAACGACTCCGTCTAAGAGAGGCACCTGAGTCGGGACGGAGAGATCGACGGTGTTACCGGTGCCCAGTTGACCATATTGGTTGTGACCGGTCGCCCAGACCGTGCCATCTGATTTTAAGAACAAAGAGTGCATGCGGCCTGCGGAGATGGCCACTATGCCTGTGAGGTTAGGGATCTTCACCGGCGTGTTGGATGAGGCGACGCCGAGCTTGCCGAAGTCGTTGGTGCCCGCCGCCCAGACGGATCCGTCGGATTTCAAGAAAAGGGAAGACGTGAGGCTCGCAGCGATCGCAGACACTCCTGTCAGATTTGGCACCTTTATCGGGGTGGTGGCATCAACGATGTCGCCGATGCCCATCCGACCGCCCCCGTTCGCTCCTGAAGCCCAGACAGTGCCGTCAGCCTTAACGAATAGTGAATAGCCATGGCCGGCGGCGATGGCGGACACCCCTGTCAATCCAGATATTTGCACTGGAATCCGTTGGGTGCCGATCATGTTGTTCGGCTGACCATGGGTGGTATATCCCGAGATCCATACGGTGCCGTCACTCTTGAGAAACAAAGAGTGATCCGCCCCGGCTGAAAGATCGATGATTCCGCTTGCGATTGCCACTTGGCCTTCGTTGCCGGGTTGGCCGGTTCCTAGCTGACCGCGACTGTTAACGCCGAAAGCCCAAGCTATCCCGTTTTCTTTCAGAAGGAGAATATGACTGACGCCTGCGGAAATCTTGGGCGTTGTTGTGTGTGCGCTTAGTGGGGAGTAGCACGGAACCAGAAGGATTATAGATATAATCCACTGCAGTATTCCCGGGCGCAGAAGGCGGAGAAAAGGTGCTAGAGCGAAATTGAAATGCGTGCGCATAAAAGGAGTTTCTACGAACGGGTGGGATTGGGATCGGGGGAATCGCTGGATACGAACTTGCGCGAAGACGACCTTGCGGCCTTCTGCGTCGGCACACTCGGTCTGAGCGCACTCACCTGCACGACGAGACGAATGGCTCTCGCGCAGCGCCCGTCTGAATACGAGATTTGCCATTCCCCGACCACTAGCCGACGGTTCTGCCATCGGAAGGATCAAAGAACTGTAAAAGGCAACTTACAATTTGGGGGAATATGCTACGGGGACCGCATAAGAAAATGCACTTCCCGGGTTTTTAGGAGTGATTTCCTTGTCGAATAGTCTGTTAGGTCCGCCTGCAGCCTCACGTTGCACCTTCTGGCGGACTCTATCATCCTCGGTCAGCTCGCATCTTTTCCATGCCTACTTCCAAGCCCAAGAAACGATTTCCGCTCGTGGCCATGCTCATCGAGACGTTTGGGTTCAGCCCGGCGCTCGCTTCGGTGGTCGCGGTGTTCATCGGGGTGCTTTCGCTGCTGGCGATTATCTGGGTCGTGCAATCGGCGCCGCCGCGGACGCTGGTGATGACCAGCGGGCCGGAGGGGAGCACGTTTCATCGGTGGGCCGAGTCTTACCAGAAGGCGCTCGCCAAACACGGGGTCGCTTTGGAGATCATTCCGTCGGGCGGCTCGTTGGACAACCTGCGCCGCTTGCGGTCGCCGGACTCGCGGGTGGATATCGGTTTTGTGGCGGGCGGGCTCGTCAAAGACGAAGAGGTGGAGGGGCTCATGTCGCTGGGGAGCGTCGCCTATCAGCCGCTTTGGGTGTTTTATCGGAACGGCGGCGAAATCGCTCGGCTGTCTCAACTTACAGGTCGGCGCATCGGGGTCGGCGCGGCGGGCAGCGGCACGCGTGAACTCGCCCTGACGTTGCTCAAATCCAACGGCATCGAGGGCGCGCCGACGACGTTCAGTGAACTCGACGCGGATGCGGCGGCGGAGGCGTTGTTGAAGGGCGAACTCGACGCGGTGTTCCTCATGGGCGACTCGGCGTCCATCCGCACGCTGCGTGCTTTGGGACGCGCTCAGGATGTGCGGTTGTATAGTTTTACTCAGGCCGACGCCTATGTGCGGCGGAATGCGTTTCTGAATAAGATCACCTTGCCGCGCGGGTCGTTTGATCTCGGTCAAAATCTGCCGCCGGAGGATGTCGTGCTGGTCGGTCCGACAGTGGAATTTGTGGCGCGTGAAGGCCTGCATTCGGCGCTCTCGGACCTGTTGCTCGAAGTGGCCGGCGGCATTCACGGACGCGCCGGGTTGTTGCAGAAACGCGGCGAGTTCCCGTCGTTGGTGGAGCGGGATTTTCCGATCAGCGACGATGCGGTGCGTTACAACAAGTCGGGCAAAGGCTTCGTGTATCGCTTGGTTGGTTCGTTTTGGGTGGCCAGCTTGATCAACCGCTTGCTGGTGGCCGTGGTGCCGCTGGTGTTGATCCTGATTCCGGCGATGCGCTTGTTGCCGATCGTGTATCGGATGAGCATCCAGCTGCGCCTTTACCGGTGCTACCGCCCGCTGTTGCGCATCGAGCGCGAGACGTTCGGCTCGCTGACGGAGGAGCGGGTGGCGACTTTGCTGACTGAACTCGATGAGATCGAGGTGGCGGTGAAGGGCCTCAAGGTGCCTGCCTCGTTTGCGGACCGCTTCTATTGGTTGCACAGCCACGTGTCGTTTGTGCGCGAGCGGCTGAAGGCGGCGCACATCGGCAACGTATCCAAATAAGCACGACGGCGTAAGCGTGCGGAGGAAGGATCGTTCGCGTCCGCGCACGGGCGTTCGCGCGCGGAGGGAGGCGCGCGCCGGAGATATCTCCCCGGCTCCTCCAAGGAGGATCTCCCATCTGTGCATGTGCGTTGATGACCGCCCAATGCCACGAAGGACGCCCGATGGCCGGAAAAAGAGGATGGGTGTAGAGTAGGGTTCTACAATGCCACCCCGTGCGTTCGTCGAGCCACTGGGAATCGGCATGTCATTCTCGCCCCTCAACCGAATACACCCTTATGAAACCAAATACTCCCTCATCCTCATCGCCCGCCACTCCCGAGTCCCTTTCTCAAGCCTCGTCCTTTGAGGGGCGCTCCTCGGAGACGCCGCGCTTTAACACCGAATCCGTGAAAGGCATGGCCGACGACGCAAAGCGGGCTGCCAACAACGCGCTCGCACAGGCCAAGGAGCGTGCGAGCTGCATGGCGGAAGAGCAGAAGAAATCCGCCGCCGAGCACATCGGTCGTTATAGCACCGCGCTGCGCGATTCCGCCAAGTCGGTGGAGGATGAAGATCCCAACATCGCCTATTACGCCAACATGGCCGCCGAGCGGATCGAACGCGTGGCCGAATATGTGCGTTCCCGGGATCTCGAAGGCCTGCAACATGACGCCGAGGATGTCGCTCGTCGGCATCCGGCCCTGTTCATGGGCGGCATGTTTCTTGCCGGCATCGTTTTGGGCGGCTTGGTGAAATCCTCCGCCAAGGTCATGCGCGATCAGAGCCGATCTTCCTCCGCCGACTCCTTCGGATCGAGCCCGATGCCGACCTACGGTCGCCCAAGCGATGACCTACCGAATCCTGTGCTGGCGCCCACCTCGTTCGCGGGAAATCCCGGAACCGCCGCCAACATTTAACCCTTTCCTGTCATCATGAACCACCAAGATCCCCCCACCACGAGCACGATCGGATCGCTACTTTCCGACCTGCGCTCCGAATCCACGACGCTCCTGCGACAGGAAATCGCACTGGCCAAAGCCGAGCTCAACGAGAAGGCCTCGCGAGTCGGTAAAAGCGCCATGGAAATCGCCGCCGGCGGCGCCCTCGCTTACGCCGGACTGATTGTCCTGCTGATCGGCATTTCGCTCTTGATCACCCGCGTCCTCGCCGGGTTCGGCGTTAACCCGGAAACAGCCATGTGGCTCGGTCCCGTCTCGGTCGGCCTCATCGTCGCCATCATTGGCGGCGTCATGCTCACCAAGGCGAAAAACGCCATGAGTGGCGACAAACTCTTCCCGCATGAGACCGTGGACTCGCTCAAGGAAGACAAACGCTGGGTGCAAAATAAACTCTCCCAACATCACTCATGAACTCACCTACCACCGATCACCCCACCGATGAAACCGAGGCTATCCGCTCGGAGATCAACACCACCCGCCACCGCATGGACGAAACCATCGACGCCTTGGGGCGCCGGCTCAAAGGCCGGCACCTCGTCGATGAAGCCCTGCACCTATTTAGAAAACAACAGGAGAACGGAAACATGACCAAACTTACCCACAAAATCAGCGAATCAGCCGACACCGCCTACCACTCCGTGGTCGACACCATCAAATCCCATCCGGTGCCCATCGCCCTCGTCGGCGCCGGCGTGGGCTGGCTTATCTACGAGCGTTCGCGTTCGCACTCCGACTCCGCCGACATTTCCGCGTATCGAGTTCGTCCCTACGATGATGATTTCTCGCCAGGACCGCTCTCCGGGGAGCACTCCAGCTCGGCTGGGTTTTACGGCGAGGAAACTGCGTATGGCCAAAGCAGCGCCTCGTCGATGAAGGCGAAGGCGTCCGAGGCGATGGGCAACCTCCAGCATAAGGCCTCCGAGGTCCGTGATCGCCTCGCGGGAAGCACCGCGCAGGCCAAGGAACAGACCCTTCGTTTCTATGAGAAAAGCAAACAGAGCGTGACCGAAGCCGTGGACCATCACCCGTTGCAAAGCGGCTTGGTTTGCCTCGCGGTCGGGTTGGTGGCGGGTCTCCTGCTTCCGACGCCGCGTCGCCTGACGCAGACACTTGAGCCGAAAGCGCGCGAACTGAACGAGCGCCTGCACGGCACCGCCAACGACCTCATCGAACGCGGCACGCACGTTGTAGAAAGCGCGACCGAAGCGGCGACCAAGGCCGCCAAAAAAGAAGCGAAAAACCAAGGCCTCACCTCCGATCAAAGCGGTTCCTCGAGCGAGTCGCCCGAGCGCAAAGATCGTCCTGTTTCCGCGATGTAAGTCGCGGGTTACCAAAGCAAGCCTGGATCAAGAATACAAACAAGCCGGCGGCCCTCTGGGTCCGCCGGCTTTTGCGTGTCCGTGCCCGGAACTAGACCGAGCGTCGGGTTCTCGAACCCAGCTCGGGTGCACGCGCGGCCGCAGCTTCTGGCCTCTCGCGGGAAGCGAGCTTGCTCGCGATTCGTGGCGCGAACATCGCGGGCAAGCTCGCTTCCCTCGACGGACTCTTGGGAGCCGATATATACCTAGCCGTTCGGCCACAGCTTCCGGAGCATCAGGTAGAGACCGAACGCGAACGCGAAGCCGACGAACCAAGCTTGATTGTAGAGCGTGTGAAGGGCTGACGGGATCGAGTTCGCCGGGAAGTGACTCGGGGCGGCGACCGTGAGAAATCCAGGCACGTTGGGCAGGACGGCCAAGAGCAGCGCGGCGAGGCCGACAAGGCTGAAGCCGCCCGTGTAACGATAAGGTCCGCGGGCATCGTAAAGGCCGGCAACATCGAGCCGTTTTTTTCGCACGAGGTAGTAGTCGGCGATCATGATGCCGGCGATCGGGCCGAGCAGCGCCCCGTAGCCGATAAGCCAGGTGAAGATGTATCCGTTGGGCAATGACAGGAGTTTCCACGGCATCATCAGAATACCGATGACCGACGTGATGATCGCGCCGGTTTTAAAACCAATGAAGCGCGGGGCGAGGTTGGAGAAGTCGTTGGCGGGCGAGACGACGTTGGCCGCGAGATTGGTCGAGAGCGTGGCGATGATGAGCGCCAACAACGCCAGCACGCAGAGCACCGGGTGCTGGAAGCGCGAGAGCAGTTGCACCGGATCCCAGATCGCCTCTCCGAAAACAACGACCGTCGCGCTCGTGACGACGATGCCTACAAAGGAAAACAGCACCATGGTGGGCGGGAGGCCGATCGCTTGGCCGACAATTTGGGAGCGTTGATTTTTGGCGAAGCGAGAGAAGTCGGGGATGTTGAGTGAAAGCGTGGCCCAGAAGCCGACTTGAGCCGTGAGCGACGCGCCAAAGACCGGCCAGAAGGCGGCGGGCGTGGCGAACGCAGAGGGTTGCGCAAAGATCGGGCCGAATCCTTTCGCCGCAGTGTAGGCCCACAGGACGAGTGCGGAGCCGACGAGCAGCAGGAACGGAGCGGAGAGGACTTCGAGCCACTTGATGGCGTCGATGCCGCGGATGATGATAGCGACGTTAAGCGCCCAGAACGCGAGGAACGCGGCGAGTTGTCCGGGAGAAATACCGAGGCCGGGAATGGCGGTGCCGGACGTGGGCAAGAAGTCGAAGAGGATCGCGCAGATGCCGTAGATGGCGGCGCCGCCGAGCCACGTTTGGATGCCGAACCAGCCGCAGGCGACAAGTCCGCGGAGCAGCGCGGCGATGTTGGCGCCGCGCGTGCCAAAGGAGGCGCGCAGGAGCACGGGAAACGGTATGCCGTAGGCGGTGCCCGGGTGGGCATTGAGGGTCATCGGGATCAGCACAATGACGTTGCCGAGAAAGATGGTGAGCAGCGCCTGCCACCAGTTCATGCCGGCGCCGATGAGGTTGCCCGCCATCATGTAGGTCGGGATGCACACGGCCATGCCCACCCAGAGCGCGGCGATGTGCCACGTGCCCCACGTGCGACGTTCGGCGGAAACCGGAGCGAGGTCGGGGTTGCTGAGAGAACCGGATGCGTGGTCGGTCATGAGAAAATGGATAGATCGAAGTGGCCGCTAGAAGTCACACGCGCACTGCCGATAAACACAGGACCGGGGCGCTCGCGACAAACCCTTCCCAGTCGAGCGCGTGGTCTTGCGGTGAGAGCATCGCGAGGTCGGCCTGCAACGGATGCCAGGCGAAGGCCTTGAGCCCGGCATCGGCCAAGGTCGAGGCGTGCGCGTGTGAATCCAGATAGAAATTGTCGAACTGGAAGGAGTGGTCGTCCTGGAAAAACGTGTAGGTGATTGCGGTGCCGTTCACGAGCGCTGTGCCGGGTGGCAGGTTCTTGACGAAACCAAAAGGACGGGTGGCGGCGTAGTGTTGAGGCGGGTGCGCGGGATTGTTGTTGATGCCGATCAGGCGTCCGCCCGGTCGCAGGTGTTTTGTAACCGATCGGGCAAAGGCGGCCAATTCATCCAGCGAGCGAGCGTAGTTGAGCAGATAGGCGGCGAAGACGATGTCGAAGGTCTCGCCGAGATCGAGGTCCTGTGCCGAGCTCACGTGGTAATCGATGCCGAGCGGGCGGGCGGTTTCCTCGGAGCGTGCCATGTCGATCATGCCGGACGATAGATCTACGCCGACGACTCGGGCCGCGCCGCGTTCGCGCAGGCGGCGGCTGTAGATGCCGTCTCCGCAGGCAAGATCGAGGACTCGGGTGCCACGGACGTCGCCGAGCAGCGTGAACAACGAGTGGGCTTCGACGGCGATCCGCCACGGGGCGAACTTTGATTTTCGGTAGTCCGCGGCGATGGAATCGTATTCAGCCATGTGTTGGGGAAGGTGCTCCGGCGGGCGGAAGGCGGGAGCAAGACGGTTTCGCGACGCCATGACGACAGCGATAATGACGACGGCGCATCTTTGGCCTCGTTCCCATGGCGGGGACGTGTTTTGGGTGAGCGCCTACGAATGTCGTCGCCGCGTGTTCACGTTTTACCTTGGGATCGGCCGCTGGTGCATGCGGTCACGGAATGGCTGGCGGGCGGGTGGGCAGGGCCCGGTCCGCTGGACCTGTCGGACATGCTGCTGATCGCGCCGACGCGGCAGGCGGGGCGCCGGCTGCGCGAGGCGCTGGCGGGGTTTGCGGCGAAGCGCGAGCAAGCGGTGTTTCCGCCGCGCGTGATCATGCCGGAGGCGCTGGCGACGCTGGACGCGCCGGTGACGGGCGTGGCGACGAAGACGGAGTCGTTGCTCGCGTGGACGGAAGTCTTGCGCGACGTGGATCTGACCGTGTTTCGCGACGTGTTCCCGGTGGATCCGCCGGCGCGCACGTTTGCCTGGGCGGTGCGACTGGCGCGGGAGTTTCAGCGACTGCAAACGACGCTCGCCGAAAACGGCCTGCGCATGGCGGACGTAGCGGTGCGCGGTGGCGCGGATTTTCCGGAGGCGGAGCGGTGGCGGCAGCTGGGCGAATTGGAGGCGGCGTGCGACGCGGTGTTGGCGGAGCGCGGACTGCGTGACGCGCAAGCGGCGAAGATCGCGTTTGCGATGAACCCGGTGCCGCCCACGGGTGTGCGGCGAATCGTGCTGGCGGGCACGCCGGATCCGTTGCCGTTGGCGGTAGCGGTGTTGTCAGCGCACGCGGCTCACGGCCTGCCGGTCGAGGTGCTGGTGTCGGGGCCAGCGGGGGCGGCGGGGACGGGCGGCGAGATGGGAGTGTTATTCGACAATTGGGGGCGTCCGGTGGCGACGACTTGGGAGCGGCGCACGCTGGAGCTGGAGGACTTTGAGAGACGCGTGCGGTTGTGCGTCGATCCGGCGGCGCAGGCGGACGCGATCGTGTCATGCGCGGCTGGATACACGCCTCCGGGCGGCCGGCTCGGCGTGGGCGTCGCGGACGCTGAGGTGTTGCCGCCGCTGGAGAACGGATTGGGGCGTGCGGGCGTGCCGGCGTTTAACCCCGGAGGGCGCCCCCGGAAGGGAGAGGCGTTGCACACGTTGTTAACCGCGTTGGCGGAGCTGGTGAAGGAGCCGACGTTTGCGGCGGTGGCGGCGTTGCTGCGGTGTCCGGATGTGCTGCGCTGGCTCGGTGGGCCGGCCTCGACGCTGCTGGCGGCGCTCGACGAGCTGCATGCGGAGCACTTGCCGCCAACGTTAGCGGCGGCGCGGGTGCATGCGAAGACAGAGCCGGATTGGAGCGCGTTGGCGGAGGCGCTGGAGGACGTGGCGCGCGTGCGCGGGCGGTTGTTGAACGGGACCTTCCCGGAAAATGTGCGCGGGGTGTTGACGGAGATTTTTGAGAAGCGGCGCTTCAATCTGGAGCTTGAAGACGATGCGCGCGCAGTGGAGGCGGCGCAGGCTTGGGGCGACGTGTTGGCGGAGCTGGAAGCGGCGACGGAGCGGTTTCCCGGACTGGAGGCGGCGGAGGTGTGGGAGCTGGCGTTGCGGGCGTTCGGGGAGAGTCAGCGCTTCGACGAAAAACCGGCGGGCGCGGTGGAGTTGCAAGGCTGGCTGGAGTTGTTGTGGGACGACGCGCCGCATCTGGTGGTGGCGGGCTTCAACGACGGATGCGTCCCGGACGCGGTGGTGGGCGACGCGTTTTTGCCGGAGGCGTTGCGCAGCAGGCTGGGGTTAAAGAACAACGCGTCACGGTTCGCGCGCGACGCGTATCTGTTGCAAGCGTTGTCGGCATTTCGCGCGGACGGACGCGGGCGCTTGGACGTGCTGGTCGGCAAAACCTCGACGGCGGGCGATCCGCTGCGGCCCTCGCGATTGTTGTTTTTGTGTCCGGATGCGGAGCTGCCGGCGCGCGTGGCGTTTTTGTTCAAGGCGGCGGACGGGGTGCGAGAAAATCCGGCGTGGAGGCGGGCGTGGAAGTTGACGCCGCGAGTGGACGCGAAGTTCGAGCGGTTGTCGGTGACGGCGTTTCGCGATTATCTGAAGTGTCCATTCCGGTTTTATCTGAAGCACGGGCTGCGCATGCAGGCGGTGGATCCGCATAAGGCGGAGTTGGACGCGATGGACTTCGGTAACCTGTGTCACACGGCGCTGGAGGCGATGGGGCGTGCGGATTCGCCAGTGCGGGATTGCACGGACGCCGGCGTGTTGCGCGGGTTCTTGCTGGAGGAACTGGAACGGGCGGCGCGGGCGCGTTATGGGAACGAGCCGGCGTTGCCGTTGGTGGTGCAATTGGAATCGGCGCGCCAGCGGCTCGGGAAGGTGGCGGAGGTGCAAGCGCAGTTGCGGGCGGACGGTTGGGTGATCGAGCGCGTGGAATCGAAATTTGAACTGATGATTGGCGGGATGGCGGTGCGCGGAAAGATCGACCGCATCGATCGCAACGAACTCACGGGAGAAGTGCGCGTGATCGACTACAAGACCTCGGACAAACCGGTGAATCCGGAGGACGCGCATCTGCGGAACGCGGGGCGGAGCGAGGACGTGACGGTGTTGCCGGAGTGGGCGCGGCTGGCGAGTGGCGGCGGGAAGGAGATGCTTTGGGTCGATTTGCAATTGCCGCTGTATCTGGCGGCAGTGGCGGAGGAGTTCGGGCACGCGGTCGGTTGCGGGTATTTTAATCTGCCGAAAGCGGCGGGAGAGACGGGTGTGTCATTTTGGAATGGATACGACGCGGCGTTGCAGTCGGCGGCGATGGCGTGCGCGGAAGGCGTGATTGCGGCGGTGCGGGCGCGGCGGTTCTGGCCGCCGGTTGAGATGGCATCGGATTACGACGATTTCGCGGGGTTGTTCCAGCAAGGCGCGGCGTTGAGCGTGGAGTGGCCGGAGGCGGAAAAAGAACCGGAGGCGCGCGTATGAAGACGATTGGGCACAAGATGATTTTGGCGTCGGCGGGCTCGGGGAAAACCTACGCGTTGACGAACCGGTTTGTGCGGTTGCTGGCGAGCGGGGCGCCGCCGGAGCGGATCGTGGCGCTTACGTTTACGCGGAAGGCGGCGGGTGAGTTTTTCGACGAGATTTTGAACAAGCTGGCCAAGGCCGCGCGCGATCCGGAGGAGGCGAAGCGGCTCGCGGCGGACATCGAGGAGCCGGCGCTCGGCACGGCGGATTTCTTGCGGATGTTGCGCGGGATGGTGGGCGCGATGCACCGGTTGTCGTTGGGGACATTGGACGGGTTTTTCTCGCGGGTGGTGCGGGCGTTTCCGCTGGAGCTGGGGTTGGGCGGGGACTTTGAGATACTGCAGGAGCACGGAGCGCGGCTCGAACGGCAGCGCGTGCTGCGTCAGTTGTTCGCGCGCACGGGGTCGGCCCTGGACGAGGCGCAGAGGGAGTTCGTGGAGGCGTTCAAGCGAGCGACGTTTGGCGCGGAGGAGAAGCGGCTGGCGGCGCGGTTGGACCAGTTCATCGACCTACACCAAGAGGTTTATCTGAGCGCGCCGGACAGCGAGGCGTGGGGGAATCCGGCGCGGATCTGGGCGGATGGAGGCTGCGCTTGGTTTGGTGCGGGCGACGACGCGAAGGGCGCAGTGGCGGTGTTGCGCGTGTGGGCGGCGGGCGCGTGTGCGAGCGAGAAGCAACGAGAACGGTGGGAGCATTTTTTGGATGCGTATGAAACGTGGTCGCCGGGCGCGATGTTGCCCGCGCCGATGGAGTATGTGTTGAAGAAAGCGGTGGAGGTGTGGGACGCGTTGTCGGGCGGAGAGGGCCCGGTGGAGTTGGTGATCGAGCGGAAAAAACAGACGTTGAGAGTGGAGGCGTGTGCGGCATTGGCGGCGGTCACGCGGGCGGTGATCGGAGGCGAACTGAAGCGTCGTATGGAAATGACGCGGGGCATTCACACGGTGTTGCGCGGCTACGAAGCGGTGTATCACGACTTGGTGAGGCGCGCGGGGAAACTCACGTTTGCGGATGTGCAACGGCTGTTGATGCCGGAGCACGGGCATGGTTTTGCGGGGCAAGGCGCGCCGCGGTTGACGAGCGGCGGAGCGGGGGCAGCAGCGACGGAGGACGGCGTCGAGGAGGCGCCCGATTTCGATGCGGCGGAAGCGCGGCTGTTGGTCGATTGGCGGTTGGACGCGAAGTTCGATCACTGGTTGCTGGATGAGTTTCAGGACACGAGCCACGGGCAGTGGAGCGTGTTGCGCAACCTGATCGATGAGGCGGTGCAGGATCCGGAGGGGCGGCGGAGTTTGTTTTATGTGGGCGATGTAAAGCAGGCGATCTACGCGTGGCGCGGGGGAGATCCACGGCTGTTTCGCGAGATCTTCGACACCTACAACGCGGTCGCTCCGGGCACGATTGAGGAGGGACGGTTGGATGCGTCGTGGCGCTCAGGGCCAGCGATCATCGCGACGGTGAACCGGGTGTTCGGCGACGCGGCGGTGCTGCGTGAACTGGTGCCGGCGCCGGCGGCGGAGCGGTGGATACGCGAGTGGCGCGACCACGAGAGTGCTCGTCCGGGGATCGAGGGCCAGGTCGCGTGGTTGCATGGCGAGGACGACGAGGCGCGGGCGGCGCTCACGTTGCGATTGTTGCAGGAGATCGAGCCGCTCGAGCGCGGATTGTCGGTGGCGGTGTTGGTGCAGTCCAACGATGCGGCGACATGGCTGGCGGATTATTTACGGCGTGAAGGCGGGCTACCCGCGGTGGCGGCGTCGGACTTGCACGTGTGCACGGACAATCCGCTGACGACGGCGGTGCTGGCGTTACTCCAAGTGGCGGCGCACCCGCAGGATCGCTTTGCGTGGGAGCACGTGCGGATGACGCCGTTGGCGGATGCGTTGCTCGGAGGCGAGTGGGGCGATCCAGATCGGTTGACAGAAGGAGTGCTGCGCCAAGTGCACACGGAGGGGTTTGCACGGACGGTGGAAGCGTGGTTGAGGCGGCTCTCGGGCGCGTCGAGATCGGCGAGTGTGTTGGAGGCGGACGATGTGTTTAGCCGCGAACGGGGTCGGCAGTTGGTGGAAGCGGCGCAGTTATTCGACGAGGCGGGTCGGCGAGATGTCGCGGAGTTCGTGCAGTTCGCCGAGCGCCACGTGGTTCGCGATGCGGATAACGCGGCGGTAGTGCGTGTGATGACCGTGCATAAATCGAAGGGGCTGGGTTTCGATGTGGTGGTGTTGCCGGATCTGGAGGGAAACTCGCTCTCGACGCGGAGGCGGGACGGGCTCGGTGTGCAGAAAACTGCGGCGAGGGCGGTCGAGTGGGTGCTTGATTTGCCGCCGAAGCTCTTTCACGAGTGCGATCCGGTGTTGGCAGCTCACGTCGCGGAGGCGGAGGCGGACGCGGCTTACGAGAAGTTGTGCCTCTATTACGTGGCGATGACCCGGGCAAAACGGGCGCTTTATCTGATCACGAAGCCGGTAAACCTAAAGTCCGCCTCGGCCAACTTTCCGAAGTTGCTGGCGCACACCTTGGCCACGGGTGGGCTCTCGGGCTTGGTGAACGTCGGCGCGTGGAGGGGCGAGGGGACTTACGTCGAAGGAGACGCGGAGTGGTTTAAGCCACTGGCGGTGTTGGAAGATCCGCCGGAGCGCCGGGCTAGTAATGGCGACGGCGGGGAGAGCGCGCAGGTGACGGAGGGGCTCTCGGCGACGCGTTACGCCGCGCGCACGCCTTCGGGCACGAAGGTGGGGGTGGTGACCGGCGCGGCGTTGTTTGGGGCGGGCGGGAAGAGCGCGGCGAACTTTGGCACGGCCTTGCACGCGGCCTTTGCGGCGGTCGAGTGGGGCGGCGTGACGCCGGCGACCCTGAATGCGTGGCAAGCCAGTGGAGTAGGCGAAGTGGCAGGAATGGAGGCGCGTGCGTGCTTGGAGGCGTCGACCTTGGTGGAGGTTTGGGCGCGACCACAAACGGGAGGAGAGGTCTGGCGCGAAAGACCGTTCGAGATCGTGCTAGAAGGAGAATGGATTACCGGGGTTTTCGACCGCGTGGTGCTATCGAGGGAAGGCGGGAGTGTGGCGAGCGTGACAATCTACGACTTCAAAACCGATCGGGGCGAGGCCGGTGACTTGGCCAAAATAGCGACCCGCTACGCCCGCCAAATGGCGATTTACCGCAAGGCGGCGGCTCGTCTGGCGGGCGTCTCAGAGGCCTGCGTCCGCTGTTGTTTGGTGTCGACGGCGATGCGGCGGGTCGTCCAGGTCGAGGGTGAGCAGGTAGATTGAGCTTTACAGGGGCCGGTGCAGGCTGTTTCACGAACGGTTTCTACGCGAAACAATCACTTCTAAATCTGACTCCACATGGGTAACCTCAAAAAGAAACGCCGCCTCCAGATGAACAAGCACAAGCGCAAAAAGCGCTTGAAGGCTAACCGCCACAAGAAGCGCACTTGGCAGAAGTGATTTAAGAGCGTTTCTCCAGCAATCGTCTTAACCCGTCTTTCAAAGACGGGTTTTTTTTGTCTCTTAAAGAACCCGTAAATACCTCCCGGAGAATTTACGTGGGGGGATTTACCTTGAAGTGCAGAAAGTCTCCGATGAGCGTCCTCGGCCTGGTGAACAAGGGCATCCCCGAGGTCCTAGGTTCCAAACGCCATTTCTAAGCATGTTCAAAACCGGCCTGCTCAAGCATGTTTCTTCCAAAAAAAGCCAAAAACTTCTTCATAGACAGCAATGATCATGTGGTGTTGCTGGCACGTGCTTCTAAGGGCAGTGCTCCGTTTGTCGTCGAGGAAGTCCTAGAGTGCGCGCCCAATGACGACCAATCATTCCAAGAGGCCCTACGAGCTGTGCAGGTGGGTAAGGTTCCAAGTGGCTACCTCCATGCGGCTTGCGGTGTTAATTCGCCGCGCAGGGTAGTGCGCAAGGTTACGTTGGAGACGAAGCGCCTCAAAGAGGCGGGTTATTTAAATGAAGTCGTCACCCAGCAGATGAGGGTGGAGCCTGATCAATATGCACTCGCGATATTGAATGCGGCTAACGGAACGGATTACGATTTGGTGAGGGGTGGACAGAAAGAGGCTCTCATGTGCGGCCTGCCCACTGCCGACGTTCATCACGCACAGGATGCGTTGCTTGCCTCTGGTATTTTTCCTGAAACCATTGAGCTGAGTAGCGTAGGTAGTATCGGGGCGATGGTGGATTATCTGTCGTTTGCGAAGATCAAGACACCTGTATTGATGCTGGAGGTTGAAGCCGATACAACAACGTCTTTTATCGTTACGAGTTCGGGTCTCGAAGCCTCGCGTCCGATCCAGCAGGGTTTAAACGCAATGATCCCGGTAGTTCAAAAGGAGCTGGGACTTAAGGACGAAGATTCGGCCAAAAAACTCTTCCTTTCCAATACGTTCGATTTCACGGGCATGGGGTCGATCCTGATAAAAAAGCTTATTAAAGAGCTTCAATCATCGATCGGCTTTTATGAAGTCCAGACGGGGCAGTCGATTGCTCAAGTCGCCTGCACGCTTCTGCCCGCTAAATTGGCTTGGCTTGAGAATGCCATAGCTGCGGATTTGGGGGTTTCGGTTTTGAAGCCAGATATCCCGGCTTGGTTGCAATCGCATCAAATCACTCTCGCAGATGGGGTCCCGGCGAATGCGCAAGACGCCAGGCGCCTCGGTCTTTTCGGTTTAATGGTCAAATACAATAATAGTCATGCTGTCGTCCTTGAAAAAGCGCAGTGACAAATCGTCAGCTGTGATGGTGCCTGCATGGCACCCGAACTTTAGGATCGCGGAACGTTTACCCGATACCAAAGCAGTTCGAACCTCGTTTTTTATTAACGCGCTGGCGATTTTTGCCGCAGCCGCATTAGCCCTTTACGTGGGTTATGCCGAGTTACAGTTGAAAGCGTTGCGGGATGAGACGGCACGTGCTCTCGCGGACGTTCGGGGGAGCAAGGCGGGAAGCGATCGCGCGTTGGCTGAATATAAAAAGTTTCAAGAGGAGGAGCGGAAGATTCTGGAGTTAAAATCATTCTTGGCAGCATCCAAGCTGGTTGTTTCTGATTTTATATTTCAGCTGGGCGAGACTTTGCCTCCGGAGATAACGTTGGGAAGTATCGATTACAGGCCTGCGGCGGTTACGTTGCGTGGCGCTATCGAAGGAGCCGCTGACGAGGCAAGCGGGCGCGCAGTGCAATATGTTGAGGCACTTCGGGGAAATGCATCATTCGCGCATTTCGACAGCATCAAACTGACGAACATCGTGAGGGATCCGGGAACGGGTCGTATGCAATTTGTAATTGATTTGGCATTCAAGGCCCCGGCAAAGCCGGCGGTGAAAGGAAGGAAATGAGTTTAAACTCACAAGCGCTTACTGCGGGGGTAAAAAAGTATCCCCTGTTGGTTGTCTCGATCATTATCGTCGTCGGGCTGCTCGTTGTTCTCTATCTCCGCAGCGGAGCAATTGAGTCCGAGCAGGCTGAGTTGGACAAGCACGCAGCCGAGGCTAGGCGGCAGCGCGCAAATATCGTTAACACTGCGCTCCTTAAGGATCAACTCGACTTCCTAATTCAGGCGAATTCTGCGGTAAAGGATCGGAGCCTAGTGTTTGGTGGTTTGGCTCAGAATCTCCAATATTTTTACAGGTTGGAGGCTGAGGTTGGGATCAAGTATCTCGATCTTCGGCCAGGAGCGCGGGCTGCTGTAGCCAAGGGGGCGTCTTATGTTCCGCTCAATTATATCGTGAATGTGCAGGGCGATTTCTCCCAAGTGATGATGTTTTTGCGACACCTAGAGCGGGGTGCCTACTTTTGTAGAATCAATTCTGCCGTTATGAGTTCAAGCGGGGCTGTCGTGACCCTTAATTTGAATATCGATCTACTGGGGACTCCATGAAAATCACCGTATATTTACTGATGTTGGGGGCTTGCCCGTTTTTGGCGAGTGCGCAAGTGGCTTCACCTCAGAAGCGCATGGAATCGCTTGATCTAGCGCGCGCGCTTTTGACCGCAGAGCCTGTGCAGGTCGATCCGAACGATATCCTTTATAAAAACCCTTTTGATCGGACCAAGCCGATTGTTAAAGTGGATGAGGAAAAGCCGGCGCCCGTTCCCGTCGTAGGACTATCCGACCGCGACATTTTGCGTGCCGTTGTGAATACGGTTTTGCCGACCGGGACGATGGCACTGGGCGATACGCAGTTCCTGCTCTTTGGTCAAAAAAAGCTCAAAGTCGGCGACACCATCCCAATTGTCTTTCAAGGAAAGACGCACGAGCTAGAAATTAGCGGTGTTGAACGCACTAGCTTCACTCTTCGTTTGAATAAAGAAGAAATAACCCGGCCTATCAAACCTGTAAACAAGCCATGAGAACCAGTATAGTATTTTTGGCATCATTAGCCCTCGTCGGTAAGGTGTCTGCTCAAGAAGAGTCCGCCGTTGCTGCAGACGTTATCCCTCCGTCACCTGAGGTTGCGGTCAATCCTGACTCGGAATCTGAGACAATCGTCGTGGCGCCCGCTTCTTCTGAGGCGGTGCAGTCAGACGTGGTGGTCATTCCTGCGGCCGATGCGACTCCGTTGCGGTCGACCTCTGTTGAGGGCGCCGCTTCAGTTGAGGATACGGCAGCCGTTTCTACCGCGACCAAGAGCAAGGATACTCTTTCGGTTGATTTTCCGGACGAGGAAATCCGCACGATTCTGCGGAATGTTGCCGATCTGTTTGAATTGAACCTTGTTATTCCGGATACCCTTCAAGGCCGGACCTCGTTAAAGTTGCGCGAGGTGACTTGGCGACAAATCTATCAGGTCATCCTATCTCCAATCGGCTACACGTTTGTGGAGGATGGGAATATCATCAAAATCGTGAGCCAAGACAGCCTGTTGGCCGAGCCGGTTTCGACGGAAATTTTTATTATCAATTACGCGAAAGCGGATGATATCATGAAGGTGGCGACGACGATGGTGGAGCCTGCTGCCGGGGGTAAAATCATCGTGGATCAACGGGCCAATGCGCTTGTGGTGACTGAGCGTCCGTCACGACTTGGCAAGATCCGGCCGGTGATCGAGCGTCTAGATCGGGCGACCGACCAGGTCATGATCGAGTCGAAATTCATCGAGATTACTGCCGGTGATGAGCGTGAGCTCGGGTTGAATTGGAATGTTGGCGGAGGTTCTAAAGGCGGCACTTATACCTCTTATGAAAAGGGAGCGGGGGCTACGGGTTCTTACGATAATTCGTATATTTCCGATATCGCTCCTAATGTCGGCGGGCCGATCGCCATCGGTAACCCTTCGGCTGTGACTACGACACTTTTGACCGGCGTCGATTATTCAGCTGTTCTCCGTGCTGCGGAACGTAAGAGTAATGCTCGTATCGTAAATAATCCCACGCTCGTTACACTTAACAATGTGCAGGCCGAAATTAATATCGGTGAGGAGTATCCTATCCCTAGTTATACGTATAATGCCGAGCAAGGTCGATTTGAGGTAAGCGGTTTCGAGTATAAACCGATCGGTGTTCTGCTTAAGGTGACGCCGCAAGTTAATAGCGAAGGTTTCATCAAGCTAACCCTTGAGCCCGAGATCAGTCAGCGTGACCCGAACCCGGTGAACTTCGGCGGTGCCGGTGGTGCCGAAATTCCGATCATCAACACTCGCAAGACCAAAACTCAGGTATCGCTGCAAGACGGACATACTCTCGGTATCGGCGGCTTGATCAAAGATGATGAGGGCACCCGTCGAAGCCAGCTCCCCATTTTGGGCGATATCCCGGTCCTTGGCCGTTTATTCCAAAATAAAGTCAAGGAGAAGACCCGCACCAACCTCTTGATCTTCATCACGGCTCGCGTGATTAGCCCGAAAAACGCCAAGCCCGAGGAGATCTATGATCCGCGCGTGCTGCGTGAAGCTAAGCTGAAGCGCAGCGATATCACCGGATATCGTGAGGACGGGGATCCTTTCTTGCCCGAAAACGATCCAGTGCCGACGTCAAAGGAACTAAAGAAATAATTCCCTTAATAGAGATCCTGAAGAGCGGTGGCTTTGGCCACCGCTCTTTTTTTGTCCTAAGACGAGCGTGCGGTGGATTTACCACCAGCCGCTGACGAAGCCTTGGTATCCTTTTACCGCAATGACTCCCAAGTTTTTGGTGCCATGAGCGACGATGCACGGGAGCAGGGAATGTGTTCGATTGAACGAGGCGAAGCGCACCGTGTAGAACCAAAGTGAACTTACGAATAAGATGGCGGTGCTAAACACTCCTTTGGTGCTAAAGTCCCACGTGAGCCACTCGCTCCATCGCCAGATCATAAAAACCTGCCACATCGCGGAACTCCCCATATCCCATGACCAAAGAAACGGATGGAGGCCGGCGAATAAAACGGACGCCCCCACGATTCCCGCCCAGCGGAGGGCTTTTCCTCTTCCTTCGACCACGATATATCCGCGGAAAATAAGTTCTTCGATGAAGGCCGCGATCAAGGTGTAAACCCCGAACAAAAGAGTGATTTCGGTCTGTTCGGCGCTAATTCCCAATCGGATCTCGCCAAAGGTTTCGACAATTAGAAGCAGCACCGCACCGGCGGCCGCAATGAAGCACGCGGAGGGCGTTGTTGGAGCGGCACCGGGCAGCGCCTGTGCGCTCGGCTGGCCGTTCAGCGCCGCGCGGTAGTCTTGGATCCAAAGGTGGAGCACATACAAGCCAACGGCGGACATGAAGAGAATTAGGGCGGGTTCGTCGTTCATCTTTGCGAGTATCTCGCAACCAACGTGACGGGACGCCACCGAAATCCTTAGTCGGGCGCGTCAACGGGGCTCTGCCGTCACGGCTTTTAAGATCAAGCGTGGGCTCGCAACTGCCGGAGATTGCCGAGGACTGGCTTGAGAAGAATCGGTCTCGATACTTATTGGTTAGCCATCAGAGAACTTCGTTCTAAATTGCCGCGCGTTTATGTCCGCCACGATTTTCCAGTCTCCTGATCCGATGGTAGCGCAGGATTTCGCCTTGGTGTTTGCCAAGCTTCGTCCGCACATGGCCGCACTGGATGTTTTCCTCCGGGGGCAACT
>DFYA01000123.1 GCA_002382525.1 Opitutaceae bacterium UBA4094
GCGTCGGCCGGGTGAAACACCTGGTCTGGGCCGGCGAGCTCGAAGCCGGTAAGCCCGGCGGGAGCGGCTTTCAGGGCGGACGGCGACGGCTGGAAGGTGATCCGGTAGCCGGCGCCCTCGCGTAAGGCCGATTTGAATACAGGACCGGAGTCGACGAGGTCTTTGACGGAATAGGTGCGGGCGAGGGCGAGCAGGGCGAGGCGTTCGCCGACGGGCTTTTTGTTTTTTGGATGGAGGCCCTTGGGTTCGCCGACGTCGATGGTGATGGCCTGACCGGTGTGGGGAAGGGAGAGGGCCTGGGTCTGGGCTTCGCGGAGCTCGGCCCAATGCCATGTATCCGAATTTCGGTTACCGTGGTCGAAGTTGGGAAGTTGGACCCAGTAAACCGGCAGATCGGGTTCGGCGAACTGGGTGCGGAAGCCGGAGACGAGGGCCCGCATGCGGAGGGCGTAACCGGAGGCCTGCGAGGTGTTGGACTCGCCCTGATACCAAATCGCGCCGCGCAATGCGAAGGGCGCGAGCGGGGCGATCATGCCATTGTTGAGCGCGGTGATCGTGCGGTAGTTCGCGGTGCCGCGCGGAGCCTTGGGGATGGGGTCGTTGAACGGCTGCTTGGCTGCCTTGGCGGCATCGCGAGCGGCCTCCCATGATTTGAAGAGCGCCTCGAAGGTGGCTTTCTCCTCGGCGGTGGGGCGGGGAAATTTTTCGTGATGGGCGAACGCGCGGGCCAGTTCGGGCGTGGTGCGGTAGGCCTCGGTGGCGATCCAGGGGTCGATGCCGGAACCGCCCCACGTGCTGTTGAGGATGCCAACCGGGACGTTGAGGCGACGGTGCAGTTCGAGGGCGAAATGGTAGGCGACGGCGCTGAATTGTCCGGCGGTGGCGGGCAGGGCGGCGGCCCAGGAACCGTCGACGGTGGACGCCGGGTCGTTAGCCGGGTTTTTGGCGGCTTTGAATTGGCGGATCAGCGGGAAGTGGATGGCGGCGAGCTCGGGCTTGGTGGCGACGTAGGCGAGGGGCCATTCCATGTTCGACTGGCCGGAGGCGAGCCAGACCTCGCCGACGAGGATGTCGCGGATGGTGTGGGCGGCGGGAGTGGCGGAGCCTTTGACCACCAGTTCGCGAGGCGAGGCGGAAGCGGGGAGGGCGGCGAGGGTGACGCGCCAGCGGCCGGAGGCGTCGGCCGTGGTGACGAGGGATTGGCCGGCGAAGGTGGCGGTGATCTTTTCGCCGGGGGTGGCGGTGCCCCAGACGGGGAGGGGTTTTTCGCGTTGCAGGACGGCGCCGTCGCGGAACGGGGGAGCGAGGGTGACGGCGGCGTGCGCGTGTAGTGAAACAGCCAATACCGAAACGAGAGCGAGGAGGCCGCGGAGGCGGGGGAGGTGGGTAGGCAGGGTAAGCACGGGGCGGAAGGGACGGAATTTTTTAACCGCGAAGGACGCTAAGGGGCGCGAAGTCGGCGGGGGACTGCGGGGGTGGAGCGGTCGGGGGTGATCGTTCTCGTTCTCTTACTCGTTCTCGATTTTGAAGGTCGGGTGGGGGCGGAGGAGAACGAGTAAGAGAACGAGGTTAGCGGAGGAGGTGGGGGCGGTCGCGGTGGAGGGTGACGATGAGTTCGCCGAAGAGGGTGTTGGCCCAGGCGAACCACGGACGGGTGAAGCGGGCGGGATCGTCGGCGTTGAACGACTCGTGCATGAAGCCGGTGCCGGCGTGGGTGGTCTTCAGGGTGTGCAGGCAGGCAAGGATTTCGTCGTCGTTGGTGGACGTGAGGGCCTGCATTGAGAGCGCCATGGGCCAGATGGTGCCGGGGCCGGTGTGAGGGCTGCCGACGCCGGAAGCGGAGGCGCCGGTGACGTAGTGCGGATTGTCGGTGCTGAGAACAAAGGCGCGGGTGCGGAGGTAGCGCGCGTCGTCGGGGGCGCAGAAGCCGAGGTAGGGGAGCGAAAGGAGCGACGGGACGTTGGCGTCGTCCATGAGGTGATGGTTGCCGTATCCATCGGTCTCATACGCCCAGATCTCGCCGTGGACGGGATGGTGGACGACGGCGTGGGTTTCGAGGGCGCGGGTGATGGTTTCGGCCTGCGTATGGGCCTCGGCCGCGAGGTCGTCGCAGTGGAGCGTGGCGAGGAGGAACGTGAGGTCGCGGAGGGCGACGGCGATCATGGCGTTGGCCGGGACGAGGAAAGGGAGCTGCACCATGTCGTCGGACGGGCGGAAACTGCAGCGGATGAGTCCGCAGTTGGCGGTGCGGACCTTGGAGCTTTGGCTGCCGCGAATATCGCCGACGACGCGTTCGAAGGCGTAGGGCGAGCGGGAGGGATCGTCGCCGACGGATTGTTCGACGCGGAGGAGGGCGAACACGGCGGCGACGGCGCGTTGCCAGTCGGCGTCGAACGGAGCGATGTCGCCGGTGGCGCGCCAGTAGGCGTGGGAGAGGCGCAGGAAGTAGGCGAGGCTGTCGAGTTCCCACTTACGCTCGTGGACGCCGGGGAGCATGAGCGTGATGTCGGTTTTCCAATACCCTTGGACCGGGTCGCGGTAGAAGGCGTTCGCGTAGGGATCGAGGAGGATGGAGGCCGCTTGGCGGTTGATGACGCCGGCGAGCAAGGCGCGTAGATTGGCGTCGGAGCGGGCGAGCGGGAGGCACGGCCAGACTTGTGCGGCGGAATCGCGGAGCCACATGGCATCGATGTCGCCGGTGATGACGTAGGTGTCGGGGCGTCCGTCTGAGGCGACCCGATGATCGATCGTGGTGTCGAGGGTGTTCGGAAAACAGTTCTCGAAGAGCCACGCGAGTTCAGGGTCGGCGATGCCGGCGGAGACGCGGGAGATCAGCGACTCCACGGTTTCGTTGGTGAAGCGACGTTCGGCGACGGGCGGGCGTTGGGAGACGAGGATGGACATGAGTGGCGGGCGCGACGGAGCGAGGAGTGTCATTCAAGCAAAACGCCGACTGGGGAGTCGGCGTTTGAGGGCTGGATGATAGGCGCGGATCAGAGCGATCGGCGGGTGCGGCGGGCGGTGGCGAGGGCCAGGCCGGCGGCGCCGAGGAGGAGGGTGTAGGTGGACGGTTCGGGGATAGCGGCGAACTGCACGGTGAAGGAGTTGGTCGCGTCGTTGAAGAGGTAGCCGGTGCCGCCGCCGTAGGTGGTGTCGAGCATGTAGCCGTCGGGACCGTTGATCACGAAGGTGGCGGAGACGGAGTTCCACGTGCCGGAGCCCGCGAAGAGGCTGTAGGCGACGCCGGTTTGGACGGTGCCGAGGCTGGTGAAGTCAACGGTGACGGTGCCGCCGAGGGTGAGGGCGGAGGTGCCGAAGTTGATGGCGTCGATCTGGGCGCCGTTGAGGTCGAAGTCGAAGGTGGCTCCGCTGGAGGCGGACAGGCCCCCGGTGAGGTGGAGGGTGCCGATCGAGCTGACGCCGTTTTGATTCATGTCGCCGGCGGAGAAGCGGCTGGTGGCGCCATTCGCGATGACGGCGCTGGTCGAGATGCCGGTGCCTGCGAGGGTGGCGCCGTTGAAGACGGTGAGGGTGTTACCGGTGCCGGTGGCGGAGCCAGAGGTGTTAGCGAGGATGAGCGCGCCGGCGTGGACCTCGGTGTTGCGGTTGTAGGTGTTGCCGGCAAGCCGGGTGAACGCGACGACGCCCGCGCCTTCTTTGATGAAGAGGCCGGTGCCGCCGGTGCCGCTAATCGTGCCGCTGAAGTTGACGCGTCCGCCCGAGGCGGCGGAGAGACGGAGGTTGGAAGAGGCGTTGTTACCGCCGCTGATGTTGCCGGAGTATTCCGAGACGTGGGCGGTGGAGCCGCCGATAATCATCTGGGTGGTGGCGTCGCCGGTTTTGCCGGCGCTGATGTTGGTGGCGATGGTGCGGGCGCCGTTGGTGAGGATCGCGGCGGTGCCGTTGGCGACGGTGCCGGAGTTGGTGAGCTGGGCGTTGCCGCTGCCGAGGGCGTTGTTGTGTCCGAGGTAGGCGATGCCGTTGACCACTTGGGCGCCGGCGGTGCTGAGGATGTTGTCACCGTTGATGTAGGTCTTGGAGGTGGAGGAGCCGTTGACCTGCAGCCGCGTGGAGGCGGTGCCGCCGGGAGAGCCGCCGAGGGTGCCGTTGAAGATGATCACGCTGTCCGCGTGCGTGCCACGGAGTTGGACCGTCTTGATGCCGGTGGCGTCGGAACTGGCGGCGAAGGTGATGTTACCATCGATCGTCACCGTGTTGGCCTGATTGGTCTGGATGAGGAAGGCGCGATCCGCGGTGACGGTGGCGAAGTTGGCGATGAGGTTGGTGCCGACGGTGATGTCGCCGCCGCTTTTGCCGTTGAGGAGCGTGGTGCCGGTGAGCGTGATGGGCCCGCCTTGAAACGTGTAAGCGCCGGTGGTGGAGAGCTCGGTGACGAGGCTGGCCGCGGTGATGCCACCGGCGTCAACGGTCACGACGCCGCCGTCGACGCCACGAAATTCGGCGAGGTCGGCAGCGTTGGTGGTGTTGTTCCAGGCGAACGGAGCGACGCCGCCGGTATTGCTGGTGCTCCAGTGGGCCGAGGAGGTGTTCCAATCGCCGGATCCGCCGAGGCCGGCGGTGGCGCCGTTGGTGTCCCAATAATAGGTCGCGGCGGAGAGGGTGCTGAGGCAGACGGCTGAAGCGAACAACGAACGCAGGATAAGGCGCGCGGCGGTGGTGGTGGGAGGGTTCATGGGGGTGTCGGGACCGAATGATGTAATCGAATCGTGGATACGGGTGGTGCGATGGCGGGTGCCTGACACCACGGTGGACCCTGTTCTTGGCCCGGAGCAACGGGCTCGGTTCGCAATAGATTGCGTAAATCGCAACCGTTTGAATAGGAGCGACTAGCGAGAAGTGGGCCGCGTGGCCGCCCGGGCTTGATTATTTGCGGGAACGCGAGCGGGTGAGGCTGGGGCCGCCGACCCATTCGCCCTCGACCATGGAGGTGACGGGGATCGGGGGGACGCCGCGTTCGCCGCGGCGGATCTGCGCGACGACGAGGTCGACGGCAGTGGCGCCGATGGCGGCAGGGCGCTGGTTGATGCCCGCGATTTCCGGTTCGGTGGCGACCCAGTTGAGGGTGGCGAAGTCGATTTCGCCGGGGGCGCGGATGCCGCTACTCTGGAGTTTGTGAAGCACCTGGGGGTTGTCGCTGACGACGACTTCGAGTTTTTCGGACAGCGCCCAGTCGGGGATGCGGTGGCGGGTCGCTTCTTCGAACAGGAAAATCTTCAGAGGCGAGGCCGGGTAGCGGCGCTGGGTGAGTAAGGCGGCGGAGAGCCAGAGGTCGTCGACGCGGCCGCTAGTGTCTTCATAAATGCACAGGCCGATGCGGGTGTAGCCGAGGCGGCGGAGATTGCGGACGGCGCTGAGCAGGGCGTGGAAGTGATGCGGGGTGACGCGGTGGAGGTCGGGGCGGAGGAGCGAGTAGGCGATGGTGACGCAGCTGAAGCGAGGCCAGTCGAGGTTGAGGCGGCTGTGGGCGGCGGAGGTGGGCGGGATGATGAGGCCGACGATGCCGCGGCTGTAGAGGATGCGGCTGAGGCGTTCGCCGGTCATACCGGGTTCGCGGAGCCAGAAGTGTTCGATGCGGTAGCCGTTGCGGTGGGCGTGATCGAGGGCGCCTTGGAAAAGAGGGCCGTAGAACGGGTTGGTGCGCCATTCGTCGGCGGTGGCGAAGTTGGTGACGTAGGCAAGGGTGGTGACTTCGGAGCCGCCGGTTTTGCCGCGGCGGCGGCGGGCGAACGCGGAGAGAAGCGGATCGGGGCGGTAGCCGAGCTTTGTCGCCACATTTTGGATACGGTCACGGGTAGCCTTGGGGATCTGCGGGTCCATGCCGAGGGCGCGGCTGACGGTCGCGGCGGAGACCCCGGCGGCGGCGGCGACCTCCTTCATGGTTACATGCTGGGGCATGGGCCGCGAACATGACGAAGGCGCGGGGCGAGGCAAGGCGGGCGGGGGGCGGGGGATGGTTCGGGGCGATCCCGGTGGC
>DFYA01000320.1:0-23604 GCA_002382525.1 Opitutaceae bacterium UBA4094
CTCACCTTCGGTTTTCTGCAAGATACGAGCGCCTTCATGAAGGCCGTTCCCTTCATCGTCGCGCTGCTGCTCGTGGACATGTTCGACAACATCGGCTCGCTCATCGGCGTCACCACTCGCGCCGGTCTCGTCGATGCCGACGGACACCTCCCCAAAGCCGGACGCGCACTCATCGCCGATTCCTTCGCCGCCATTCTCAGCGCCCTCGCCGGCACGTCCACCGTGGTCACCTACGTCGAAAGCGCCTCGGGCGTCGAAGCCGGCGGCCGCACCGGCCTCACCGTGGTGACCACCGCGTTCCTCTTCCTTGCCGCGCTCTTTCTCACGCCGCTCATCCTGATCGTGCCCGCCGCCGCCACCGCGCCGGCCTTGGTCGTGGTCGGCGTGCTCATGTTGCAATCGGTCACGCGCATCAACTTCGACGACTTCGTGGTCGCCCTTCCCGCAGCCCTCATCGTGATAGGCATTCCGCTGACCTTCAGCATCGCCGAGGGTCTCGGCCTCGGTGTGGTCGCCGCCGCGTTCCTCGCCCTTGGCACCGGGCGCCCGCGCAGCCTGCCCATTACGGGCTACGTCATCGCGGTGATTTTCTTTCTAAAGTTTTTCCATATCTTCCCCTTCACCGCTTCCTGACTTTCGTCAGCGCGCTCTCCCGCCGTCATGTCCAAGATCGTTCCGTTCACCTCCCCCACCTCGGCCGATCCCGTGCCCGATTTCAGCGCCCTCATCGCGGAGCTGCAGCATGCCACCGGCAGCGTGTTCGCGCCGGAGGTGCTCGACGAGCGTCCGCTCTACGGCACGACGATCTATCTTGCCACGTGCTCGCTCGACACGCGTTACGGCCCGTTCCGTGCCTACATCTTCCAGGACCTGATCGACAAGCACTACATCATTGCCCTGTCCCACGGCGACATCCGCGACGCGGAGACACTTCACACGCGCATCCACTCGTCGTGCGTGACCAGCGAGACCCTCCGCGGCTGCGACTGCGACTGTGTGCAACAGCTCGAAGGCGCGTTCAAAGTAATCGCCGAGAAAGGTCGCGGCATTCTGTTTTACCTCATGCAGGAAGGACGCGGGGTGGGCTACGTGGGCAAGTCCCGCGATCGCATGTTGGTCCAGGCTTCGCTTGATCAACTCTCGACCTTCGAGGCCTACGCCGCGATGGGCCTCAAAAAGGATCACCGCAACTACGAGAACATCTCCCACATCTGCCACCTTCTCGGGCTCAAGGCGTCGTTCACGGTCCTCACGAACAACCCCGACAAAATCGACGCCCTCCGCGCACAAGGCATCGTGGTCGCCGGCACCGAAACGCTCGAGTTCGAGCCCGGCCCCTTCAACCTCGCCTACCTCACGTCGAAGGCCGCCGGCGGACACATCCTCAAGCGTCCGTCCGCCACCAAGATCAAACGCGCCCTGCCGCCTGAGCCGGTCAAACTCTTCAAGCCCTACGCACTCCCCGAGGCGCGTCGCTTCATTTATTCCGCCGGTTACTTCCTGCCGATGAAGCCGGTGGACGACGACGTGCTGCTCACCGAGACGCAGTTCAAAGAGCTCTTCCGCCAGCAGTCGATCGAGCGCTACATGGCCGGCCCGCGTCCGTTGGTCCTCGGTTACGAGCTGATTCGCGATGATCGCTTCTTCGTGAAGATCGCCACCGACAACCTCGGAGCGTTCAAAAAGGAACATCCCGAAGACCCCATCGTGGATCTGCTCACGACGCCCTATTGGTTTCACGTTCATGTCTATTACGACATCGTAACGAGCGAAGATTTTATCGTGCTTACCCACGGAAAACCACGGCCCTTCGACACGCCGGTCGTGCGCATTCACAGCGAGTCGCTCTTTAACCGCTTCCCACTTCGCGCCACGGAAAACCGCGACAAGCTCAAGCAGTCCGTGAAGCACATCGTAAACTACGGCAGCGGCGCGCTCCTCCTGCTGCACAACGACGGACGCGGCGCCGGCTTCGGCGCCTTCGCGACCGACGCGATGATGGCCGAGAACGGCCAGGCCACCACCACCGACGACGCCTACCGCAAACTCGGCGTCGCCTACGACAGCCGCGATTACGACGCGTCGCTCACGCTGTTGAAGCACCACATCCCCAACGAAAAAATCCAGATGGTGATGAACTCCCCCGACAGCCTGGTCAAAAAGCCGGAATACGCCGACGCTCTCAACCGCCACCACATTGACGTCGATCACTGGATCTTCCTCGATCACGGCTAATCCGCCATCGCGGCACCTGAATGAGTTCATCCGTCGAAGCGACACACCCGCCCCGCGCCTCCCGCCCATCACACAAGGCGCCCCTCCGCGGCGTCCATTTTGCCGCGCTTGCAGCTCTGATCGCCACCCCCGGCGTGGCGATCGGTCGACTCCTTCCGGATAAACACGGCTGGCTCCTCGCCGGATTACTCGCAGCTAGCTCGCTCATCACCTACGCCCTTTACGCGTCGGACAAAGGTCGCGCGCAACGCGGTGAGTGGCGCATCCCGGAAAAAATCCTCCATCTCTGGGAACTGCTCGGCGGCTGGCCCGGCGGCTTCCTCGCTCAACGACGCCTGCGGCACAAGTCCGCGAAAGTCTCCTACCTCGCCACGTTCTGGTTCATTGTAGTGTTTCACCACTACATCGCCATCGACGCCCTGCTCGGCTGGCGCCTATTCGGCCATGCCCGCGCGTGGCTCACGGCGCTCAGCTGAGCCGCCGCGTCGCCGGCTCCCGCACTACTCGGCCTTCAATGGCTCGAGATCCGGATCAGTCTTCGCCAACTCCGTAAAGTTCGCGTCGAGGTGGCAGGCGGTTTCAAGGCACGCGCGGGCGTCGTCCAAGTTCCCCAACTGCGCCTCGTAACAGGCGAGGTTGAAATGAAACACCGCCTCGCGCGGGTGCTGCCCCAGCCCCCGCAACAAAATCTCCCGCGCCTGCGCGATTCCCGCGTGCCTGCGTTTGGCATACGCCCACTGTATCCAGAATCCTGCGACATTGGGCTCACGTTCGCACAGTTTCTCCGCGACCTCTGATGCCGGTTTCCACTTTTCGCGTTCACAATACACGCCCAACCACAGCGCCAGCACGGGCGTCGCCTCGCGTTCGCTTGGCACAATCTCGGCCAACGCCTCCGCTGCTTCCGCTTTCAGGCCCAGTGCGAGGTAGCCTTCGGCGTAACTCAGCTGACGAAGCGTGTGCGTGGAGAGCGGCATGTTTACCACCCACGCTCTCGACTCCTCACCGTCAAGACAAGCCGCGGACCGCCTCTTTTTGCGTGCCACGCCGCCCTCGGTCGTCGGCAGCCGCGATGCGACAGATTGACCGCGCGAAACCCTCCCCTTCACTTTGTATCTATGCCCACCGCACTTGTGATCCTCCCGGAAGGTTTTGAAGAGTTGGAAGCCGTTGCCCCCATCGACTTGATGCGCCGCGCCGGCGTCGAAGTCACAATTGCAGCCCTCGGCGAGACAATCCATGTCACCGGCCGCAACGCGATCACCCTGCACGCCGACACCACGCTCGCCGCCGTGGCCGAGCAGACGTTCGACCTCCTCTTTCTTCCCGGCGGCCCCGGCGTGAAGCGGCTTCGCGAAGACCCGCGCGTCCGATCCATCGTCCTCGCTCATGACGCCGCTCACCGGTGGATCGCGGCCATCTGCGCGGCTCCCACAGTCTTGCACGACGCGGGCCTGCTCGCCGGCCGCCGCTACACCGCTCATTTTTCTGTCGCCAACGAGTTGCCAAGCATCCTCGCAGACGAACGCATCATAGCCGACGGTCGCCTGCTCACCTCCCGCGGAGCCGGCACCGCCACGGAGTTCGGCCTGCTGCTTGTTGAAAAGCTCACCTCCACCGACAGAGCGCGGGAAATTTCCCAAGCTATTTGCGCTTAGCCCTGACTATTTGCGGATCGTTCAACAATGGCGTTGCCGGCCACCGAGCGCTCCGCTCCCATGCTCCATTTACTAGGGTCTTTACCCTAGTCGATCAGGCCAAACCATGGCTTATCACTTAATTTTGTTCACCGGGTTTGCTTCTTCGGGAAGCGACGGGGCGAAGCTCGGTTCAGATACTCACATCCACTCATGTGTGGCATAGCTGGATACATCGCCACCGCCCAAAGCATTGATCTGCGCAATGCTGTTGTCGGCCGGATGGTCACGGCCATGCGCCATCGCGGCCCGGACGACTTCGGCGTCGCGTCTCGGGACGAGGCCACGCTCGGCATGAGCCGCTTGGCTATCTTCGATCCGAAACACGGACGCCAACCGATGAGCACGCCGGACGGGCGTTGGCATCTCGTCTTCAACGGCGCGATCTACAACTTCCGCACATTGCGCACCGAGCTTGGCGCGACGCACGCATTCCGCACTGATTGCGACACCGAGGTGCTGCTCGCCGCCCTCGCCCACTGGGGACGTGACGCCTTGCCCCGGCTGCGCGGTATGTTCGCTTTTGCGCTGTGGGACGCCCACGAACACGCACTGCTGATCGCCCGAGATTCGTTCGGTATCAAACCGCTCTACATCCACACTTCGGCAAACGGAGACCTGCTGTTCGCCTCCGAACTGAATGCGCTGCTCGCCTCCGGCCAAGTGCCGACCGACATCGAGCCGCAAGCCGTGAGCGACTACCTCTCGTGGCTCGCCGTCCCCGCGCCACGCACGATCTACCGCTCCGTCAGCAGTCTGCGTCCCGGCGAATACGCGACTTGGCGCAACGGTCGGCTCCACGTCGGGACCTACGACAGCGCGCGAGCGCTTCTCTCGCCGACAAACGCCGATTCCGTAGCCCGCACGCGCACGGAATTCACCGCAGGATTGCGCGCGCAACTTGAGGACACCGTGCGCGCACACGTCGTGGCCGATGTGCCGGTTGGCGCATTTCTCTCCGGAGGACTCGATTCGACCGCGCTCGTCGCGCTGATGACACGGCTCAGCGGAGCGCGTCTCAAAACCTTCTCCATCGGTTTCGATGCCGCCGGCTACTCCGAGGCCGAAACCGCCTCGGCTAACGCCCGTCACCTTGGCTCCGACCACCATGCGTCCATCCTCACCGGCGAACGCGTGGCATCCGATCTGGGCGCAATCATCGCCGCGCTCGACCAACCTACCGGCGACGGCATCAACACCTATTACGCAAGCCAAGCCGCACGCTCCGGCGGCGTTACCGTGGCGTTGTCTGGGCTCGGCGCCGACGAGTTGTTCGGCGGCTACTCCTCCGTGAGGCACACCTTTGTGCTCTCGCGATGGCTGCCGCTCTGGCGGGTAATGCCCAAGGCACTACGCGATTCGCTGCTGGCGCGTTGGGACCGCGGCGACACCCGTTCACGCAAACTCGCCGACACCCTACGCTACGCGTCCTCACCGTCTTCGATCGCTCTGCTCCAACGCCGCGTCTTCGGCGAATCCGCCCGACGCTCCTTGTTGGCCCCCGGCGTTGCCGACGCTTACGCGCCGCATCCGGAGGAAGCCGTGCTGGCGAGCGACTTAAGCGGGGCGGATCTATTCTCGGTAGCCAGTCTTGCCGACGTGCGTGGATACATGACCGACGTGCTGCTGCGCGACAGCGACGTGATGAGCATGCGACACTCGCTGGAGTTGCGTGTCCCGTTCGTCGACCGTCCCTTCGTCAACTGGGTGAGCGCCCAACCTACCCGCTTTAAACACACGCCCGATCAACCTAAGTCCGCGCTCGCCGACGCGCTTGCCGATGTGCTCCCGCCCGGTTTGCTGCAGCGCAAAAAGCGCGGGTTCACCCTTCCCTATGCCGTGTGGATGCGCGGGCCGCTCAAGCCGTTTCTTGACGAAACGTTCTCCCCGTCCAGCGTCGGCCGCAGCGGCCTCTTTGATACCCACGCCGTCGAGGCACAGTGGCGACGCTTCCTCGCCGGAAACGACACCCTGGAATGGTCGCGCGTGTGGTCGTTGGCGATTCTCGTCGCGTTCCTGAACCGTCCGCGTCCCGTTATTGTATGAAAACGCTGCTGCTCGCACCCGAGCTCTTTACCACCGACAGTGGTATCCCGCGCATCCTGCGTCTTTATTTGAAGGCGTTGTGCGAGTTGGCGGACGGCAGCGACTCAGTCCGGTTCGTGGCGCTCAACGACGTGTCCGTCGACTCCCCCGACCTGCGGCCTTATTCGAGTCCCGAAACCTTGGGGCGCTGGGAATCGTGCGGACGCGACAAGAGCCGGTTTGTCGGCGCGACCTTGAGCCTCAGCGCGGGTGCCCGGCTCATCGTCTGCGGACACGTCGCTCAACTGCCGGTCGCCTGGCTCGCGAGCTGCCTGCGTTCTCGCCTCCGTTATGTGCTCGTCGCCCACGGCATCGAAGTGTGGCGGCCGTTTTCATTCTGGGAACGCCGCGCGCTGAAGGGTGCTTGGCGTGTGCTGTGCGTGAGCGAATTCACCCGCGGCGAACTGCTCAAAAACATAAAGCTGGATCCGGCGCGGGTGTTGGTGGTCCCTAACGCGCTTGACCCCGAATTGGACGCGGATGGCCTAGATTCTGCGGCCATCTCCACGACGCAGCCGGTTATATTGACCGTCTCGCGCCTGTCTTCATCCGACCGCTATAAAGGCATCGATCACCTCATCGAAGCAATGCCCGCGATCCTCGCGGCCGCGCCCGGCACCAAGTTGCGGATCGTCGGTCGCGGCGACGATCGTCCACGCCTGCAACAACTCGTGCGGGACTATCGCCTTGAAGCCTCGGTGGAGTTCGCCGGCTACATCGACGACCGTCAGCTCCGCCATGAATTTGCACGCTGCACGCTGTTCGCGCTTCCGTCGCAAAAGGAAGGATTCGGCTTGGTTTTCTTGGAAGCGATGGCTCACGGAAAACCGTGTGTGGCCGCCGCAGCCGGCGGTTCGCCCGAGGTGATCACGTCGGAGAGCGGCGTCCTCGTCCCTTACGGCGACGTGCCCGCTCTGGCTGAGGCTTGCGCGAAAGCGCTCGTCACCAACTGGGACCCCGCCGCAATTCGCGCGTGCGCCCGGCGCTTTTCCTACTCAGAGTTTCGAGACCACCTCGCTCGCCTCATTCACGCATGAGTTCACCCGTTGAATCTCCAACCACGTTGGTCATCGAAGCCGGACGGGCCGAACGGCATTACTGGAGAGACCTCTGGCGTTACCGCGAGCTGCTGGGGTTTCTCACCTGGCGCGATATCAAGGTCCGCTACAAACAAGCCGTGCTCGGCATTGCGTGGGCTCTTCTCCAACCGATCGTTACTACGATCATCTTCACGGTGGTGTTCGGCCGGCTCGCGGGCATGCCCTCGGGCGGAGTTCCCTATCCACTGCTTGTGCTCGCCGGCCTGCTGCCCTGGCAGTTTTTCTCCACGGCGTTGACCGGTTCGAGCGCGAGTCTCGTGGGCAACGCCAACTTGATATCGAAGGTCTACTTCCCGCGCCTGCTCGTGCCGATGTCGGCGGTCGGAGTCGCGATGATCGATTTCGTGATCGTGCTCGGGTTGTTCTTCGCGATGGCCCTGTGGTTCGGCTTCCTGCCGACTTGGCATTGGCTCGTGCTGCCGGTGTTTCTGATCAACGCCCTCGCGGTCGCCCTGGGAGCCGGTTTGTGGCTCACCGCGCTCACCGTCAAGTTCCGCGACTTCCGCTTCATCGTGCCGTTCCTCCTCCAACTCGGAGTCTTCATTTCACCGGTTGGCTATCGCACCGACTTTCTAGCCGAATGGCGCAATCTGCTCGCTCTTAATCCGATGACCGGCGTCATCGATGGTTTCCGCTGGTGTCTGCTCGGCGGCACACAGGCTCTCCAGCTTAACTCGCTCTTGGCTTCGTTTATCATCAGCGCGCTCTTGGTGGTGAGCGGCATCTGGTATTTCCGCAAAACCGAACGCGGTTTCGCCGACATCATATGAGCGCCATCATCGTCGAAGATCTGGGCAAGCGTTACCTGATCGGGCGCCAAACGCGTCATGACACGCTTCGCGATTCACTCGCTCACGGCGCGCGCAGTTTGCTCACCGCGTTCAGTCGGGGTCCCGGAGCAAACCAGGAGGAGTTCTGGGCGCTGCGTGACGTCTCGTTCAAAGTCGAACCGGGTGAGGTCGTTGGTATCATCGGACGCAATGGCGCCGGGAAATCCACGCTGCTCAAGCTGCTCTCCCGGATCGCCGAACCGACTCGTGGCCGCATCACGTTGCAGGGGCGCGTGGCATCGCTGCTCGAAGTGGGCACGGGCTTCCACCCGGAGCTGAGCGGCCGGGAAAACATATTCTTGAACGGCGCGATCCTCGGCATGTCTCGCCGCGAGATCCGCCAGAAGTTCGATGAAATCGTCTCCTTCGCCGAGGTGGAGCGCTTCCTCGACACCCCGGTGAAACGCTACAGCAGCGGCATGTATGTGCGCCTCGCGTTCGCCGTCGCCGCTCACCTCGAGCCCGAGATCCTCATCGTCGACGAGGTCCTCGCCGTCGGTGATGCCACCTTCCAAAAAAAGTGCCTCGGCAAGATGGGCGAGGTCGCCGGCAGCGGACGCACCGTGCTGTTCGTCAGTCATAACCTCCCGGTCGTTCGCGCGCTCTGCCGTTCCGCAGTTTTGCTGAGCGAAGGCCGGATGGTCCGCCACGGCGACGTGCAAAGCGTCGCAACCGAATACCTGCAGACCGGGCGTGTCGCAGTCGACGGTAATGCGGAGTGGTCGTGCTCGACCACCCTCGAGACTCCACACCTTGCGCGTATCGAGCTGGTCACCGGCTGCACGGTGCGACGGGGCGACCCCGTGCGCATTCGCGTGACGATCGGGGGCAGACTCCCGGAGCACCCGGTGGTGACGATCCACCTCCGCGACGACGAGGACCGCATTATCCTGCACAGCTCCGACGAATATAACCCCGCTCTCCCGCGTTCGACGGTTCGCGAAATGACGCTCGACAGCAGCGTGCTCAACGTCGGTCGCCACCACGTCCAGGTCTCCCTCGCGACCCGAAACGTCGTCGAATACGACATCAAGGAGTCGGTGCTCTGCTTCAGTGTTGAAGATCCCGATTTTGCCGTGGCCGGCACGGACGCCCACCAATGGAAAGGCGCGCTTTCGCCCCACCTTCCGGTTTGGACCTGAACGGCCATCTCTCCTCGTCCGACATGGTAACGTCTCCGATTTCAAAGAAACTCAACCTCGGCTGCGGCTCTCGTGCGCTGCCAACTTGGGTCAACCTCGACTTCGCCGCCCAGCCGGGGCTTGTTGCCGAGCACGACCTGCGCCAACCGCTGCCGTTCGCAGCCGCCACGTTTGACGTGGTCTATCATTCGCACGTCCTCGAACACCTCTCGCCCGCTGACGCGCATCGCTTTCTAGCGGAATGCCAACGTGTCCTCCGGCCCGGCGGCATTTTCCGCATCGCCGTTCCCGATCTCGAGCAAAAGGCCTGGCTTTATCTTGAGAAACTCGCCGCCGCCGAACGTGCGACGTCCGAACACACGGCCGCCGAACACGAGTGGATGGTGATCGAATTGATCGACCAAATGGTGCGGACGCGTTCGGGTGGCGCCATGGGCGACTTCATGGTCGGCGGTCGCGCCGACGCGCTCGCCTCCGCCCGCATCGGCGACGAGTTCTCCCTCGCCAAAAAGGCGATCGCCCACACCCCCGACCAGAGCCGCGTCCGGCCGGGCATCCGCGCGCGGCTTGCGCGCGTGCTTCGCCGCTTCGCAGGAGTCTCCGAGGACGAATGGCAATGGCTGCTCTTCCGCCGGCGAGGTGAATCACACCTCTGGATGTATGATCGCGCCTCGTTGCGGTCTCTCTTGGCCGAGTGTGGTTTTTCGGACTGCTCGGTGGTCGACGCGTTCAACAGCCGCATACCGGATTGGACGGCCGATGGTCGTTGGCTCGACGTCGAGCAGGAGCGCGCGCGCAAACCGGACAGCCTCTTCATGGAGGCAACCAAACCCTCCGACACCGCGTGAATTTATCGCCGCCAATCATCAACCTGGCCATGACCCTCGAAGGCGGCGCCGGGGTGGCGTTGACGCGCAGTCATCGCGCTTTTCTCGATGCTGGAATGCCATCGCGAATCCTGACGGGGATCACCCCGTCCCGCCAAGTTGAGGCGGTAGAGGTCTGCCCCCGTCGACCCGCGGGGCTCAGCGAACGGATCGCCCGTCGTCTCGGCGTGCGTCTCGACCGCTCTGAACGCCTGTTACGCGCGGTCGAAAAGTCCCGATCCGACGCCCCGGAATGCCGCGGCTACGAGTTGTTTTCACCGCCCTTCAGCCGCTACCACCCCGAGTTGCACCCATGGGTCAAAGAGGCGCCGCTGGTGCACCTGCATTGGGTCGCGGGGTTCGTGGATTGGGCGCGCTTTTTCACGACCGCACAAGTGCCCGCCGTTTTCACCCTCCACGACCAGCAGCCCTACCTCGGCGGAGTTCACTATGAGGACGATCTCGCGGATAATCCGTGGTTGGAACCGTTCGAGCGAACCGCGCGCGAGCTCAAACTGGCGGCCCTCCGCCCCCGCCGCGTCGCGGTGGTCGGCAATAGCGAATGGAACACCCAGGCCGCGCGCCACTCAGGCTTTTTTCCCGAAGGAGCGACGTTCCACACCATACCCTACGCGCTCGACACGACGGTGTTTGCGCCACGCACACAAAGCGCCGCCCGCGCCGAACTCGGCCTTCCTGCAGAGGGGAAAATCGTCGGGTTTGCCTGCGATGACCTCGGCAACCACCGCAAAGGTTTCGACGTGCTGGCCGATGCATTGCGGTCGTTGCCCACCGAGGTGATTCGCTCCACGTCCTTGGTGAGTTTCGGACGGGCTCCCGGGAGCGAGCTTGCGCGGACCGTCGCCTTGCCATGGAAGCACCTCGGCTATCTCGCCGACGACGCGGCTAAAGCAACCGCCTACTCAGCCATGGATGTGTTTGTGGTTCCCTCGCGTGCCGAAGCTTTCGGTCAAACGGCCATCGAAGCCATGGCCTGTGGCGCCGCTGTCGTCGCCTCGCGAGTCGGTGGATTGATCGAAGCCGTCGACCACGGGCGCGGAGGGATACTGGTCACGCCCGGCGATCCCGCCTCGCTGCGCGACGGCATCCAAGACCTCCTCGCCTCCACCGAGCGCCGCGCGGGTCTCATCGCATCCGCCCGGGCTCATGTCGTCAGACAACACGCCCCCGCGAGCCACGCCGCCGCCTACCGATCGGTCTTCGCGCAACTCCGCTCGTCGCCGTGATCTCCCGCTTGCCGCAACCCACCGCTTTTCCGCCGCCACCCGAAGGCCGCTCCGGCTGGCCGTGGACAACCACGGAGGTCGCGACCACCGACGCAGGCACTCTGTGGCCGCGAATCACAATCGTCACACCGTCCTTCAACCAAGGCGCCTTTATCGAGGAGACCATTCGATCCATCCTGCTCCAAGGGTATCCGAATCTAGAATACATCATAATCGACGGCGGCAGCACCGACTGCACCATGGAGGTCGTTGGGAAATATTCCGCGTGGATCACTCACGCGGTAAGCGAACCCGATCGCGGACAGTCCCACGCGATCAACAAGGGCCTGATTCTCGCCACGGGTGAATGGTTTAACTGGATCAACAGTGACGACTTCCTCGCCCCGGGAGCGTTGTTTGCTTTGGCCGAGGCCGCCATCGCGATTCCCGGCCGGGTTGTGGTGAGTGGAGTCACTGCCAACTTACGCGAAGACACTGTGTTTTCCCGGTATGCGGCGCACGTCGCTCCGGTCTGGCCGGACGCGCTGTTCTCACTACGCGTCAACCAACCCGGATCCCTCCTGCACCTTCCGTCGGTGCAGGCCGCAGGCGGCGTAGCGGAAGATCTGCGCCTCGTGATGGACTTGGATCTGTGGCTGCGCCTTCTGCGCATGCACGGGCCTGAAGCGCTTGGGGCGATCGACAACGAGGTCGCTACCTACCGGTATCATCACGACTCCAAGACTTGCTCGGCCGACGATGTCTTTGCCCTCGAAGAATTCGGGGTGCTGATCGACCTCGCTGCGTCCGTAGAGGGTCTCGAAGTGCCCCACTCGCTGGCATCACTGCGAGCCCGGAGTCCGGCAGCGCGACGTCGGTTCGTCGGTTCCCTCCCGGTTAACACCGCCGCCGCGGAACGCGCGTGGCTTCGCCGGCTGGTTGTCGATGACAGCTTGCTCTTTCGTGCCGTGCGCCAAACCGCATCGGAAAAAACCGACGCATTTTCCACTTTCGAGCAGTTGCTCAACGAGATCACCCCGGCGCTGCGCCGCCACTATCCTCGCGGCCAGACCTCCCGAATCCTTGCCCAAGCGTGCCTCTGCGCGATGCAGTTACACGGACAAGTCATACCTTTAACCGCTCTGCGCGTGTTCTCGGCGGTGCCCTCATGGACTTCCGCCAAGGCACTCGCCCGTCTTCTCCTTCGCCGATGAACGCCCCTGCCATCACGGTGCTTATGCCGGTCCACAATGGGGCCGCGTATCTCAAGGAATCCGTGGATAGCATTCTTGCGCAGACCTACACGGACTTCGAACTCTTGGTGATCGACGACGGTTCGACCGATGTCAGCCCAAGCATTCTCTCGGCATGCAACGATCGCCGTTTGCGCGTGGAGCGTTTTAACACAAAGCGCGGCATCGTCGCGGCGCTCAACCGCGGTCTGGCTCTTGCCCAGGGCGCTTACATTGCCCGAATGGATGCGGACGACATTGCCGAACCCGGCCGCCTCGCCGACCAGTTCGCGTTCATGGAAGCCAACCCGGATGTGGGTGCGCTCGGAACCGACATCACTCCGATTGGAGAAGTTGTATCCCCAAGCTGGATACGCTATTTCGATGCGGAAAACCTGCGAATTTCCCTTCTATTCGAAAATCCCCTCTGTCATCCAACGGTCATCCTCCGTCGCTCCGCGCTCGCTTCGGCCGGGGGTGCCTACCCCGACAATAGCCCCCACGCCGAGGAGTATGCGTTGTGGATACGGCTCTCAGCCCACGCGAAACTGGTCAACCTTCCGCAACCCTTGCTTCGCTACCGCATGCACGCGGGCCAGATTTCACGTCAAAAAAGCGTGGTTCAATCGCACTCAATCGACCGCCTGGTCGGCGCGCAGCTCGACGCCCTCGGACTGCCTGCCGGCGCCCGCGATCTACGCCTCCACCACACGCTCGCCAACGGCTTTTTCCCCGCCTTCGGCCTTTCACAGGCACTGCGAAAATGGTGCGACTCACTCATCACCGCCAACGCCCGGGCCCGCCTGTATCCCGCTGATATCTTATTTGCTCAACTCGAAGCGCGCCGAGCGAGTGCGTTGGCGCGCCATGATACTCAACTCCGGGCCATGCCCTTTCCTCGACGCCTACAGTGGCGCGTCACTTCATCGATCTCGTTGCTCGGCCGCGCCGACCCTCGGTAAATTGCCACGCCGCCGCCATGACCTCGCTCAAACAATTCATCAAACGAAACCTGCCCGGCGTCGCCTCGGTGTGGACCGATCTGCATTCGTCCCGCTACTTTGAGCGACGGTATGGCGCGATGAACCGCGACGTGCGCCAAACCCTCTACGGCAACGCGCCCGTCGTCGTCCTCTCCGGCCCGTTCAAAGGCATGCGCTACACCGCCGAAATCGGATGGGGGTCGATGACCCCAAAATGGATCGGCTGCTACGAAGACGAGCTTTCCGACGTAATGAAGAAGGTGATACAACGAGCGCCTTCGCTAATCGTCGATCTGGGCGCCGCCGAGGGCTACTTCGCCGTGGGTCTCGCTCGCGCCCTCCCTGGCACGGTCGTGCACGCGTTTGACGGCTCGCGCCGTGCACGCCGGGGGCAACGCGCGCTCTCGCGCCTCAATGGCTGCGCCAACGTCCGTATCCACGGTCTTTGCAGTCATCGCGATTTGGATACGCTCCTCGCCGGGCAGGCGACGCCGTTTGTGCTTTGCGACATCGAGGGCGCGGAGATGCAGCTGCTCGATCCCGCCGAGGCCGGCCATCTCGCGCGGGCCGACGTTCTCGTGGAATGTCACCGCTCCGGCGACTTTTCGCCGTTTCAAAACGCCGACCAGGTCACGCGGCGTTTTGAACAAACCCATCTCGTCGAGCAGATCGTCAGCCGCGACCGCGATCCTGTCGCGGTCGCCTCGCTCCATCCTTCGCTCTCCGGTCGCGGCTCCGCCTGGCTACGTGCCGCCGCGGATGAAGGACGCGGAGAACCTCAATGCTGGCTCTGGATGCGCTCCCGCGCCGCTGCAGCCTGACGGGCGCCTTCTTACCCATGCGCATCCTTCAACTCGCGACCGGTTTCCTGCCTCAACGCGGCGGCATCGAGACCGTCTCATCTTTGCTCGCCCGAGAGTTTGCGCGGCTCGGCCACGCTTCCGTCGTGCTCACACGGACCGTCGCGCGTTCGCCTGCTTCGCACGGCGTCGAAGTGTTGCGCGCACCGTCGCCCCTCCGCGTGCTCCACGAGATCATCAAGGCCGACGCCGTTATTCTCCACGGCGTCCCGGTGCGCCTCGCCTGGCCGCTCGCGTTTCTTCGCAAACGTGCGGTCATCATCAAACACATGTGGGACAACCCATCCCCTTCATGCTTACGCGCGAGGATCACAGAGCAAAACCCCGCTTTGTGCGTAAGCCGCTACATGGCGTCGCTCGGCCCCGCACCGACGGGCACAATCGCCAACCCCTATGATGAGTCCCTCTTTAACGAGTCCGATTCTACGGCCCCGACGCGCGATCACGATCTTGTGTTCATGGGCCGCGTCACACGCGACAAAGGCGTATTCGCCTTCATCGAACTCGTAGCGGACTTGGCGCGAACGCATCCCCGCCTTTCCGCAACCATCATCGGCGATGGCCCCGACTCAGTGAACGCGCGCGCCCAAGTGTCCGCGCTCAAACTCGACGGCGTTATCCGATTCACTGGAGAACTCGCGCCGGAACAGTCCGCCGCCGAACTGCGTCGCCATCGGATTTTCGTTTTCCCGGCGCTCTGGGACGAGCCGTTCGGCATCGTCGCCCTCGAGGCCATCGCGTGCGGTGCCGTGGTCGTCGGCTACGCCTCCGGCGGCATTCCCGAAGCCATCGGCCCCTGCGGTGAGGTCGTGGCAACGGGTGATCTTCCTCGCTTGAAGGAACACGTCGTTCGGCTCCTTGCGGACGAAACGGCCCGCGCCGATCTGCTGAGCCGGCGCGATGCCCACCTCGCTCGTCACCGGGCACCCGCCGTTGCGCAATCCTACGTCGAGTATATCCAGCAGCCCGCCCCCGGTCCGCACTCATGATCTCGTGCCACACGCTCAGCTATGCGTTCAGTCATCACTTGCTGCATCAGGCCAGCGAACTGAGCCGCCGCCTGCCGGACTATCTCGCGGTAACGCCGTCGTTCTTCACGCCGGCAAACGTCGCCCGCGTCGGCCGCCTATCGCGGAAGCTTCAAACCGTCTTAGCGCGACGCACGCATCCGGCGGTGCCGCCCTCGACCATCCGCACCTACCCGGTCGAGCATCTTTACCAAGCGTGCGCCCGCATCGCCGGGCGACCCTACAGCTACTTCTCGGCGCATGATCGTATGGCGCGCCGAATCGTGCGCGACTTCAACCCGCCGCACACCTTGATCGCGATCGACACCGGCGCCGAGGGACTCTTCCGCGCCTGGCGCGGACGCAGCCGGCTCGTCCTCGATCTCACCATCGCCACTCCGCATTACCGCTCCAAGATCTTCACCGAGGCCGAAGCATCCCCCGTCCATCGCGGTGTGCGTTTTCATCACCCGGGCGACTGGGAACTCTCGCGCTACGCCGCTGAAGTCTCGATGGCCGACCTCATCCTGTGCCCGTCGGAGTTCGTGATGGATTCCTGCCGCCACCTCGGAGCTCCGGAAAGCAAACTCAGGCTACTCCCGTATGGCTTCGACCCCGGCCGGTTTTCCCCGCCGAAAATCGCCAAAACGCGTGGAGCGTTTCGCGTGGTTTTCGCCGGCACGTTTAGCCACCGCAAGGGCTCACATCTCTTGCTGGACGCGTTCACCCGCTTCCAACGCAATCGACCAGGAGCGGAACTCCACGTCTTCGGCGAAGTCCTCGACGCACCCGAACGAGTGCCGCCGGGGGTGACCTTGCATGGCCGCGTGCCGCAGGAACTGCTCGCGGAACGTTTCCGCGACATGCACGTCATGGCGTTCCCGACTCTTTTCGAAGGCAGCGCCTACGTGGTTTATCAAGCGCTCGCCTCGGGACTGCCCGTGATCACGACACACAATTGCGGCAGCGTGGTGAACGCCTCGTGCGGCCTCATCCTCGACACAATCACCGCCGATGCTTTGCACGACGCGCTGCTGCGTTGTCATGATGACCAGTCCTTGCTCGATTCGCTCTCAGCCGCCGCGCCCAAAGTCGCAAGCCACTACACGTGGGCTCGCTATGGAGAACGCCTGACGCACATTCTCAACGAAGACCCTTCCGCCCGCGTCGCATGAACTTGTTTTGCACCGTCGTCACCCGCTCACACGTGCCCTACGTGCTGGCACTGTCCGAATCCTTGATCGCATCGGGCAACCCAGAACGACTCCACGTGCTGATCGCCGATGCCGACACAGGCACGCTTCCGCCCGACGGCGAACACGTGCGTTTCCTGGCTTTCAACGCGGTGGAGGCGGCCTTGCCCGCACGTGTTCGGCACTACTTCGACGCCTTCGAACTGTGCAATGCGCTCAAACCGTTTCTTGTATCGCTCCTCTTCAAGGAAGGCGCCACCGCCGTCATCTACCTCGACTCCGATTTGCTGGTGACCGACTCGTTCAGCGCGATCTGGGGCGGCTTTGGCACGGCGTCGCTACAACTAACGCCGCACCTCCTATC
Source organism: Opitutaceae bacterium UBA4094 (assembly GCA_002382525.1). GTDB lineage: Bacteria > Verrucomicrobiota > Verrucomicrobiia > Opitutales > Opitutaceae > Rariglobus. The sequence continues at coordinate 16,821 of DFYA01000320.1, forward strand.
GCCGCCATCGCTTCAGGAGCGCGCGGTTAACGAAATTGAGATAGTAGACATGGGGTTCCTCAACGGCGGCTTTTCGGCATGGCGCGCGGGCGAGGCCGCCGAACGTATGCTCGGCTGGCTGCGCACCCGTCTTCCGGTCTATGGCTTCTGTGACCGGCCACACGGCATGTTTGTCGACCAGAAACTCATGCCGCTCCTGCTCCAATACTTCCCCGACGACGTGAAGATCCTCCGGCACCCGGGCTTAAACGTCGCCTCGTGGAACGCTCGCGAACGCGACGTCCGCGCGGCNNGGCGTGCCGTGCACCTACTTACCTCGTGAGGTCAACGCGGCGATTGTCCGCAATTCTCCCTGGCTTGCGCCGGTGATGGAGGCTTACCACGAACGACTCGCCCGGCACTTCGCAGGCCACACTCCGCAGCCCTATGCATTCGACCATTTTGAGGGCGTGCGCCTCACGCGGGAATTTCGCCGATTGATCTTCCGCACCGGCGGCCTCGATCGCAGTTCGAGCGATTTCTGGCGCGTCTGGCTGCGCGAACGCCTGCGCGCCGGTAAACAAGCCACGCGTCGTTTCATCACCCGATTTCGTTCATGAGCGCACCGCTTTTTCTTTTCTACGAGGAACCCGATCCGGACCGCTGGTTCACCGGTGATCGCCATGTGCGGCGCGTTATTCGCCGTCTCTTGCGTGGCCCACATAAACCCGGCGGCGTCATGCGGTGGTATCTGAACCTCAGGACCGGGCTGGACAGGCTTGGTGTCTCGTATCGAGTAAACGACTACAAAGGCCTCCGTCGCACCCCGGGGGCCGTCGCCCACGTTGTCGGCAAACCCCACGTGGTCGACCTGATCCCGCCGGGACACCCGATCGTCTACGGCCCCGGCGTCGCCGCGCATCCCTACGAAAACGACTTCTGGGGTCGCGCCGACATAGCCCTGCTCCTCGTCTCGTGCGACTGGTTCAAGGCCATGTATGACCGCGATCTCCCCCGACCGATCCCCTCCGCGGTCTGGCCCGCGGGCGTCGAGACCGATCTGTGGGCACCTCCGGCCGCACGGCCGTCCAAAAAGGTGCTCGTCTATGACAAGATCCGCTGGCGTCGCGACGATTACGGCCCGTCGTTGCTGCAACCGATCTTTGACCGCTTAAAGGCCGAAGGGCGGGACTACGTTCACCTGCGCTACGGTCACTATGAGGAGGAAGATTTCCGCCGCTTGCTCCAAGAAGTGTCGGCGATGGTTTTCCTCTGTGAACACGAGACCCAGGGCTTTGCCTACTTGCAGACACTTTCGTGCGGCGTCCCCATCCTAGCGTGGGACCGTGGCGGCGATTGGCAAGACCCGTCACTCTATCCCGACCGGGTTAGATTCGGACCAGTGACGTCAGTGCCTTACTTCGATTCCCGGTGCGGAGAGCGTTTTGCCGATGCCGCTCAGTTTCAGGAAAAGTTGGGCCCGTTTCTTGGACGCGTCGACGCCGGTTCGTATCAGCCTCGCAACTACGTCGTGGAGCACTTCGACCTCGCCGCCCGCGCCCGCGCCTACCTCGATCTTGCATCCGCCGTGTCCACCCGTCGCGCATGAGATCCCTTTTTATCCACGATCCCGCCGATCTGGAGGCCGTTATCCCCGGCGGCGTCCAGCTCTGCACGCGCGAGTTTCTCGAAATCGTCCGCGCCGCGTCGGACGAGTGCCAGCTCTTCACGGTGCGCGTCAGCCGGTCCGCCGTGTGGCGACTGCGACGCCGCCTCGGTTTGGGCGCCTACCTGCTCTACGCACCAGAAGAAGCCCGGGAGGCGTTGGCCAAGACGCTCGCGACGCTTAAACCGTCGCACGTTTTCCTCAACCGGGCCGAACTTATGCGGCTGGCGCCGTTGATCACCTCCCTCGCGCCCGGCGCCAAGGTGATTGTCATGTCGCACGGCAATCAAAGCGGCGACGACCTCTACGAGATCGCCGGACCGGGAGGTCGGCGAAGCGGTCGCCTCGCCCGAATCACCGCCGCGTGGCGGCTCGGTCTCGACTTGGTGAGCGAGAGCCGCTTCCGGCATCGGCACCTTCACGCGGTGTGCGTGATGTCCGAGGAAGAGGCCGTGCTCGAGCGCTGGCTCGGTGCCGTGCGCACGGTCGTTCTGCCCCGGATCATCCGCTCCGATCCCCTCGAATGGCGCCCGATCGATGGTCGTGTCGGTTTCGTCGGCACCCTGGACCACACGCCCAACCGCGTGGCTTTGGTTCAGCTCTGCGACGAGTTGGCCAAACTCGCCGGCGGCTCGACCATCAAGCTGCGGCTCGCCGGGGGCCCCGAGTCGGTTGGACGATCCTTCACCGAACGATATCCGTTTGTTGAATACATCGGACGGCCCGACGAAGGGACGTTGCGGGCCGAGGCCGCCACCTGGACGTTGTTTTTGAATCCTATTTTTTGGCTTTCGCGCGGAGCATCGATGAAGCTCGGCCAGTCCCTGGCCTGGGGAGTGCCGGCGCTCACCACGCGTTCGGGGGCGCGTGGTTACCGACTGCGACCAGAGCACACGTTCTCCACCGAGGATTCCCCGCAAGCGTTTGCCGCCGCATTGATCGCCCTTGTTCGCAGCCAGCCTGAACGTCCCTCCGGCCTGCGGGAGCGATTGCTCCGCTCGGGGTCGGAGTGGCCCGACGTCGCCACATTGGCGGCAGAACTCAAAGCGGCCCTCGCCTGACCCTCCCATGCACACTCCGGCGCCCACCCACTCCTCATTGATCGACTGGCTTCGCTTCGCGGCCTCACTCGCCGTCGTGTTCCGGCACGCCCGGGTGGATCATTGGGTGAATTTCGAGGGTTTGTCGGCCGCTGGTCAGGCCGTGCCCGCCGCGCTGCTCGCCGCCGGGCTCCGCATCGGCCACGAGGCGGTCGTGGCGTTTTTTGTGCTCAGCGGGTTTCTTATCGGGGGCAAACTTTGGCGTCGCTGCTCCAAGGGCACGTTTGTCGCCCGCGAATATTTCCGGGATCGTTTCACGCGCATCTACACCCCGTTGCTGCCCGCTCTCGTGCTCACGGTCGGCTGCGTGTGGTATGCCCAAGGTGCCCTTCCCGCGGGTTACGGGCTCCAGTTTTTAGGCAACGTCTTTCAGCTGCAGGGGATTGTTTGCGAACGAATCGAAGGCAACGCGCCGCTCTGGACCCTCGCTTATGAAACGTGGTTCTACGCGATGGCCGGCGCGGTCGCGGTGCTGTTCACGGGAACGCGTGCCGCTGTCGCCCCCGGCCGACTCCTGCCGGCAGCGCTGCTGGTGCTGGTGTCGCTCGCGTGTTTGGCGGTGCTGAACGCGTCCTACCTTTTCTGTTGGCTTTTCGGCGCTGCCGCGGCCGCGGTGCCGTTGAAATTCCCACGTCGCACGTGGGCGATCCTTGGGCTTGTCGGACTGGCGGTCACGGGTTCCGCACTCAAACAACTGAGTGTGCTCTACGCGGAGGGACTCAGTGGTCAGGCCGATTTGATTCATAGCGTGGGCAACTTGCTTGTCGGTGGCGCGGTGGCGCTCGCGCTGCCTTTGCTGTTGGACTCGGGAGCCCGCTTTGCGAATGCGGCTCCGCGTCTTGCCATCATGGGCACGCGCCTCGCCGCATTTTCCTACACGCTGTATTTGGTTCATTTTCCGCTCTTGTTGGTCATGCGTTCGCACCACGAGCCGTTCACCACGTTCAACGCAGTTTCAATTTCCGTTTATGTGGTGAAGATCGCGGCCTGCATCGTCGCCGCCTGGCTATTCTACCTCCCCTTCGAACGAAACACGTCACGCGTTCGCGATTGGTTCAAAGCGAAGACTCCCGTGCCGGCCAAGGCGCTCCCCACCCATGCGTAAGGTCCTGATCGTCTCTCCGCACTTCGCGCCGATCAACGCTCCCGACATGCAGCGCGTGCGACTCGCACTGCCGCATCTGCGGGCGTTCGGCTGGGAACCGGTGGTGCTTGCCGTCGCCCCGGAGTTGGTCGAAGGCGGGGTCCGCGACGAGCTGTTGGAAAAGACCTACCCTGCTGATGTCCGCATTGTGCGCACGGGAGGCATGTCGGCGAAATGGACGCGTCGTTTTCGGATCGGCAGTCTCTGGCTTCGCTGCGGTCGTGCGCTGCGGGCGGCCGGAGACAGGCTGCTGCGAGATGAACCGTTCGATCTGGTTTTCTTCAGCACCACGCAGTTCGACGCATTCACGTTGGGGCCGCGCTGGAAACGTCGATTCGGCGTCCCTTACCTCCTCGATTATCAAGACCCGTGGTTTACCGACTACTACAGCCGGACGGGCAAGCGTCCGCCGGGTGGACGACTCAAATTTGCGTTCGCCCAGTGGCGGGCACGCAGACGCGAACCACTCGTGCTGCGCGAGGCCGCGCGCATCATAGCGGTGTCCCCGGCGTATGGCGCTCAGCTTGCCTGCGCTTACCCGGGCTTTGATGCGGCACGTGTTCATGTGCTGCCCTTTGGCGCGTCTGAACACGATCTGGAGCTTGCCCGCACCCATGCGCCGCGCGTCCCCTTGGTGCCTTGTGGCGACGGTTGTTTCCATCACGTCTACACCGGTCGCGGCGGTGCCGATATGGCCCGGTCGTTGACGGCTCTGTTTCGAGCGTTCCGCCACTACAAGGATAGCCACCCGGAGAAGGCGGAGCGGATGCGGTTCCATTTCATCGGGACCGATTACGCGCCACCGCCGCTTGGTCGCGAGTCGGTGATGCCGATCGCCCGCGCCGAAGGCGTCGAAACGCACGTGCACGAACACTGCCGGCGCGTGTCCTACTTTGACGCGTTGCACTACTTGGTGAACGCCGATGCGTTACTGGCCGTGGGCTCGGACGACCCGTCCTACAGCGCGTCCAAGATCTTCCCGTATGTGCTCGCGCGCCGCCCCGCCCTCTTGGTTTTCCACCACAAGAGTCCGGTGCTCGCGTTTGCGGAACGTATCCACTGCGGCGTGCGGGTCGGACTTCAAGATGCCGGCAGTATCGACGAGGCGGCATCCGACATCCTTCACCGCTGGTTTGTCACTGGCGGCTTGCACAGCGCGCCGATCTCCGCGTCCGACTCGTGCTCCGAATTCGGTGCTCTCGCCATGACACGCACACTCGCCGACCACTTTGACGTGGCTTCATCCTCATGAGCGACCAGCTGATTCGACCGCGGTCGCGTTTTGATCGTTTTACCCGTATCGGTGAACTCGGAGACGCACTCCACGTCCTGATGCCCAAGCTCCTTTTTGGCGTGGGCCTGCTAACGCTGGCGATGGTGCTAAAGTTGTTCTTCACTGAGACACCCGGCTGGCTTGCGCTGGCGTGTATCGGCGCCGGAACCTGCGTCGCATTGGTGAGCTGGCAAAGCGCCGGCACCGGTTTGCCCCTGCTCCCGCTCATCGCGTTGCAGCATCTCATCGTTTACGGTGTGCCGCTGGTTAGCCGCAATGAAGTGATCACCGGCTATCCGGAGGGATTGATCGATCAGGCGGGCTTCGAGGTGTTGGTCATGCTGGTCTTCGCGTCGGTTGGATGGTTGCTGGGCATGCGGCTGTTCAGCCCGTTCTCGCCCACCGCACGGGTGCTTCGTGTGTTCGTCACCGAAGGCAATCGCGCGATCAACTACCTCGGCGTCGCCCTGATTGTCCTTGCCGCCGGATACGAGCTGCTCAACTCGCTGGGCATCGTGGGCGCCGTGATGGGTCTTCTACCTGCGGGCACACATTCCATCGTCGTGGCGATGATTAACGCCGCAGGCATGTCGGGCTACTTCTTGGTCGCCATGTTCATTGCCAGCGGCGAAGCCACTACCTCGACGAGGAACACCTTCTGGATAGTGATGAGTGGGCACTTGGTGATGCTCACCTCCTCGCTGCTCTTGTCCTCGGTGATCAACATCATCGGCGCCGTCGTCATCGGGTTGTTCTGGGGCTCGGGCCGCTTGCCGAAACGGTTTCTGATTACCTGCGCGATCATTCTCTCGTTCCTAAATCTTGGCAAATTCGAGATGCGCGAGCGCTACTGGGGCTCATCGAGCGAAACGTCTTTGGCGGCCGTTTCACTCACCGGGCTTCCCGGCTATTACGCCGAGTGGATCGGCCACAGTTACCACAAACTCTTCGGCCCCTCCGATCCCGAGGATTCGCTGCGGGACGACAAGCGCCAGACGATGCTCGCCCGCGTGGACAACATGCAGAACCTTCTGTTCGCCGTGGATGGCATCGCGAACCGAGGCGTCGAGCCGCTCCGTGGAGCTACCTACTCGATCATCCCACCCCTGCTCATTCCTCGTGTTTTCTGGTCCGAAAAACCGCGCACCCACGAAGGACAGGTGATGCTCAACGTCCATTTCCAGCGGCAATCGCGCGCCGAATCATTCACCACCTACATCGCCTGGGGCCTGCTACCCGAGGCATATGGTAACTTCGGTTCAGTATGGGGCGCCGCCATTCTAGGCCTCGTGCTTGGTCTCGCCTTCGCCTGGATCGAGAACGCCACCAGTGCCAAGCCCCTGCTCTCTTTGGAAGGGCTTGTCACGTTTGCCATGTTCATCGGCATCGCCGCGTCCTTCGAAATGGTGTCGAGCGTGCTGATCACCTCCCTGTTTCAATCGGCCGTCACCATCACCATCGCCTGTCTGCCCTTTGTCCAAACCATGGTGGTCGTGCGACCGTCCGAACTTCAGGAAGACTCATGAGCGCACCGGCCGTTCGTCTCGCCGTGGTGGTCTCCCACCCGATCCAATACTACGCGCCGTGGTTTGCCTGGCTGCACCGGCATGGCTGGACGCTCC
>DFYA01000320.1:23708-40795 GCA_002382525.1 Opitutaceae bacterium UBA4094
GCGGTGCTTGTATTCGGTTACAACTACAAAACACACATTCGACTTATCTGGTCCCCACCGGCGCCGCTTGTGTTCCGTGGCGACTCCCATCTGCTCGACCGCCCTCGCCCGCCGCTCTTTAAGCGCTGGCTGCTCGGCCGCCTCTTTGCTCAGTTCACCGCGATCACCTATGTCGGCTTAGCCAACCGCGACTATTTCCGCGCTTACCGCGTCCCCGAGGCGCGGCTGTTTCACGCGCCGCACTGCGTGGACGCCGACCGTTTCACCCGCGCGCCCGAGCAGCTTGCCCGCGCGGACGCGCTTCGCGCCGAACTCGATTTGCGCGACCGCCGCATCGTGCTTTTTGCCGGGAAATTCATCGCCAAAAAACAACCCCTCGCGCTGCTGTCCGCGTTCCTCGACATCAATCGCGCCGACGCCGCGCTCGTCTTTGTCGGCGATGGCGAACAGCTCCCGGCGCTTCGGGCGCTCGCCGCCACGCGGCCCGATCTGCCGGTGCGCTTCTTGCCGTTCGCAAACCAAAGCGAAATGCCCTCCCGGTATCTCTTGGCCGACATCTTCGCGCTTCCCTCCCGGGGTCCTGGTGAGACCTGGGGTCTTGCCGTCAACGAAGCCATGCATCTCGGCGTCCCCTGTCTCGTAAGCGACCGCGTCGGCTGCCAGCGCGATCTCGTCACCGAGGGCGAAACCGGATGGGTGTTTCCCGCCGATTCGAGCCATGGGCTATGCGCCGCCTTGTCGCGCGCACTCGATGCCGACCTCACGGCACTCCGGTCGAACCTCTCAAACCGTATCGCTGGCCACACCTACGCTGCGGCCGCCGCCGGCCTTGCCGCCGCGCTGCAAGCGGGTCAAAAGACATCCTCCGCGTGACCACCGCCTCGATCCGCCCTTACTTGGGTCAAAACAATCGCTCACCCAATTCGCGGGGTGAGATTGTGCGGCGCTGCCTCTGGGCGGTCGTGCAAGCCACCGCTTTCCGCTGGAGCCCCCGAGGTCTACACGGTTTTCGCGTCGCCTTGCTGCGCCTCTTCGGCGCCCGCATCGCCGACAATGTTCGCATCTACCCGACCGCGCGGACGATTTATCCATGGCGGCTTACCTGCGAGGCGCGGGTGATGATCGGACCCGACGTCAACCTCTACAACCTTGCACCCGTGACGCTCGGCTATGGCGTGCAACTCAGCCAGTCGGTCCACCTGTGCGCTGGCACGCACGACTACCTAAAATGGGCCATGCCCCTCGTCGCGGAACCCATCACGATCGGCGCCAACGTCTGGCTCGGTGCGGAGGTCTTCGTTGGCCCCGGAGTCACCATTGGAGAACTCGCCGTGATCGGAGCGCGATCTGTCGTGGTGAAAGACCAGCCCGCTGGAATGGTGTGCGCGGGCAATCCGTGTCGTCCGCTCAAGCCGCGACCCGACCCGCAATGATCGTCGCACAGATCGTGTCCAGCCTCGACCTCCGCCACGGCGGCCCCTCTCGCTCCGTGCGGGGTCTCGCCTCCGGGCTTGCCGCTCTGGGCGAGCAGGTCGAGCTGCTCACCACCTACTCGGCTGGCGAGACGCCGCCCGAGCAACCCGCCGAGGGCCCGCGGGTGCGCGCCTTTTCGCGACAACCACCTGAAGCGCTCGCCCGCTCAAAGCAGCTCCAGCGGCATCTCGTCGCGCAAGCCTACGACATCGTGCACCATCACGGGCTTTGGCTCCGCACCTTGCATTACGCGCATCACGCGGCGCGCCTTCGTGGCGCCCCTCTCGTCGTTTCGCCGCGTGGTATGATGAGTCCCTGGGCTTGGCGCCACCGCCGCTGGAAAAAGATGCTCGCCGCCTCGTTGGTTCATCCGGGCGCATTTGCATCGGTGAAGGGTTGGCACGCCACCTGTGAAGCGGAAGCCGCCGATATTCGGCGCCTCGGATTCACACAACCGATCTGCGTCGCGCCCAACGGGGTCGCGCCGCCCGATCCCGCAGCCGAAGCCACCTCCGCTCAAATGTGGCGGACATTGCTCCCCGCGGTCGGTGGCCGCCGTGTCGCGTTGTTCTACTCCCGCCTGCACTCGAAGAAACGGGTGATTGAGCTGATCGATCTGTGGCTCTCACGGTCGCGAGACGACTGGCTCCTGCTCATCGTCGGTATCCCCGAGCAATATTCCGTCAGCCAACTCGACGCCCATCTGGAGCGCTCCGGCGCGCGCGACCGCGTTATGATTAAAGACGGCTCCCACTTACCCCCGCCTTACGCGATCGCCTCCCTCTTCGTGCTCCCCTCGCACTCGGAAAACTTTGGCCTTGTCGTAGCGGAAGCCCTCGTGCGCGGCGTGCCGGTGCTCACGACCGACACGACCCCGTGGCAACAACTCGACGCCCGGGGCGCAGGCCGCTGCGTGCCATGGAAAGGCTTCGGCGCGGCGCTCGACGAAGCGCTCGCCTCTTCCGCCGAGGCGCTGGCCGAGAGCGGCGCGCGTGCCCGAGCGTGGGCGATCCCTGCGTTTTCTTGGCACCAAGTCGCTCACACCGTGCGGACGTTTTATCAGGAGTTGGCGGGCCGATGAATCGAATGAACCGATCGGGAGCAACCTCGTCACGGCTCGAGCAACTTGCGCTGTTCCATACCGGTGCCTTGGTGGTAGCGGCGGCGTTGGTCTTTGGCGGCAACATCGATTGGATGCGAACCACCCTCTCACTGATCGCCTCCCTTGGCGCCGGACTGACCCTCGCCGCATTTCTTCAAGGCGGCGAAGCGGGTCGCGACGCTCGGCGCAAAGCCTGGTGGTTGCTGCCCATAATTCTGTTCAGCCTCCTCGTCGGGATCAGCGCCACCAACCCCACGTTTCGCACGGTAACCATGGACGGCGAGACGCTCTTCGTGCGGTTATCCAACCTAGAGCGCGCCGAATGGCCGGGCACCATCTCGCCCGAGATGACCCTGCGGGCCTGGTGGTTTGGCCTCGGCGCATATCTATCGGCCTTCAATCTCGCGGTCCTTGTGCAACGTCGTTCCGTGCTGCTGAAACTCCTGCTCGTAATCGCCGGGCTCACGCTGGTGTTGGCGGTCTTCGGAACCCTGCAAAAACTCTCCGGATCCGGCTTTTATTTCGGCGCGGCGACGTCTCCGAATCCGCGGTTTTTCGCGACGTTCATTTACTACAACCATTGGGGCGCGTTCATGATTATGGGACTTTCGGTGGCGACGGGCCTGCTCTTCTACAGCGCACGACGCTTTCAAGGCCGCGATCTGTGGCATTCACCTTTCAGCCTCGCCCTGGTGGGCGTGCTGTTGATCGCAACCAGCGCCCCGGTGAGCGCCTCGCGCGCCAGCACGATCATGGCCGCGCTCGTGGCTGGGGTGGCCCTCGCCCAACTTCTCACCCGCGTGATTAAAAGCCGGAAAAGCCACGGACGTGCCGTCTGGCCGCACGTGCTGCTCATCTTGGGCCTGACCGCCGCCACCGTCGGCGGGATCGGCTGGCTCTCGCATCGGTCGATCAACGAGCGCTACACCGAAACTCGTCGCAGCATCGACGAAGGCAAATCGGTGTTGGGCGGCCGGGCGGAACTCTACAGCGACACCTGGCAACTCGTCCGCCAGAAACCAGTTTTCGGCTGGGGCCTCGACACCTATGCGGTGGCCTTCCAACTCGTCCGCCCGCAGGGCTTCAACTATCGTGATCGCACGGAAAACTTCTACGCAACCGCCCACAGTGATTGGCTTCAATCGCTCGTGGAAACCGGTTTCGTCGGCACAGCCCTGCTGCTGATGGCGGGCCTCGCTCCGCTCACCTGCCTGCGCCGGCGCACGCTTACCCATCCGCTAACCTCGTATCCACTGTTTGGATGCGGCTTGGTGCTCGCCTACGCTTGGGTCGAGTTTCCCTTCGCCGGCGGTGCGGTGCTCATCACGTTTTGCGTCCTTTTTTTCGCGACCCTCCGTCACGCGGAGCTGACCGCACGTCTCGAATCTTCGCGCCATGAGTAGCCCCTATCCATTCTCCGTGGTGATCCTCACCCTCAACGAAGAGCACAACCTGCCGGCGTGCCTCGCCAGCGCGTCGGCCTGCGGCGACGTCGTGGTGCTCGACTCCGGATCGACCGACCGCACCTGCGAGATCGCACGCACCGCAGGTGCGCGGGTCTTCACCCAACGCTTCGATAACTTTGCCCAGCAACGCAACCACGCCCACGACGCGATCCCGTTCAAATACGATTGGGTGTTCCACCTCGACGCCGATGAAACGCTTTCGCCCGAGTTGATCGCCGAGTGCGCGGCTCGGGTTTCTTCGGCCGAAGCAGCTGATCACGACGGCTTCTACGTGGCGCCACGCATGATTTTCCGGGGCCGCTGGATTCCCCGTTGCACGGATTATCCCGCGTGGCAGGCAAGGTTTGTTCACGCGCGCCGGTTCCGCTTCATCGAAGTCGGTCATGGGCAACGCGAGGCGCCGGGCATGCGTTTAGGTCGGCTCCTCCACGCCTACGACCACAACCTCTCCTCGCAAACCGAGGAGGAGATTCGCGCAAAACACGCTCGCTACGCGCGGGCCGAGGCCGCTGCGTTCCTCGCGGCCCACCGCCCCGCCAGCGCCCTGTGGAAAGACCTGCGACACGGCCCCGCTCTCGCGCGTCGCCGAGCCCTCAAAGAAATGAGCTACCACCTGCCCGCGCGCGCGGCGCTCCGTTTCGCTTATCAATACATCCTTCGCGGTGGTTTCCTCGACGGAATGCCCGGTCTCGCCTACTGCCGTCTACTCGCCGCCTATGAAGCCGCCATCTCCCGGGAGGTCCGCAACCTGCGTGCATCCCTCCGCCCTGATTCTCCTTCGACTCCCTGACCTCCCGCCATGATTAAACAACGCAAGGTCGCTCTCGCGCTTCTGTTTCTTGACCTGCTGGTGCTCGTGATCGTGTTCAATCTCACGGCGTGGTTCCGCGGCATCGCATTCCCCGGTTCATGGATACTCGGGCCGCTGCTCGTTCCCGCGCTGCTGGTGCTCACCGCCTTCTACTTGATCGACGGCTATAAGACGCAGACCGACATGATGAGCCTCGATTACACCAGCGAGCATATCATCGCCCTGCTCGCCGCGCTGGTAGGGACGTTGTTGTTCACATTCGTGTTCCTCACCGGCGAATATCCGCTGCAACAAAGCCGCGGCGTGGTCGCACTCAGCTTCCTTGCCTACATGCCCCTGTCGCTCGCTTATCGCCGAACCGCCTACGCCGCCGGCCGCGCCGGGCGCCGGGATCGGTCTTTGGTTTTTGTGGGCGACGCGCAGAATGCCGCGATTTTCTCCCAAGAATGCGCCCTGATGGGATCGTCCCACCCCATCATCTACGTATCGACTTCCGAAGAGGGCGAGGTCGATGAGGTCCTTAGGAAAGTTGAACGCGGGCAAATGGAGGCCGAGGCCATCATCCTGCGCGAAAACAATCGCGATTTGCGCGCCCCTATCTCCCAACGGTTGGTCGATCTCTATTTCCGCGGCGTGCCGACCTACACCCTCGAACTTTTTCACCAAGTCTACTGGCGCAAGATTCCTCTCTACCGGCTCAACCAGACCTGGCTTTTCCAAGAAGGTTTTAAGATCGCCCGTGAGCCCGTTTTCGAACGCCTCAAGCGCCTGAGCGACATCGTATTTTCGCTCTCCGCTCTCACGGCCGGCGCGCCTCTCTTTGCGGTGATCGCCTTTGCCATCTGGTGCGACGACCGCGGTCCGGTGTTGTTTCGCCAAACCCGCATCGGCCGCAACCGCGTGCCCTTCCGGATTTTCAAGTTTCGCACCATGCGTGCAAACGACGGCACCGACGCTTACACCAAAATCGGCGACAACCGCATTACGCGTATCGGGAAATTTCTTCGCGCCAGCCGGCTCGACGAACTCCCTCAAATGCTCAACGTGCTCTTCGGCGACATGAGCCTCATCGGCCCGCGCGCCGAATGGGATAAGCTCGTAGACGACTACGAGGCGAAGATCCCGTGTTACCATTTTCGCCATTTGGTGAAACCCGGCATCACCGGCTGGGCCCAAGTCAATTACCCCTACGGCGCAAACTTGGAGGACACCCTGCGCAAGCTGGAATACGACCTCTACTACATCCGCCACTTCTCCTTCCTCATCGATGCCTCGATCGTCCTGAAGACGATCCACATCATGTTGTTTGGCAAAGGGCGTTGAACGCATAACATCCGCTCTCATGTCCAAGCCTTACGACTTCTTGGTGATCGGTGGTGGTTCCGCCGGCTTCAATGCCGCCCGTGTCGCCGCCTCGCTCGGCAAACGCGTCGCTATCGTCGATGGCGCCAAGACCATCGCCGGCCTCTGCATCCTCAATGGCTGTATGCCGTCCAAGACGCTGCTCTACTCCACCGAGGTCCTGCACCTCGCGCAAAAGGGCAAAACCTTCGGGCTGCGTATTCCCTCCGCCGCAGCCGACATGAAGGCGGTCCACGCGCGCAAAAAAAAGATCATCGGCGAATTCGCCGCCTACCGCGCGCAGGCCCTCGAATCGGGCAACTACGACGTCTATCATAGTTACGCCCGATTCACCTCTCCCCGCACCGTCGAACTCGACGACGGCCGCACGCTCACTGCCGAAAAGTTCCTCATAGCGACGGGTTCCAAAGTCAGCGTGCCCGACATCGCCGGCCTCGCGTCCACCCCGTTCTGGACCAGCGATCACGTGCTCGATCTCGATTCTATTCCCGAGAGCGTGATCGTCCTCGGCGGCGGCATCGTCGCCTGCGAACTCGCGCAATTCCTCAGTCGCATCGGCTCCAAAGTCACGCTCATCCAGCGCAGCAAACACATCCTCAAAGAACATTCGCCTGCCGCTTCCGAAGTCGTGCAGCAGGCCTTCCGCGACGAGGGCATCGACCTGCACACCGATACCCGGATTGAAAAAATCTCCGGCGACGCCAACCGCGTGAGCGTCACCTTCACCCACGGAGGCAAACGGATCGTCCGTCGTGCCCGCTACCTCTTTAACGCGCTCGGCCGCGATCCGAACTCCTCCAGCCTCAACGTCGCCGCCGCCGGCGTGAAGCTCAGCCCCGGCGGTCGCGTGCTCGTCAACCGCTGGCAGCAATCCTCCGCCAAACACATCTACGCCGGTGGCGACATCTGCGGGCCACACGACATCGTTCACCTCGCTGTGGCGCAGGGCGAACTCGCCGCCCGCCATGCCTTCGGCGTGAAGAACATTAAGCCGATCAACTACGACCTGTTGCTCACCGTCGTCTTCACCGAGCCGCAACTCGCGACGATCGGCCTTCAAGAGCGTCAACTCACTGAAAGTGGACACGCGTTCCTTACAGCGACGTATCCGTTCAACGACCACGGCAAATCCATCTTGATGGACGCGAACTACGGCCATGTGAAGGTCATCGCCGAGCCGAAAAAAGGTCGCATTTTGGGCGCCGAAATCGTCGGCCCACAGGCCGGCGAGTTGATCCATATCTTTAGCGGTCCGCTCGCGATGGGCGCCACCGTGTTCGATCTGCTGCGTGCTCCCTGGTATCACCCCACCTTGGCCGAGATCCTCACCTACCCGCTCGAAGAAATCGCCGACCAGATCAAATAGCCTCGCGAGCAAGCCCGCTTCCCACGTCGAGCCCCGCAATGGGCCGCAACGCCTCACCTCACCGTGAGGCGTTTTTTTGCGCCCGCCGCTCGCGACTTTTCCCGTCTTCCTTTCGTGTGCTTCGTGTGTTTCGTGGTGAACACCATCCCTTTTCATCCCATGTCAAAATACCAAGCGCCCGCCTTTCTCGTTGATCTCCTCCACGCCCGCTCCCCCTCCGGCGCGGAGTTCGAGGCCCAGAAGGTCTTCGACCACTACGTCAAACCCGCCGCCCACGCCTACGACAAAGACGCGATGGGCAACCGCATCGCCACCCTCAACCCCAAAGGCGATCCCGTGCTCATGCTCGCCGGCCACATGGACGAGCTCGGCCTCATCATCACTTTCGTCAACAAAGACGGCTTCCTCTACTTCGACACGATTGGCGGCCACGACCTCAGCATTATCTCCGGCCGCCGCGTCGTCATTCAGACCTCCAACGGACCAGTCAAGGGCGTCACCGGCAAACGCGCGATTCACCTGATGGACGAGGAAGACCGCAAGAAGGTCCCCAAGAAACACGAGATCTGGATCGACATCGGCGCCCGCTCAAAAAAAGAAGCGCTCGACCGCGTCTCCATCGGCGACACCGCCACCTACGACCACGAGTTCGAGTTGATCCACGGCAGCATCGGCACCGCCCGCGCCTTCGACAACAAAGTCGGAGCCTACGTCGTGGGCGAAACGTTGATCCGTCTCGCCAAAGAGAAAAAGAAACTCGCCGCCAAACTCGTTTCGGTCGCCACCGCGCAAGAGGAGATCGGCACCCGCGGCGCGATCACCGCCGCGTATGCGGTCAATCCACACGTCGCCCTCGCCGTCGATGTGGGCCACGCGACCGACCACCCCGATTGCGACCAGCGCAAATACGGCGAAACCCAACTCGGCGGAGGCCCGATCATCTGCCGCGGCCCCAACATCAACCCGAAGGTTTTCGATCGCTTGGTGAAGGCCGCGAAGAAGCTCAAGATCCCGTATCAACTCGAAGCCGATCCGCGCCCGACCGGCACCGACGCCCGCGCAATCCAGGTCGGTCGCGGCGGCATTGCCACGGGCTTGGTGAGTATCCCGCTGCGCTACATGCACACGCCGAGCGAGATCGTGGACCTCGAAGACGTGGAGCGCACCGTGCAGCTCTTCGTCGAGTTCGCCCTCGGCATGGAAAAAGGCGACTACCTCCACTGGTAAAACCACATGGAGTGCGGCGAGTTCTCGCCGCGATGGACGATGTGACTCGTCACATCGCCCATCGCTCAACCCGCCGTCGTCGGCGCCGCCCCCTGCTGCTTCATCGCGAACAGATACTTGTCGATCTTGTTCGCGGTGATGACCCCGTAGTTAATCGTCCCCAACCAGCCCGACATGATGATGCCCACGCTGCCGGCATGGAAGAGGCCGGGAAGCTTTTCGGAAAGGTTCATCGAAACAGGAAGCCCCTCGAACTTCGTGCCGAACGAGGTGCCTTGGAAGTGCGTGGTGTAGCGCTCGATCGTGCGCGGAGTCGCCGCTTCCTTCCAATCGATCTTCGCACGCACGTCGGGGATGTATTTCTCCAGCGCTACGATGCTCTCTTCGATCATGCGCTCCTTGTTCGTCTCGTAGTCCGCCTCGGAGAGCGTATTCCAATCTGGATACCGACCGTTGAGTGACGCGACGACCGTGTAGCGATCCGAACCCGGACGCGTGTCGGGATAATACACCGAGAACGTGCGGCTGGTCGTGTGCAACGCGGTGAGTTCTTCGTTGCTGTATTCGGGCGCTTCCGACGTGAACACAAGGTCGCCGATATGCGGGATCGACTCGCCTTTGCGGATGCCGAGATACACCTGACACGAGCTGGTGTTGATGCGCACCGCCTTGGCCTGCTCGACGAAATCGGCGGGGAAGTTTTCTTCACCCGCGAGGCGAAAGATCGTGTTCTTAATATTCGCGTTGGAGAGCACCGCCTTGGCGCGGATCACGCGGCCGTTTTTGGCGACGATGCCGCAGGCGACCTTTTGGCCGTCGCGTTCTTCCACCAGGACTTTTTCAACGAGGACCTTCTTGCGCAGCTCGACGCCGTTTTTGCGGAGTTCGTCGGCCATCTTTTCGATGAGCACGTCGGAGCCGCCTTGGAACGTATAGACGCCAGCGCCCATGAAGTTGGAGAACACGATGCCGAAGGTGATCGCAGGGTCGTCGAAGTTGGAACCGTTGGCGTAGGAGATCGGCTCCATCAGCAAGCGGTGAACGTCGGGCCGACCCGGGAAAAAGCGATTGAACATCTCACCCGTGGTCTCGGGGTTGTTGTCGTAGTAGTTCATCGCCCGCAGGTGGTCGTAGAACGCCTCGACCTGCTCGCGCGACAGCTTGAACTGCTCGACCAAGACCCGCGTGTAGTCTTCGCGTGTGAACGTGGTCCACACGTCCATTTGCGGGTTCACGAAACGCACGTCTTTAAGCTGGTGAATCGAGTCGGCGATTTCCTTGGTCCAGTAGCGTCGGCAACTCTTGATCATGCCGCTGGGGAAACCGTGCAGCGAGATGTCGAAGATGTGTCCGCCCTTGCGCGTAAACCAGGTGGCGAGTCCGCCGAATTGGTAATGGTGCTCTAGCAGGAGGACTTTGTGCCCTGCCTTCGCGAGCACGTTGGCGCCGGTCATGCCGCCGAGGCCGGAGCCAATGACGATCACGTCGTATTCATCTGCGACACCTTTGAGCCAGTCGTAAGCCATGAGGGAAAAGAGGAGGAGTGAAGGCGCGAAGTCGCCGGGCGCAAGGGGGTTTTACGAATGGCGCTGGGGCAAAGACGTGGCACTGAGCGTGAGCTGCGAGAATTTCAGCCCGCCGCGTCACTGACCTCACGTTCGAGGCCAAAAACAAAAAGCCGCGCTCCGGTTGAGGAGCGCGGCTGGATTTGAAAGCGTTCGCAGAATGCGCTCGCCCATCAATCGCGGCGTCCGCCGGCGATGATCATGAGGATGTGCAGCAACGAACCAAGTGCGGCGACGAACGCGGCGACATAGGTAAGCGCGGCGGCATCGAGCGTCTCATTCGCGCCCTTGATCTCGTCTTGGTCGAGAATGCCGAGGGTCACGAGCTGGGCCTTGGCGCGACGGCTGGCGTCGAATTCAACCGGCAGGGTCACCAGTTGGAACAGCACGATGACTCCGAGCGCGATCGCGCCGATGTAGAGCAGGTTCATACCGAGAGCGGAGCCCGCGTAGGCGAATAGCAAGATACCGGCGATGATAACGTAGTTCGAGATGCTTGCCGCAATCTGCGTGGCGGGCGCGAGCGTCTGGCGCACGTTCATCATGGCGTAGCCGACTTTGTGCTGAATAGCGTGGCCGGCTTCGTGCGCGGCGACGCCGAGGGCCGCGAGGCTGGTGCCGTTGTAGTTCAACTCGGACAACGCCAGACGCCGGTTGATCGGGTCATAGTGGTCGGTGAGTTGGCCGGGCACCTGCACGATCTGCACGTTGGTGATGCCGGCGGAGCGCATCACCGCGTCGGCGGCTTCCCGCCCGGTGATGCGGCCGCGAGACGGTATCCGCACGTTCTTGTTATAGGCGCTCTGCACACGCATCTGCGCGTAGAGGCCGAACAGCATGGGAACGATGATAAGGACAATCCAGATGAGCATGGTTGAAGGGAGTTGAATGCGAATGAATAAACCGAGGTCGAGACGCGTTTCAACCGGGACACGGCGAAACGACGCGTGTTCAAAAACATTCACCCGCAAGCGCTCGCAAGTGAAAGCGGCGGACATAGAAACGCCGGGGCGATTTATAAACCGCGCCGGCGTTGTGCGAACAGGAGACGCGGGCTTCGCCGCAAAGACTTAGCCAAGCTTCGGCACATCGATCCACTTACGCTGAGCCCAGGACTCGAGTCCGAGTTCGGCGAGCTGCACGCCCTTGGCGCCTTGGAGCAAGTTCCAAGGGAACGGCTCGTTCTTCACCACGTGGCGGAGGAAGAGTTCCCATTGGACCTTGAAGGCATTGTCATAAACCGCGTTCGACGGAACGCGGGTCCAGCCGTCCTTGTAGTCGATCGGGCTGTCGATGTCGGGATTCCAGGTGCAACGCGGCGTGGCTGCGAGTGCTTGGGCTTTGCAATCGCGAAGACCGGCGACGGCGGAACCGTGGGTGCCGTCCACTTGCAGCGTGAGGAGATCGTCGCGGTCAACGCGCACCGCCCAAGAGGAGTTGAAGTGGCAGATCACGCCGTTCTCCAATTCGAAGGTCGCGTAGGCAGCGTCGTCGGCGGTGCACTTGTATTTCTTGCCGGCTTCGTCCCAACGCTCGGGGATATGGGTCGCGCCCAAGCAGGAGAGGCTCTTCACCTCGCCGAAGAGGTTCTGGATGACATACTGCCAGTGGCAGAGCATATCGACGATGATGCCGCCGTCGTCTTCCTTGCGGTAGTTCCAAGACGGACGCTGGAGTTTCTCGTATTCACCAGTGAATACCCAGTAGCCGAACTCGCCGCGCACGGAGAGGATCTTGCCGAAGAAGCCGGTATCGATGAGATACTTCAGCTTGAGCAGGCCAGGCAGCCAGAGCTTGTCCTGCACGACGCCGTTCTTGAGGCCGGCGGCGGTGACTTCCTTATAGAGCTTGAGCGCTTCTTCGGAGGTCGTGGCGGTGGGCTTTTCGCAGTAGATGTGCTTGCCGGCCTTGATGGCCTTGCGCACGCCCGTGGGGCGCTGACCGGTGAGGGTCGAATCGAAATAGATGATGTTGCTCGGATCGGCCAAGGCGGAGTCGAGGTTAGTCGTGATGCGGTCCTCGGGAAGACCGGCGCGCACGGCGAGCGCGGCGAGCTTGGAGGCGCTGCGGCCCACCAAGATGGGGTCGGGCATGATCGTCTCGTCGTCGGACAGCTTGATGCCGCCTTGGGCGATGATCGCCGCGATGGAGCGCAGCAGATGCTGGTTGGTGCCCATGCGGCCGGTGACGCCGTTCATGATGATGCCGACTTTGTGTGTGGTCATGGTGGTAAAATACGGATTGCTGGAGGTGCGGTTCATCATACGCGCAACCCGGTCTTGCGGTTAGAACGAAGCCGACCTTTGCTAGCACCAACACGACCCAACCGATGCTAGCCTGGAGCCCCATCCTCATTCAAAAAATCGAAATTCAGGCGCTCGGTTTTGTGCTGCGCAAGCTGCAGCTCAATCGCCACCGCGAAGCCGAGGTCGCCGAGCACACGCACGACTATACGCAGCTGATCCTGTATTTGTCCGGCGAGGGCTGGCAGACGCTCAAAGGTCGCAAACGCGACGCGCACGCCGGCGACCTGTTTGTGATTCCCCCCGGCATGCCCCACGGTTTTCTTCAGCAAGGCGGCAGTCGCCCGCTCTGTCTCGTCCTCGACTACGACATGAAAGACCGCGACCGCACCCGCAGCGGCCATCGGCGTCTCCCGCAAAGCACGCTTAACGAACTTCACGACTTGCTCGCGCGCGTGCCGCGCAAAGGCCGGCTCACGTTGTCCGACTATCCGCCGATCATCGCGGTGATCGCCCGATTGCTCGAGGCATCCCCCGCGCAAGCCGCCCCGGCCGGACCAGTCCCGCTGTTCGAGCGGGTGAGCGCGTTGCTGCGCACCCCGGCTCCGCTGGCGACCGTGGCACGCGAAACCGGTTATCAACCCGATTACCTCAATCGAAAATTGAAACGCGAAACCGGCGTGGGCCTGCGTGCGTTGCGGGACCGACTACGCCTGGAGGCGGCGCAAAACTCGTTGCGCAGCGACGCCAGCATCGCCGACGCCGCCGCGCGCGCAGGGTTTGACGATCCCAACTACTTCGCCCGCTGGTTCCGTAAACAGACCGGACGCACGCCGAGCGAGTGGCGGCGCTGAGTCGGAGAACGTATCCGCTATTGCCTGCCATGGGCTGATGAGGTTCCCGTGACTCATGTCTAATCCCGCCTGCCCTGCCTGCACCATGGACGACGTGCTCAGCCACCCCGAGCACTGGGAGTGTGCGACCTGCGGCCATGAATGGCCCAAAGAAGAAGCACTTGAAAGCGGCCGTGTGGTGAAGGACGCCCACGGCAACGTGCTCGTCGAGGGCGACAGCGTGACGCTCATCAAAGATCTCAAACTCGGCGGCGGCTCCCAAGTGCTCAAAGCCGGGACGAAAGCAAAAAACATCCGCCTCACCGCCGGCGATCACGAGATCGACTGCAAGATCGAGGGCGTCGCCATCGCACTCAAAGCCTGTTTTGTGAAGAAGGCGTAAGTCTGCAGCGCGAGCGGGTTCGTCGTCGGCGCACCACGGCGGACCTCCGGTAGTCACAACGACGGGAGCACAAAGCCCGCCCTCGGAGAAATGCTGGAATGGCCGTAGGGCCGTTGTGCGTGTCATGCTGCTGCACTACAATGCCCGCGTTATGAGCAAAGCATTTGTCCGCGAAGACGAGATCGGGCTCGACCCCGTGATTCGTCGCCCCTCGTCGTCCTTGGCGGCCGGGGAAAAAAACTACCTCACCCCCGCCGGAGCGCATCGTTTGCGCGAGGCGGTGGCTGAGTTGAAGCATGAGCGGATTGCCTTGGCATCCCCGCCCATTTCTACGGACGCCAGAAATGAACTTCGCGAGATCGATCATCGACTCGATTACCTCGAACAAAGTCTCCGCAGCGCCGAGATCATTCCGGTCCCGGAACGGCCTTGGGACGTCGTTCGCTTCGGCGCGACGGTGGTTGTCCGCGACAGCGATGGTGAAGAGTCACGCTACCATATCGTGGGCGTAGACGAGGCCGACCTCCTCCCGGACTCCATCAGCTGGCGTTCGCCCGTCGCGCGCGCGCTGCTTCAATCGCGACTTGGCGAGCGCGTGACTGTGGATGCACCCGGCGGTCGCAACCGCCTGGAGATCCTCTCGATTTCGTATGACTAAACTGAATACGAGCGCTGCGGCCACCGCGCTCAACGGCTGAGCGCAGCCCGATGGCGTCTCGCCTCGCGGCGCTTCGCCAGAAAACTCTCCCAGCCGCCCACCGGCTCGGAAAGCGGTGTCGGCTGACCGGGAGCGTTCTCCGCCTCCTTCATTCTACGGCGCAACGATCGGAAGGCCCATGCGCACGTCGCGGTGATCACGAGAAAGTAGACGACAAATCCCGCCATGCGCAGCGGGGTGAGTTCATCCGAGAGCTCGCCAAACGTCACGCCCACCACGGAACGCGAGACGTTGATTGGAAAACTCCACAGCAGATAGGTGCCGAGGGGAACACCGACGAGTGGCAGAACATAGATCTGCCCCACGTAGGGAACCCCCGGCAAAAGCATCGTAAACAATGTCACGGGCGTGTGCGTGCCCTTTGGCAGACGTTTGCGCAAGGGCGCCAGCCTCCGCGCAAAAAAACCCGGCGCGAGTTTCACCAGCCCGTAGGCGGCGAGTAACTGCAGGAACGTGGCGAGCGCGACGAGTGCACAGCCCGGGCCGATACCGAAACGCACGCCGGCGACGGCGTGCACCACCGTCACGGGAAACCCGGCGAGCGGTAGCACCACCATCGCGGCAAAGACCGCAACACCGTTCAACGACTCCGCCCGCCGATGGAGCGCTTCGATGTCGATCTGGCGGTAGAGCATCATCACCGCGATCACCACCAGCACCCCCAAGCCGATCAGCAAATATTGCTTGGGAGTAAGTCGCTTCAAGCGGGAGAGCATCGCCCCACTGACTCCGTTAAGCCTCTACGGTTCGCCGCCCGATCCGCGAAATCACATCGGCGATCTCCGAGTGATCGAGCAGCACAGATGACGGACAACCGTCGCAGCCCAAGGCGGGGTTACCTAGGCCGCTTAAGCGCGACTCGGCGACGGGGGCGTCGCCGCTCCATTTATGCGGCTTGGACATGGAGCGCACCGTCGCGAGCAAGCTCGCCTCTCACGGCCGGGCTGCGGCACGCTGAGAAACGTGCTCTCCCGCAAAATCCCGTTCCGTTCGATGCGCTTGCCTCTTGCTGACCACGAACGACGCAACTTAGCGGCCTTTGTGATCGTGTTCGGCCTGACCATCGTCGGGTGGGCCTTCGTGCACGACCTCTACCTCATCGGAGTCGAACCGCGCCACTTTACCGAGTTCCACCGCCCGCTCTTTCCTATCACCGACCCAGCCTTGCTCGCCCTTCAATACGCAACCGTCGCTACATTCGGACCCGGCATGGTTTTTGGCGCGGTTGCGTTCGCCGTGTGCCGGCTCGGTTCGCACCCGCCCATCGGATTACGTCGCGCCTGGGTGTGCTTCTTGCCATTTGTCGCGCTCATCGAAACGAGCACGCTCGCCGTCGGGCAATTCGCCCGCGCACGCCACGCAGCCGGTGAACCGCTCCCCTATCCTGCGGTTCTCTATCCCGATACCACGGCAGGAATCGTCTACAGCCAGACCGTCAACATCACCGCCTATTTGGCCGCCGCAGGCTTCGGTTTAGCGTATCTGGTGGCGACGTGGCTCCGACGCCAAGGTCGCGCCTCAACATCGGCCGCCTCGTCAACGGTGTGAGGACCGCTTCGGCGTTCGTGTCGGCGTCTGCGGCGATGCGCGGCGTGGGTGCGAGGATGCGAGCGTGTCGACTTCCGTCGCGGGTTTGTCGCCGACGTAGATCACATAGGCGCTGCGTTTGGCGGTGGGAAACAACCTGGCAGGAATCGCCTGCGCCACAAAGCCCGTCGCACGCAGACGTTTCTCGAAAGTGTGATCGGGGCTCGCCGACCAGATCGCGAGACGTCCGCCGGGGCGCAGCTTGGCTTTCAACGTCTCCAGACCACGCGGTCCGTAAAGACGAACGTTGCCGGTGTGCACCATCGGTGTCGGGCCGTTGTCTACGTCGAGGAGGATGGCGTCGTAGGAATTGGGGCGCGCTTTACCAATGGTTTCCACCACATCGCCAAGGCGCACCTGCACCCGCGGATCGTCGAGCAGGTGGCCGTTGAGTTTGGCCATAAAGGTGCGGTTCCATTCGATCACCTCCGCCATCAGTTCGCCGACCTCGACCACCGCCTTCGCGCCGGCTTTGGCGAGCACCGCCTTCAACGTGTAACCGAGCCCCATGCCACCGATCAGCACGCGGGTAGGTGCCTTGGTGTCGATGAGCGTGTGCGCGAGTTCGCCGAGCAACACTTCGGACGCGCTCGTCGAGGAGTGCATCAGGTCCTGACCGTTGAGGCGCACGCAGTAGCTGCCGTCATGTTCGTGCAACGACAGGCGGGCCCCGTCGGGCGTGCGAGTTTCGGCCAAGTTATAGTGAGGTTTCATCGGGAAATCGCCGACGATGCGCCGCTGGCGCCGGCACGCAAGACAGGGAACAGGCGCCCACCCGCACGGTCCGCACGCGCTGCATGAAACGCATCAGCCACACCACATCGATGAGCCGCAAGAGCCGCCCCACCTCTCTTGCGATCGTGATGATGGGGTTGTTCGCCGTTCTTCTCGGCGGGTGTTCGACGAAACCCAAAGAGACCAAAAAAGACCT
>DFYA01000320.1:40936-42273 GCA_002382525.1 Opitutaceae bacterium UBA4094
GACGCCGAGGAACGTGTGCGCGACATCGTGACGCTGCGCATGGAGTAATGCGGCAGGGGGGGGGGCGAGCCCTACCCCGCCGCGCTGAGCGCAGTTCAGTGCTTAAAGTGACGGATGCCGGTGAACACCATCGCCATGCCGCGTTCGTCGGCGGCCTTAATGACCTCCTCGTCGCGCACGCTGCCGCCCGGCTGAATCGCGGCGGTCGCGCCTGCCTCGGCGGCGGCGATCAAGCCGTCGGCAAAGGGGAACAGCGCTTCCGACACGACCACCGAGCCCGCAAGGTCGAGCTTGGCCTCTCCGGCTTTCCACACGGCGATGCGCGAGCTGTCCACCCGCGCCATCTGGCCCGCGCCGACGCCGAGCGTCTGTTCGTTCTTCACGTAAACAATCGCGTTCGACTTGACGTGTTTGCACACGCGCCAGCCGAACATCATCGTGTCCCACTCCTCAGCCGTGGGCTGGCGCTTGGTGACGACTTTGAAGTCGCGCGGGTTGCCGAGGAGCTTGTTGCGATCTTGCACGAGCAAACCGCCGACCACCGAGCGCACGTCCTGGAGCGAGTCGGAGCCGAGACCTTCCTTGGCGATCATCAGACGCAGGTTCTTCTTTTTGCCGAAGATCGCCAGCGCCTCGTCGCTGAACCGCGGGGCGATGATCACCTCGGTAAAGATATCCGCGATCTTCGCGGCAAGCGAAGCCTCCATCGTGCGGTTGACGACAATGATGCCGCCGAAAGGCGCCTGACGGTCGGTCGAATAGGCCTTTTCCCAAGCCGTATCCAAATCTTCGGCACTGGCGACGCCGCACGGGTTGGTGTGCTTGAGGATCGCGAGCGTGGGCTTCTCGAACTCGCCGATCAAGTAAGTGGCCGAGGTGATATCGAGAATGTTGTTATACGAAAGCTCCTTGCCTTGGAGCTGCTGGAAGTGGTCGTGGAACGTGCCGTAAAGAGCGGCCTGCTGGTGTGGGTTTTCGCCGTAGCGGAGCGACTGCGCCTTCTTGTAGTTGAGCGTGAGCGTCTCGGGCAACCCACTGAGCGAATCGAGGTTGGGCTCGTCGGCCTGCGACTCCAGATACTTGGCGATGGCGGTGTCGTAGGCGCCCGTGCGCTGGAAGACCTTGAGCGCGAGCTTGCGGCGTAGACCGGGCAACGCGGACGGATCGGCAAATGCGGCGAGCACGGCGGCATAGTCGTTGTGGTCCACGACGACGGTGACGCTCTCGTGATTCTTCGCGGCGCTGCGCAGCATGGAAGGCCCGCCGATGTCGATATTCTCGATGGCCTCCTCGAAGTGAACGTCCCTCTTCGCGACGGTTTGCTCAAATGGATAAAG
>DFYA01000320.1:42349-44467 GCA_002382525.1 Opitutaceae bacterium UBA4094
GAGGAGCTTGGCGGTGCCTCCGGTGGAGAGCAGTTTATAGCCGTGCTGCTTGACGAGGGCGGTCGCGAAATCGACCAGACCGGTTTTGTCGCTCACCGAAAGAAGGGCCAGTTTTTCCATAAAAGGGCGTTTGTGCGGCCCGGCAAAACCAGTGGCAAGCTTACTGTTGACGCATGTTGTGACGCGGGAGCCGAGTGCCGCGCGAGGGTTGCAATGATGTCCTCGGTGCGTTGGTTGTTCGCCGTGCCCGCCTCCCTCGCCCTACCCGGCCTCGTCGCCCATCTCGACAAACTCGTGTATCATCACGGGGGGAAGAGCCTGCCTCCGGACAAACCGCACGCGTTTGTTTACTTCATCACTATCCACAACGGTTCCGAACACACCGTCACGTTGCTCGGCCGCAAATGGGTCGTCACCCACGCCGACGGCAGCCAACTCGTGATCGAGGGCGACAAGATCATCGGCGAAACCCCGCGCCTCGCTCCCGGCGAACAATTTTCCTATAATAGCTACCACGTCACCTCAGGCTCCGCGCGTTCTTGCGGTAGCTTTCATGGCGTCGACGATCTGGGGCGCCACATCCACGTCGTGCTTCCGGGCTTCGAGATGAAAATCCCTTATGGCTTGGGCGAAGAAGGCCCGTGCGACCTCTGAGAACGCGGGCCGAGTTCGAGTCGCGAAGCAGCCGCCGATCTTGCGTTAATCCGCGCCGCAAAGTTCTCGCGGAAAGTTGCGCTTGCACCGCCCAGTGGCGTTTGTCTGTCTGACCGTTTACTAAATGAAGTTAATTGATTTGAATCCCCAGGGTGGGATCGGTGCCAACTCACTCTACGTGCAGATTGGCGATGTGAATATCCTCATCGACAGCGGCCTGAATCCGAAGGAAGCAGGCTTGGGCGCGATGCCCGATTTCTCGCTGATCAAAGATATCAGCCTCGATCTCATCATCATCACCCACTGTCACTTGGACCACATCGGCAGCGTGCCTGTCGCCATGCGCCAACACCCGAATGCCAAGGTCGTCATGACCCATTCGAGCAAGATGATATTGGATCGCATGCTCCACAACTCGGCCAACGTCATGTTGCGCCAGAAAGAGGAGAACAACATCCCCGATTACCCACTCTTCACGCACGAAGAGGTCGACCGCTGCGTGCCTCGCTTCATCGGCATGGAGTTTCTCCAGCCCAAGAAATTCAAGGGCAAGACCGACGAGGTGGAGATCATGTTGCACCATGCCGGACACGTCGCCGGCGCCTGTGCTGTCGAGATCCGCCACAAGCATCGCCACATCTTCGTGACCGGGGACGTGCTCTTTGAGAACCAACGCACCCTCCGCGGCGCGCAGTTCCCGTCGGGCCACTTCGACACCGTCATCATGGAGACGACCCGCGGCACCACCGAGCGCCAGCTCGGCAAAGAACGCGTTCACGAGGTCGCCCGCCTGATCGACTCCATCAACGATACCATCAATCGCGGCGGCTCGTTCCTCCTCCCGGTGTTCGCACTCGGCCGCATGCAGGAAATCCTCTCGATCATCCACGACGCCCGCAAATTTGGTCGCCTCGTGAAATGCCCGATTTACGCCGCCGGCATGGGCATGGCGCTTGCCGACTACTTCGACGAAATTTCGCGCAAGTATCAGCACGTGCAGTTCAACCGGAATATCATCAAGGAACTCAACGTGCAGCCCACCGCGCGCAAGCTCGAAGCCGGCAAGGACCTCAAGCAAAACGCGCTCTACATCATCAGCTCCGGCATGTTGGTCGAACGCACGCCCAGCTACACGCTCGCCTCGGGCATGATCGCCAATCCGCATAACACGATCGGCTTCGTCGGCTACTGCGACCCCGACACACCCGGCGGCAAACTCCTCCAGACGAAGCACGGCGAAGAGTTCCTCTTCGAGACAGCCAACGTCTCCGCGAAACTCAACGCCCGCGTTGAACGCTTCGAACTGAGCGGCCACGCCGACCGCGAAGAACTCGCCGAGTTTGCGATTCAAACCCAAGCCCGCTGCGTGATCCTCACGCACGGCGACCAACCCGCCCGCGACTGGTTCGTGAAAGAGCTGGAAGCCAAGATGCCCGGCACCCGGGTGATCGACCCGGTCCCGCT
>DFYA01000320.1:44477-52543 GCA_002382525.1 Opitutaceae bacterium UBA4094
GCGGACGCCGCCTCCGGGCTCGCCTCCTCATCAGGACATCCGGTCATCGCTCGTTGTGATCGCACAGCCCCAACCAATATCAAGCGACGCCCCAACAACCTTTACGGAAAAGTTCCGCACCGGTTGAGAGCCCGTCTTGCGCGATCAATCCTCCGGCGAGACCGAGACGTCTACCTTACACCCCACCTACCGAAAGCATGAAAACACACCTCCTCGCCCTCATCGCCACCTTCGGCTTCGCCGCAGCCGCGCAAGCCGACGTGCTCTTCAACGACACCTTCGCGTTCGGCACCGCCGCCGACGCCGGCTACCACCGCTTCGGCACGACCAACACGACGCTGGCGGTCGATGGAGGGGATCTCGATTTCGCACAAACCAGTGGAGCGCTCGCCCGCTCCGGCGCCTACAAACAGTTCGCTTCAACGGATCTCGCTGTCGGCGATTCGATCACCCTCAGCTTCAACGTCACCATGAGCGTGCCCTCGCAAGTGAATCATATCTTCCGCTGGGCGATCGGCACCACGCCATCGTCATCAGAAGACCTCGCCTCCAACACGCCGTTCGGCTCGGGCACGCGCCAGATGTTCCAGTTCGCCGCGTCGGGCAGCACCACCGCGGGTTTCGGCCAGTTCGTCGCCGGCTCCTCAAGTCCGATCCACAACAATAGCGGCACCGGCACCCAGATCACCGGATTCACCGGTCCCGCCAGCCTTGCCATGAACACGTCCGGTTCCGTCTCTCTCACGATCACCCGCACCGACACCAACAACTACAGCATCGCTCAAACCGCCTTTGGCACCTCCTCCTCCGGAACACTCACGGGAGCCGGTTACGATTCCTTCAACACCATCGCCTTTGGTGTGAACACGACCAGCGCTGCCTCCTTCTCCCTCGACAACGTCTCCGTCGCCTACGCGGCCGCCATCCCCGAGCCGTCCACCTACGTCGCCCTCGTCGGCCTCGTCGCCCTCGGCCTCGTCGCCTCCCGCCGCCGCCGCGCCTGATCGGCCGGAGTCCCGCTCCGCTCTCCGCCCGCCCTCGGCCTCCGCGCCGTCGGCGGGCGTTTTCTTGCCTCGCCCCGGGAACGCCGAGCTCCAGCTCGGCAGGTTTTGCATTCCGTCTTACTCGCTACCCGCCACCCTCTACCCGCTACTCATCACCATCGCCATGCCCGCCCATCCCGCCGCCACCCGCCGCGAATTCCTCCGCGCCGCCAGTCTCGCCACCGTCGGGGCCACCCTCCTTCCTCGTCTGCACGCCGACGCGTCCGTCGCACCCACCGCCGCCTCTCCGTTGACCTCCCTCATGCCCGGCGCTCCCAACCTCCTCTTCCTCGTCACCGACCAGCAAAGCTGGGACGCCTTCGGCGCCGTCAACCCCGCCGTCAAAACCCCTCACCTCGACCGCCTCGCCGCTCGCGGCATTCTCTTCGACCAAGCCATCTGCCAGTGCCCGATGTGCATCCCGAGCCGCTACTCGTTTTGCACCGGTCTTTACCCGTCGCAGCTCGGCGTGCTCAACAACGCCCAAGCCATCCAGGACAGCCGTCAGATGCCGATCCCCACGCTGTTCGAGCGCTTCCGCGACGCCGGCTACCACACCATCGGCTGCGGCAAAACCCACTGGACCATCGCCCCCAAACCCGACCGCGGCGTGCCCGATGTTGTCCCCTCCACCTTCGGTTTCACCGAGCGCTACATCGGCCGCATGCCCGGCGGACACGATCGCGAACCCGGCGCCGTCTACTTCGGCGACGCCGACCAACACCCCCAACGCATGGCCGCGATCCGCGCCTGGAACCGGGACGCCGGCTATGGCGGCGAGGGCATCAAGGGCTACCTCGGTTGCACGCTCCCGGGCGATGGCTCCGACCTCCGCGAAGCATGGCTCACCGACCAAGCCATCGGCGCCATCGACCGCGCCCATGCCGCCAAACGCCCGTGGCAGTGTTACCTCTCTTTCGATGCGCCCCACGCCCCGCTCTACGCCCCCGAGGCCTACGAGGCGCTCTACGACCTCGACGACATCCCCGACCCGCCGCTCCCGCCCGACCGCGCCGCTCTCGCCGACCACTTTCCCAACCTCGCCCACACCGAGGACGCCCTCCAGGCTTGGCTCGCCCTCCCGACGCGCGAACGCCGCATGAGCCTCCTCCGTTATTACGCGCTCTGCTCCTACTGCGACGCCCAGTTTGGACGCGTGCTCGACCACCTCGACCGCACCGGCCAGACCGACAACACTGTCGTCGTCTTTCTTTCCGACCACGGCGACAGCATGGGCGACCGGTATCGGTTTTCCAAATACAGTCTCTACGAGGCGAGTCTGCGCGTGCCCCTTGTCGTCGCCGGGCCTTGCGTGCCCGCCGCCGCGCGCGGCACCCGCGACGCCCGTCCCGCCGAGCTCACCGACGTCGTGCCCACCTTCCTCGCCGCCGCGGGCCTGCCCGTCCCGCCCGAACTCCCGGGCGAAAACCTCCTCGCCCCGTCCTCGCGCGCCGGCGCGTTCTCCGAAATGCACGGTAACGGCAGCGACGACCTCCAACGCGCCCCCGCCTACCTCTGGCGCACCAAGGACTGGAAACTCATCCTCTACTTCGACGCCGATTTCCCGAGCGCACGCCGCGCTCCCACCGCGATCAAGGGCGAACTCTACGGCCTCGCCGCCGACCCGCACGAATGGGTCAACCGCTACGCCGACGAATCCCTCCGTGATGTTCGTGAGCGCATGACCCGCGAGCTCCTCATGCACCTCGCCTTGGCCAACGCCGCCTGGCCCCGCCGCCCCAGCATCGGCGCCCTCCGCGCCTAATGTGTGTCACAGGCATGGCGGACTGTCGGCCTGCGGCCTCGAAACCTGCCTGTGCTGTGCGCCTCTTCCCGGGAACGCCGAGCTCCAGCTCGGCCCCGTCTCCACCGTCAGTCCCCTCCGCCCGTCCCGCCCGTCCGATACGCCCGCGGCGACAGCCCCATCACCCGCCGAAAACAGCGGGTAAAATAAAACGGATCCTCATAGCCCACTTCGGCCGCGATCTCCGCAACCGTCGATTCGCTCGCCGCGAGGCGCTGACACGCCCGTTGCATCCGCACCGTTTGCAAATAATCGATCGGCGAGGCGCCCGCCATCTCCCGAAAAACCTGCGCGAACCGCGGCACCGACAACCCCGCCTCCGCCGCCAATTCATCAAGCCGCCACGCTCTCCCGGGTTCCGCCCGCAAGCGCTCGCGCACCGCTGCCACCCGCTCCCGCGCCGAACGCGCCGGCCCCGCCTCCGCCACCAAACGCCCCAACACCGCCAGCGCTTCGCGTAGCACCGCCGCCGCCTCGATCAACCGCCGCACGTCGTAACCGCCTTCGAGGATAGCATACACCCGGTCCAACCGCAGCTCCTCGACCCGTCCTTTCGGCAGCCGCAATCGCTCCAGCCCGCCCCCTCGCCAGCCGGCGTGCCTCATCCACGCCTCCGCCTCGCTTCCGGCGAAATGCGCATACGTCACCGTCCACGGGCGCGCCTCGTCCGCCCCATAGGCATGCGCCCGCCCGACCGGCAGCCACACCACGTCGCCCGCTTCCACCATCTGCACCGCCTCGCCCGCCCCGCCTCGCACCCAGCCGCGCCCGCGCAGACATACAATGACCAACGGCGTCTCTGCTCCCGCCAGCCGCTCCACCCGATGCCCTTTAGCGTTCGGGAAATGCCCGGCGTCCGTCACCCGCAGCCCTTTGAGCAACGCATGCGAACCCGCCTCGGCCCACACCCGGCCGGGCACCACCACAAAATGCTCATGCGCAAATCCGTGCGGCTTATGTTTCATCAGATCATCCAGCTTCTTGCTCCGTCCATCCATGGCAACGCCGGGCCCTCTTGGCTAGGATCGTCTTACTCGTTTCCACCCATTCCTTGCCGATGAGCCCCCTAGTCTCCGTCCGTCGCGACACGATCACCCTCCCCACCTGGCTGCCCGCCGCCCCCGAGCGTCACCCGATGTTTTTGGAGAAACGCGTCTATCAAGGCTCCAGCGGACGCGTCTATCCGCTGCCGTTCACCGACCGGGTTGCCGAACACCCCGTCCCTCACGACTGGCAGGCAATCCATCTCGAAAACGAATTTCTGGAGATTCTCATCCTGCCCGAGATCGGCGGTCGCATCCACCGCATGCGCGACAAGACCAACGGCTACGACGTCATCTACCACCAGACCGTGATCAAGCCCGCCCTCGTCGGCCTCGCCGGCCCATGGATCAGCGGCGGCATCGAGTTCAACTGGCCGCAGCACCACCGCCCCTCGACGTTTATGCCCGCCGTGGCCGAGATCGAACACGAACCCGACGGCGCCGTCACCGTGTGGCTCTCCGAACACGATCCCATGGCCCGCATGAAGGGCATGCACGGCGTGCGTCTTCGCCCCGGCCGCGCCGTCCTCGAACTCCGCGCCCGCGTCTACAACCGCACGCCCGACACCCAGACGTTCCTCTGGTGGGCCAACGTCGCCACCGAGGTCCACGAGCGCTACCAATCCTTTTTTCCCGCCGACGCCACCTTCGTCGCCGACCACGCCAAACGCGCCATGAGCACCTTCCCCCGCTGCTCCGGGCATTACTACGGCGTGGACTACGCCGCCCGCGCCCGTGACGGCGTGCCGGCCGCCGACGCGCCCCCCTCCTTCCGCCCGGCCAGCGACTACCCTCCCAACGATCTCGCCTGGTATGCCAACATCCCCGTGCCCACCTCCTACATGTGCATGGGCACCCGGGAGGACTTCTTCGGCGGCTACGACCACGCCGCCCGCGCCGGCATCATTCACGTCGCCGACCACCACCTCTCCCCCGGAAAAAAACAATGGACCTGGGGCAACCACGAGTTCGGCTACGCTTGGGACCGCAACCTCACCGAGCCCGACGAACACGGCGTCTATCGCCCTTACATCGAGCTCATGGCCGGTGTCTTTACCGACAACCAGCCCGACTTCTCCTTTCTCCAGCCCGGCGAAACCAAAACCTGGACCCAGTGNNTCCGCGGCCTCGCCGCCCGTATCGGCGTTTCCACTACCGCCTCGTTTTCCGCCGCCCGTGTCGCCCTCGTCCGCCGCTCCGACGGCAAAAACCTCGCCGTCCGCACCGCCGACCTTTCGCCCGCCTCCCCACTCGTATTCGAAACCCAACTACCGGCCCGCCTCCGCCCCGACCAGCTCGTGCTCTCCGTGTCCGACGCCGCCGGTCGCGAACTGATCCGCCTCGCCCCGCCAAAACCCGCCGTGCCGCCCGCGCCCGAGACCCTCGCCACGCTCGCCGCAACCGAACCGCCTGCGCCCGCCGCGATGCCTTCGTCCGACGAGCTCTACTTCACCGGTCTTCACCTCGAACAATACCGCCACGCCACCCGCCTCCCCGAGGCCTACTGGCGCGAGGCCCTGCGCCGCGATCCGTGCGACGCCCGTTGCAACCTCGCCCTCGGCCGCTGGCACCTTCGCCGCGGCGAATTCACCGTCGCCGAGCGCCACCTCCGCACCTCCATCGCACGCATCACGGCCCGCAACCCCAACCCCGCGGACGGCGAAGCCCATTACCAACTCGGCCGCACCCTCCGTTTCCTCGGCCGTGACGCCGAGGCCGAAGCCGCCTTCGCCAAAGCCGCCTGGAACCAAGCCTGGACCGCCCCCGCCCAACTCGCCCTCGCCGAACTCGCCTGCACCCGCTCCGACTGGACCTCCGCCCTCGCCCGCCTCGACGCCTGTCTGCGGCTCGATGCCGACCACCTGCGTGCCTTCGCCCTCCGTGTGATCGTCCTGCGTCGCCTGAACCAAGACACCGAAGCCGCCGCCGCCCTCGCCGCCGGCCGCGCCCTCGACCCGCTCGATCCGTGGCTGCGCCACCTCGCGGGGGCGCCCTGGGTTGGCGACACCCAAATCCGACTCGACCTCGCCCACGACCACGCCCGCTCCGGCTTGTTCAGCGAGGCGCTCGACCTTCTTGCCGCCGCCACGCCCGAACCTCGTTCCGGCACGGCACCGCTCGTCGCCTACACCCGCGCTTGGCTCTTGGAAAAACTCGGCCGCACCGCCGACGCCCATCGCGCCCGCCGCGCCGCCGCCCAATCCGCACCCGACTACTGTTTCCCCGCACGACTGGAAGAAATCGCCGTGCTCGAGTCCGCCATCGGCGCAAATCCCCAAGACGCCCGCGCCCCGTTTTTTCTGGGCCACCTGCTCTACGACCGCCGCCGCCACCGCGAGGCCATCGCCCGCTGGGAAACCGCCGTGCGCCTCGAACCTGCCAACGCCGTCGCCTGGCGCTGCCTCGGCATCGGCTCTTTCAACATCCTGCAACAGCGGCAAAAAGCGCGCGCCGCCTACGAACGCGCCGTCGCCGCCGCGCCCGATGACGCCCGCCTGCTCTTCGAGCGCGACCAACTCTGGAAACGCCTCGGCGTCTCCCCGGCCCGCCGCCTCCGCGTGCTCTCCGCCCGCGCCGACCTCGTCGCCCAACGCGACGACCTCACCCTCGAACTCTGCGCCTTGCTCAACCAATGCGAACGCCCCGCCGACGCCCAGGCCTTGCTCGCGTCGCGCCGTTTCCAACCGTGGGAAGGCGGCGAAGGCATCGCCCTCGGCCAGCACACCCGCACCCACCTCAAACTCGGTCGCGCGGCCCTCGCCCAAGGCGATCCTCGCGCCGCGCTCGAACACTTCACCTTTGCCCTCTCCGCCCCGGAAAACCTCGGAGAAGCACGTCACCTTCTGGCCAACCGTAGCGACCTCTTCTTCTGGCTCGGCGAGGCCCGTGCCGCCGCCGGCGATTCCACCGGCGCACGCGAGGCCTGGCGCGCCGCCGCCACCTTCAGAGGCGACTTCCAAGACATGAGCGTCCGCTCGTTCTCCGAACTCACCTATTCCTCGGCGCTCGCTTGGAAACGGCTCGGCGATACCGCCGCCGCCACGCGCCTGCTTCGCGACTTGCTCGCCCACGCCCGCGATCTTGAGAAACGGCCGGCCCAGATCGACTACTTCGCCACGTCGTTGCCCACCATGCTGCTCTTCGACGACGACCTGCAGGCCCGCCAGACCACCACCGCCCGCTTTCTCCAAGCCCAGGCTCTCCTCGGTCTCGGACAAAAAAAACGCGCCCGCGCCCTACTCGCCGACGTGCTTCGCCGCGACCCGACCCACGCTCTCGCCTCCGACCTCCTCGCCGACGCATGACCTCCTTTGCCAACATCTCCCGCCGGGTCGAAAACGGCTTCGACGTGATCGGCCTGTTCAACACCGAGATCGCGGTTGAAACCGTGCCCGCGCTTGGCGCGCGACTGCTCTCCCTCCGCGACCTGGTCACCGGTCGCGAATGGCTTTGGCGCCCCGCCGACCATCGCGGCCTGTTCGCCAGCCGGGCCGGTGACGCGTTCGAGAGCTCACCACTGGCCGGTGCCGACGAATGTCTGCCGACCATCGCTCCTTGTCGGCTCGACCGCCGCGACCTCCCCGATCACGGCGAATGCTGGGCCGCCGCATGGACACTCGCATCTCCCTCCGAGCACCGCGCCAAAATTCAGACCACGCTCGAACTGCCCGTCTCGCCGCTCCGTCTGGAACGCGTTCTCGCGCTTCACCACCGCACCGCCCGCCTCGATTATACGCTCACCAATCTCTCCGACGCGCCTCAGCCGTGGCTTTATGCCTTCCACGCTCTCTTCCCGATCGAGCCGGGCGACCGCGTCGAACTGCCCGGCGGCGCGCTCCCGCCGCCATGCCCGGAAAACGAATACGCCAAGGCCTTCGTCCCCGCGACCCTGCCCCGCGCCGTGCTGCACCGCGCCAACGGCTCCGCACTCAAGATCGAGTGGAACGGCGCAGCGTTGCCGTGGTTGGCGGTGTTCATCACGCGCGGCGGCTGGAACCACCACCGCCATCTCGCCCTCGAACCGACCAACGCCGACGCCGACACGCCCCTCGGAAAAACCGTCCCGCACCTCCCGCCGCGCGGCGTCATCCACTGGAGTGTTCGCCTCGAGCCCGTCGTTAGGCGCTGATGCTCCCCGGCCGTGCCACAGACATGGCGGACTGTCGGCCTCCGGCC
>DFYA01000067.1 GCA_002382525.1 Opitutaceae bacterium UBA4094
GATGGCTTGGGCACGGGTGTAAACGGAAACGACCACAAACCCGTCGAACGGGTGGCCGGGCTGGTTGATGACGTCGCCGGGTTGAGGAACCGGATCACGGGATAAGTCACGCATGGCAGGGTGGGAACGAAGCGCGCCAACGAGCGCGCGGGGAGAGCGGCGAACCGCGCCGCGCGGCCCCTGCCGGGGCCAAACCTTGAAATGAGGCCGTCCCGGAGGGATGCCGACGTGCAGCGCCGGCAGCGCAAGGAGGAGCGCAGGGCGTCTAGCCCGAGAACTCCTTGAGGCGGCACGACGGGCGGAGTGCGCAGCGCGAAGCCCGCCCCGCCGTCGCAGGCGCTAAACTCAGGCAACCCTCCGGGATGGCTTTTCCCTCACAAGCCCGAGCGCAAGCGAGCATCGGCCTCTGCCGTCACCGCTTTTGCCCGATAACCTCTTCGAGTCAGAAACTCCGGCGGAGCGCGTCGGCGGCGAACTGCATGTCTTGCCTCACTTGGAGGCGACTCATCTGAAGATCGGCCGATTCACCCGGCTGGCTGGCGCCATGCACGAAGTGAGCGGCCTTCACCGGTCCGGGAGCGTTTTCGTCCGCGAACAGCGTTTCCAATGCGCGCTTGGCGTCAGGCATCGCGGGATTCTCCGCTGCCACCTCGGCGGCGAACGCGGCGATGGCGGCATCGGTGCCTCCGTCGTAGTGCAGCAACGTGTAGAGCAGATCGAACGCGTCCTTGCCCTGCTGGCGGTGCAGAAAAGCCCGGAGCTTGAGGGTCAAAAACGGCCCGACCTCACACACCCGCGCGGTGACGCGTTGCTCCGCACCATAAAGATCCAAACCGGTCACTGGCACCCGCCGCGCGGTTTTCAGCGCGCGAACGACGCCGGGCATGACGCTGGCGGGCACGTCGTCCACCAGCCTTGTGCCGCGCGGCTGGTCACCGTCCTCGACCAGAAAATCGACATACACGGTGAATCCGCCGACCTCGCGCTCAAATCTTCCGGAGTGTTGCGCGCTGGGTCGAAAACCCTGCGCGCGCAGGTCGGTGGACAAAGTGCCATACTGCCCCGCGCTCGCGCCGAGCGAGATGCCGAAATCCACGTCGAGCGTCGCCGGTCGCGGCAAAGCCCGTTCGCCCGTCGGATGCTTG
Organism: Opitutaceae bacterium UBA4094; assembly: GCA_002382525.1. Lineage (GTDB taxonomy): Bacteria > Verrucomicrobiota > Verrucomicrobiia > Opitutales > Opitutaceae > Rariglobus. Next base: position 1,146 of record DFYA01000067.1, read on the forward strand.
CAGAGGTAAAGCGGGACCATGCCGCCAAGCAGCACCAGTTCGTCGTGATAATTGCCCAGCCCCGGCCAGACCGTGAGAAACGCCGGCAAGGTCTGCGAGGTCGCCCGAGGATCGTAGTCGGAATAGGTGTCGAATTTCATGGGCGACAGAATACGGCTGACTCGCGAAGCGCGCGTGCCTGTTCGGGACCGCGCAGCCCCGTGTTTTGCAGATCGAGGTAAATCTGAGCGTCGGAAACCAGCGGTAAGTTGTCCACCACCCGCGTCTCGCGAAACACGCCTTCATCGACGGGCAGATGAAACCAGACTCGCCCACCTTCGGAGACCGGACGAAGCCCCAGCGAGGCGAGCACGTCCGGCTCCGGCAGCCGGGACACATAGAGCGAGACCAACGGCGGCTCCGTGTAAGGATGCCGCAGCCAAGCCGCGATCCATTGGGTAAAGGCGAAGGGCGCACCGTTGGGCGCGAGCGCGTCGCGCAGCCGATGCGCGAGACGCACGGGATCTTGTTCCAGGCAATGAAACCGCTGAGTAGCGACCCTGCGTGGAAAATCGTCCGCTTCGACCCACGCGTCGAGCAGCGCGTCCGGCGATGCGACGCGGTAGGATTGCAGCCGTTTGCTCGCGCCTGAGCGCTCCAGCATACCCTGCCGCTCCAGATGCGTGACAATGCGCGAGACCAAGCCGGACGTCGCGCCGGTGCGCGTGATGAGTTCGGCCTGCTTCCAGGAGCGATGTGGATCGCCCAGCAACGCGCGCACGATGCGAACGCTCTTGCCGACAAAAACATTTCGCGGTTCCAACTCGAACCGGTAGCGACGTCCAGGCAACGCGGGCAACTCCACCAGCAGCCCCTGCCCGCGCAGGAAGAGCCGTCCGTTCAGGTCGGCGGCGCTGAGCCGAAGGTCGCGGCAGGCCGCGAGCAGCGCCGGAGTCAGATTGGGCACAACCAGCAAACTGCGCTCTGCCCCCTCGGGAAACCACTTGGCCAAATTTTGCGGGGATGGCGTCAGTTCGTAGCGGATCGAGAAAGCAAACTTCCGCCCATCCAGCACGAAGGTAGCATGCTCGGGATGGCCCGCCGGAGAAAGTTGCAGACCATCCAAACGCGGTTCTTCCGCGCTCGTGCGCCCAAACTCGGTTGCGAGTTCAGCGGCATATCGGATGACTTTATCCTTACTGGATTTCACTTTCTTATCAGATGGTGAGAATCCTATTTCTGATAAGAACTGCAAGCTATTCTTACTCGATAGCTAGTTCTTACAGCCCAGTAAGAATGACGTCAGTTCTTGGTTTTGCCCTTAGCCTCATTGGGGCGTTATGTCGGGGTAACGACGCTTACGAGATAAGGATAGATCACCCGCGATACCCGATCCATTCGCGCGTAGTGCTCCAGCTCGTCCGTCGTGACGCGGTGCGCTCGCCAAGCCTCCCGCAGCGCTTCGAGCGCCACGTCGAGGCCGATCTTATTCCGAAACTTAAAGCAGTCGGCCACGGTTTTGGCTGGTCGACAGATTTTCACGGGCACGCCTTCGATTACATGCGTCTCGACTCCCTCGCTTAGCGCCGCGCCAGACGAGCGTATCACTCGCAGCCCTACGTTATCGAGCCGGGGATGCCACGCCTTGTGAGGAATCGTGATCCAAACCTCCTGCGGGCTTTGCGTGGTGAGGCCATGGAATCGCAGGGAGGAAAGGAGGCAGATGACCCCGTTGGGAACCCGCTTGGCGACCTCGGCCAAGGTGTGGTGCTCCGTGATGTCCGCCTCGGGTGGGCGATAGAGCCCCCTGCCCGCGTGATCAAGCAGCCCCGCCTCTACCGCCTGACGCAGCTGCACTCGATCAAACCCGCGCGCCATCAGGTCGCGGGTGCGAAGCAGCGTGGTGCCCTTGAAGGCGGCGCGCAGTCGTTTTTGAGTTATGAGCGTCATACAAAACCTCGGCAAAGGTGGCTTATCTCCTAGTTTTTGTAAAGCGCCCAATGAGTGACCGAAATAGGGTCACGCGCGAGGCCGACCGCAGGGCCTATTTGTAAAAACGCGTCGGGCGTAAGGTGGCGTCGAACCCAAAACCACCTATGAAAAACAACACCGCCCCATCGTTCTTTTCCGAACCCGTTGACCCTCGTATCGAGGCGCGGGCGCTCGCTCTAGAAGTTATCTGCCGCCTGTTAATCTGGATCGCGGACGCCACCACGGTCGAGGCTCGCGGGCTGCGCGCAACCGTGGCTCTCTACTGCATCCGGCCTGATCTGCTGAACGGCGTGACCCTGGAGAAAATCGGCGAAGCCTCGGGCTTGAGCCGACAGGGCGTTTTCAAACTCGCGGCCGATTTCCGCGAAACCACGGGGCTACAGGCATGAACTCCACAGCCGAAACCACTTCGCCGGCGGACCAGATCAACCGTCTCCACGCCGAGGCCGTGAAACTCGCTGCTGCCTCGCGGCAGTCGCTGGACGCCGCCCTCATGGCGGCTTGGCACGCCGGGGCCTTGCTCATCGCGGAAAAACAGCGCGTCCGCCGCAAGATGGGCGCGGGTGCGTGGCTGATTTGGCTCGAAAGCAATTTTCGGGGAACGCCACGCACCGCGCAGCGCTACATGCGTTTGGCGCGGAGCGTGGCCGATCCCGGCTTCGTCCAAGGGCTCAGTCTACGCCAAGCCTACGAACGCCTCGGCATCGCGACGGAACCGAAGCGTCGCGGTCAAGCCGCCCCCGGTCGGCTGGCCCCGCACGTCAGCTTGGCAACGCGACTGGCGCGCACGCTCCGTTCGCCCAAGGTCTGTGCCTTGATGACGCCGGAGCACAAGGCCGCTTACCAATCCGACCTGCGCGCCCTGTATGACCGTTTGCGCGCGTTGTTTGAAAATTGAACCGCGCTTGCGGTGAACATTTTCACGCCAACGAGTTCCAAATGGAAACAGCCATGAGCAAGAGCGTTGAAGTCCCTGATGTCTCTGCGGCGCTGCAAGCGTTCACGGAGAGCGACGACGATGCGGCCTTCCGCCTTTTTGCCCGATTATGCCGAGCCTCCCCCGCTCTCCGCGAATGGCTGTGGGAGGAGTTTGCGCGCAAGCCCAAGACGCGGGCGAAAGTTGCCGCCGCCTTGGCGAAGGACGCGACCGCGGCCGATGGTGTGGCGTTCGCATCAGACAATCACCCGCTACGGATCGAAGCCGCTGCACTTCGACAGCAAATGCCCGCGCGCATCTATGGCGGGCTTACGTGGAGCGAAGTGGAAGCCTTGGTGCGCCATTACCAAGCCGGCAAAATCGACCTCGGGACTTTTCTGCTGGTGAACGAATGGCGGCGCGAAGCGGGCGAGGGTTTTGAGCCGCCACGCCTTACCTTGGCTTCCGCCGAGTGGTTCGGACAGGTTGTGCGTGCCGGCGAAACCCGCTTGTTGCGCCATGTCGGGAAGACACTGCGGTTTATGACTTCACTTGAAAAAGCACCGAAGCGCCGGGGGCTTTTCGGGCATACTGACTGGTGGAAGCTCAACGTGCTTTTCTACATGCTACGCCATCCACGAGAGTCCTATCGCACGCGGGAGTTCCGCTCCCATCTGGCCGATCTCGGAATTGAAGTAGGCACAAAGGACATTCGCCGTTTTTGCAGCCGACACGGGATTCAGCGCGACGTCCGGGCTGGCAGGCCCAGAGTGCCGGGCGCTGTCAGATTATTGGCTCGAAACTCAAGGCGGTGATGCTCGAGGTATGTGCAAGTCTTCGCGTCGAAGCCCAAGCCCTTAAAGTTGGGCTCGATACTTAGGGCCATGAGAGTCTCCGGCAGCAGATTTGCCGCCGTTAGCAGTTCGCCATCGTCCGTAAAGGAAATGAGGCGTTGGTCGAAAAGATGGTCGTAAAGCGGGGTCAGCAAGAGTCCGTTATGTGGATCGAGGCGTTCTTGGTTCGTGGAATCGCGCCAAGGCTTGATGTGAGATGCACGGAGCAAACGGTGATCGTAAATGCCGGTGACATAGCAGCAGCCTCGAAGCTTCAGAAGGTCGCGCCTGAACTTTCCTTGCCCGACTCTAGCGCTGATCAGCTCTTTTCGCTCGGTTTCCGTGGGCGCGGAAACGCTCAGAATGTCTTCAGCGACGTTTTCCGTCTCCTTCGCGGATTCTCCGTGCTCGCCGCGCTGGAGAGCCTCGACGATACTCACGAAGTAGGAGTTGCACCAGAGGTCCTCGGGGTAATCCGAAGGTGTGAGCGAATGCGTCTCGTTGTAGAGCTGCACGTAGCGCTCTAGGTCGGGATAAAAGGGTGTCCCGCTCTTTGGGTAGAACACGACTCGCTCGTCTTCCCAGCAAATCCGGAACGGGCACCCTCGGCCAAGAGTTTTGAAGGTGAGTCCATGGTTCTGGCGGGCAAAGCGGGTGAAGTCCTTGGTCGAGATTGTGCGGACGGGGTTGTCAGCCGTGGTGGCGGAAAGCGTCCCACGGTAGCCTTCGAGCAGAGCGACAATTTCTTCAATGGATCGACGTTTCCCATCTCCAGGCTGCCAGTAGGGGACGTTCGCGCCCTTCTGCCCTTTCGTCGTCAGCCCGAGACGTTTCAGCCAAGAGGCCGATGCTTCCGTCACAAGCAGTTTGGCCGTCCGGTTGACGCGTATGCTGATGGCGAAGCGGACGCCAGGCAGCGCACAAGTGAGGCCGAGTTCGCCGTTGGCAGGCGAGATCGGGCTCGGCGCGTCTGAGGTGTCAAATCCGCGCCCGGCAAGGTCGCGCTTCAATTGCTGCACTATCCGGGGAATGCCCGCGTCGATGAGCGTGCGTTTATTCTCTTCAGCTGTCGGCATGGTTAGACGTCCTAAGCCGGCAAAGACATGAGCGCCAACCAATCATCAAACCATGTTTTTGATCTGACTCAGAAACGCGTTCAGTTGCCCCACGAGGAAGTCGTTGTCGTTGAGGCCGCGCTTTTCCCAGAGGTCGAAAATCGCCTGCTCGCTCGGCGTCGGCCGCCGGCCGCCGCCTCCACCACCGTCTCCGGCACAGCCTGGTGTGGAGAGAGCGACGTTCAGGGAGCCGGACATTATCTGAACCTTGACGCACACTACCTGACCAGACGCCCGCCTCCCTTCGATTTGTTCTTTCAGCCATGACGGCGTGACTTGGTCGAGGGTGCGGTCGTTGCCGTTGATGGAGACTCGAATGGGACTCATGAGCTGTAGCGGTGGTTGAATTTGCAGGATCGCCCGCATGTGCGGGCGCAACGAGGAGAGAAAAAAGGCGGCGGGAGTTATCCCGCCGCCGAGAATGCTGAATGGATTAGCTACCGATGTAGCGCCACCAAGCGGCCTTGTTTGAAGAGCGAACGGGAGGAAACGTGTCGCCCGCATCGAGCGGGATGACGCGTTCCTCGGCCGTCGGGGCGGGAGTTGTCGTGCCGTCCACGTAGCCATCGAACGCGTAACGGCCCTTGAGCACGCATTGCTGTCCGGTTTTGTATCTCATGATTACCTCCTTTCTGGGTTGTTGAAGCGGGGGATCAGTGACGCCGATCCTTTGGCGGGCAGGGGTCGTTGCCGAAGCTGTCTTTGTCGCGGATGCGACCATCGGGGCGGTGAATCACCACCTCCGCATTTTGGCGTTTCGCGATATCCCGAGCTGCATCGGCGGCTGCGGTTTGTGTCGTGTGGTGCGAGGTGTCGCGGGTGTTTCCGGCACCTCTTACGGCCCAGCCGGAGCCGCGCGGAACTACGTGTTGATTAGGCATGGTTGGAAGTGGCTAACAGAGGGGGAGTGAGCGGGGCGTGAGAGCATCGGCGGCGAGATGGCTGCCGTAGCCGGCGAGGAGCGCGAGCAGGTCGCTTCTGAATTCGCTTGGCGGCATCCGCACTACGCGGCTCGCCATCCAGCCAAGGCCACACAACGCGATCACACTGTGAAAAAATCGGCGGTGATGGGACGAATCTGCGGGTTCAAGGAAGTCGGGGAGCGCCGCGGCTAGGGCACCAAGGCAGGCGCTCCGCAGAATCCTGAGGCCCGAGACGGGCACCCGACGAAACCCCAAACCACATTGACTTGGCGTGGAGGTGGATAACTGCCTCTGTTCCACATATGAAGCGGACGCTCCAGTCAAAGCACCGAGGATCAAATGAGGGAGTGCGCGCGGCATCGAAGGATAAGAGTTCGCGCACAGGGTATCGTGTCCGCGCCAAAACGTCCGGGGCAAAGATTGTGGACAAATCTCGCCCCGCTCCGCGTGGTCTGGAACTGGATACGAAGCGACTGGAGGGGCGCGCATTTAATCGCGGCAAACTCGAAGGCGAACTGCTGGCCCGTTTTTTTGCGGAGAGCCGGTTGATTTCTGGCCACCCCGACGAACCTTTGGTGTGGCAGGTTTACGAATGGCTGCTGGTTCCGTTTTCGCTTTGGCCGGTGGATTTCGTGGGGCTCGCCCGCCATCTGCTCGACGCACTGTCTGCCGGCAGGAAACTGGACGCCGAATTACGCACGCTGCTGCGGGTGATAGATGCGCCACCCGCCAAGGAGGCGGGAGAAGTAATGGCGGCTTTCGAGCGCCAGATAGAAACCGGAGAATATGAGAATCTCGTGAAGTGCTTGGAGAAATTCAACGAGCACGAGGCGCGTGTCCGGTCGGATCGGGCGCTTGCGTCAGAATGGCGAGAGATAAAGGAGCGGTTCGACGTGGACGAGTATCGGAACCCAAAAGGGATTATCCGCCGGGCGTTCTCAAAGGAGCGGAACTTCCGCGATCTGCGGTTTGAGTGGAGCGAAAAGAAACAGCGGTTTCGGCAGGTGTTCGACGCTTTCTGCCACAGGTGGAACCTCTACGGAATGGAGCGGGACAAGCCCCTGATCATGAAGATCACGGTAAACCCAACTCCGCATGGCACCATGATCTTCATCCCGCGATGCTGGAGCTTCGACGGGCGCCGAGACCTTGCGTGGAAGGAGATTTCCCGACTACACAAGGCACACGGAGCAACGCGACAGGGGCCCAAGTTGAGCGCGGCGCGGCAAGAGAAACAGCGGGAGAAAGATGCAGCCAAGCATTGGACTGCCCTCGCGAAATCGTTCGGTCTTCGCGGCGACGAACGCGAGGCCTTCGTGCTTAAGAAGCTGGGGAAGGACCCGCGAACCGACAGAAGCTACCTACGGCGGCTGAGGGATCAAAAAAACACGTGATCCTAAACGAGCGGTTTCACCGAAGAAGAACCCCATCCCTCGGAACTTGTTTAGCTTTGCAGAAACCCACCTTGGCAGAACCAGTCGCTACCGATAGCGGCTCGATACATGGCAGCTGTCCAAGAGTTTTTCTGATCCGCTTCGAGGCTCGTAAGTTCTTCATGCAAATGGGCACGAACCTCTGTTGCGCCACCTTTTTGAAAGAGTCCGGTGAGGCGTGCGCGGATCTCTGACAGCCTACTGCCCGCATTTGATGAAAACAAACGGTGGAGACCCAGTTCTCTTAGGTGCGCAGCTACCCGCTCCTTTCGCGGCTGTGTCCAATGATCTGGAGGCATGGCGAAAAAGCGGAATGCAGCAGGGGCTGATTCGATGACTTCTGCCGATAGCCATATGTCATCATCAAAGTCGTCAAAATAGGGGTGTAATATTTGTCCACCCTCGGTGCTGGAATGATACTCCATCTTCTCTCCTTGGCACCAAGTGCATGCGGGGACTAGGTTATCAGGGGAAACAGAAAACACCGGAAAATCCTGCTTCGGCAGGTAATGATCTAATGTGTTTACAGTCCCAATTCCACAGAAGGGGCATCTCCCATGAGCAGGCAGTGACATTATGTGGTCATATACCGCGCGCCCGCTTGCAGATTTCGGCACCATGCGGCTTGTGTAAACTGAAACCATCTCATCGGCGCTAGCTGCCCCTACTGCGCTGTGCTTTAACTTCGTATAGAGGCGACCCTGTTCAGCTTGGTCCGCGTAGTCCGCGGCTTCTGCTTCCACCTTGGGTCGTGCGGCTCTTAATTTAGCTTTTAGGGCAGGGTTCCGCACCATTGAAACACATGTCTCGAACACCTCGCCTGCCAGCAAAAGTTGAGCGCTCTTATCCGTCGGCCGGGCTAAATGTTTCATTCGCGGGATTCATCTTCCTCAGTTAAAAACATCGCGCGTAATACCGCTTTACCTTCTGCGCCCAGTCGTCCGTCCAATTTACGTATCGCCTCGTCATAGCTGAGGGCGGTCTTCCGAACGCCTCGCAGGATTTGGTGATATCCAGACTGAGATAGCTCAAGCTGGAATACCTCACGGCTCAATATTCCTGCGCTCTCGGCAAATGTCTCAATCGTTGGTCGCTCGGCTTTAGAAGCTGTCAATATGCGGTTTAGTATCCAGACGCACGACTTGGGAACCTCTTGAAGAATCACTGGCGAATGCGTCGCAACGATTGCCACACCATTTCGTTTAACCAAAAGCTCCGAAACCGCTCTTGTGAGCGCCGCAAGCAATGGGGGATGAAGATGCGCCTCGGGTTCATCAATAAGCACCAGGGTTTGCTCTTCCACTTTCTCAATGAGCCGCGTAAGAGTAAGAAGAACGATTTTATGTCCTGAGCTGAGGGCTTTGAATACGGCCTGAACTCCGGCTCGCACTTCCTCATTCCCGAGGTTCTGCTCGATCATCGACGTGAGTTGTGCCGCTTTGAAAACCGGATCGGATTGAAGTATTTCCATCACACTAACCCACCTCAGGCGACGGGCGCCGATACTACATTCTCTCAAGCTTTCTACAAACTCCCGCCCTAAGGCCGCAGGCGACTTGGGCTTAATCGATGCAGTGGGAGCTTCGCTCGTCCAATCTCGCAAGCCGATGTAGGAATAGCCAGGGCCATTTGGCCCAAGCTTTCTTTCGGGCAATAGATCTGCCTCATCGAACGCGCTGAACGAAACAGCGACTACGTTCGCAAATTTTCCGTAACTTCCATATTGGAGAAACTCAAACTTCCCCGATTGCTGCGCTGATGCATCAGTAGCAACAAGTGCTTTTGCCATCAAAGATAGAAGATGGGTTTTCCCCACCCCATTTCGACCAATTAGAACATGCACATTCGTCGGAATCTGTGAGTCCGGGTCCACGGTAAAATCCAATGCGAACGGAGGCGCACCATCTCCGAGTCGTTTCGGTGGAGTATATAGAAAATTGAAAGGAGTAAGCCGCGCGTTTCCGTGTGCCATACGGCGAAACTGTCCTACCACCGTGGTCGTCGTCACAGAGCGCAGTAGCGATTCCTTCATCACCTCCTCATCTTTAGCCCAGCTCCATCGACTGTCCTCGAAAGCTACGTCACGAAGACAAGCGAGAACCTTCTGGCGCACGGCATCACCAAGAGCGTTTAAATTCCCGTAGTAGTCCTCGTCTTGCCCAACAGAGAAAAAATCATCCGCAAGTTCCCGAAAAGCTAGCGGCACCTCGGGCATTCGATGGCCCGGGACATCGTGAGTATGATGACCTTGTAATCCCCGCTGACCGATCTTCACTTGTCCGATCGGTCGCGCGATTCCGTCATCGTCTATTATAGTGAGATAAAACTGGGTGCAATATTTACCCCAATCGTCCCATCTGTCGCGGTTTAGGTAAGCACTTCCGGCCTTTGCCTTGGCTGGAACTTGTTCACGCGGACCGATGACGTGAAATTTTATAGTCTCCATCGTATAATTCAAAAATTCTCGCCGAGGAGCTTTCCACCTGGGACTGAGGCATCAAGTATCGGGTCAAGCAGCCACGGAGCGCGGAGCAATTCCTCGGGCGGCTGTTCGGTCGTGGTAACGATATATTGGAAGGCCGGGGCTCGTTGGCCGTAGGCTTCTTCGAGCGAACGGATAAGATGGAAAATGTTCTGGTAGATGCTGGCATCCAGATCGGCTTCCCGCGGGCCGTCGTGTATGTGAAATGAGGGATGTAAGCCGCGCCCTTCGATGCCGCTCACAAGGGCCGCGAGGTCGAAGCAGATGATTTTTAGCGTCTCCAGCGCCGCGCTGGTAAGGTCGATTCCGTCCTTCAGCGCGGGCTGGATTTTGCGTCCGCGAAAGCGGATTTCGCTCTTCATCTCCTCGTTTTCGAGGATGGCGCGGGCGACGCGCCCGAAGGCTTCGGAGAAGGCGCTGAGCACCGCCGAATTTTTCTCCCGCAACGTGGCTTGGATTTCCTGAGAACGACGAATTTTAGCCTCCCATTCCGCTATGGATGCGGCGAGCCGATCCGATTCCAGTTTGTCCGCATGCGCACGTCTGGCTTCCGCCGCGATGCCTTCTTCGTCGGCGAGTTGACGCGAAAATCGTGCGCGCAGCCCGTCATCGACCGCCGTTGCCTTTTGGAGCGCTACGTCCGCCGTGGTGACGGCGGCTCGCCGGGCCGCGATCAGGAGCCGGACTCGCTCCAGTTGCACGGTGGCTTCAGCTTGCTGAGCTGTGATGCGTGCGATTTCGGCCGTGGTGTCGAGTGGCGCAGTCTGCGATTTTTCGGCCGGAAGTTTTCTGCCGATGGCGAGAGGGCATTCGTGCTCAATGGCGGCCGCAAGCGTGTGGCCGCACATGGCGTCGGCATCGGCCTCTCGTTCTTTGAACCAGGCTGCCAGCTCCGCATCGGCAGCGGCGGATGGTTCGTGGCGGAGCTGTCGCAGTTGTTGGTTTAGGGTCAAAAGTTGGCCTCGAATCGCGTGCTCTCGTTTCTCCGCCGTTTGCAAGGCGCTGCGTGCTATCACCGAGTCGGTGCGTGCTTGCTTGAGCGTCGCCGAAGGCTCGAACGCTTCGAGCTGTTTGGCGGTGGCTTTGGCGCGTGATGTCCACTCGTCGGCGACGGCTTGCAGAAACTCGGCTCCGGCGAGATCGGCACGGAAGTCAGCATGCGCCGCACGCAGACGCTCGCACACGGAATCGCCGCGAAAGCGCAGGAGTGGCGCGTTTTTCTCGGCATCGTTTTTGTGTCTCAGGTAGGTCTGGTTTCTTTCCAACTCCGCCTGCTCATTTGTGTCGATCAGACCAAGCACCGCGCGGAAAAGAAAATGGCGATCATCGACGTTCATGTCAGGCGCGTGAGAATCGCTGTCGGAGTGACGTAGCTCGACTAGGCCGGAGAAGCGACACTCCTGATCGCGGGTCAGCCATTGCAGCAGGTGCGGCCACTCGATGGGCGTAGGCGAGGTGGCAAACGAGGCAACTGGCAGAGGCTCGGCCAGCAGGCGGGTGAGTTCGGTTTCGTAGGTTTTGAACGACTCGCGACCGTCCTCACCGGCAAACAGGGCGTCCAGGGTGCGGTTGCGATAAACGTAGGGCGCGGCTCCGATTTTGAAGGGGCGGCAGACGATCCACGGTGTGCCGCCCAGCATGACCTCGCCTACCAGCCAGCCCTCGGGAAAGGTTTCTCGCAGGCGGGCGCGTTGATCGTCGTTTCCGAAGGAGCCCTCGCCGAGGAGGTGACGGATGAAACGGCAGAACGTGGTCTTGCCGGTGCCGTGGCCGGATACACCGCTCGCGTAGCCTTGCCCGCTGGCCAGACGCCGACGCGGCCGAGCCCAGAGAATGTTGAGGCCGCGCCGTAGCGGGATGCGCCGAAGCAGGTTGGATGCTCCCGGTGCGAGCACACGATAGACGCGAAGTTCGCTCACCCAAATTCGTGGCTCCTGCAACGATTCGGAGGGTTTGAAGCCGGTGGTTCGTTGGAGGAGTTCGAGCTGGGTGTTCATCGGTTGGAAAACTCAGGCCGTGGCGAGCAAGGCTTCTCGAACCTCGACGCTTTGCAGGCGTCGCAAGGTTGGCGTCACACATTTGGCCGGCACCCGCCCGAGAAGCGGAGCGAGGTGCAGGGCGTCGGCGTCAATGGACGCCGTGCCCGGCGGCGGCTTGGAGCCGACCGAGATGGACTGGATGCCGTGCCGGTCGGTGGCGACGGTGACAGCCTCGCTTCGACGCAGGAGACGCATCGCGGCAAGAAAGGCGCCGTCCTCGTAGGTGACGGTTGACGTGGCGAAGTGGGCACGAGCTTCCGCGCCACCGAGTCGCTCGACGACGGGCAGCAATTCGCTCTCGGGCAGGAAGCGAAGGGCGACCGCGCGGTTGAGATCGTCGAGGGACACCGGATGTCCCGCTGCGCGGAGCAGAGCGGGGATGAAGCGGAGCAGATAGGTCTGGGCCTGCACGGAGGCCGAGGGCGCGGGCTTGGCGGGAAGCGGTGCGGCATCCGGCGCGACCAAGCCGCCGGAGAAGGCGCGGGCGAGGAGGGACTGGTCGAGGCGGTCCAGCTCGGCCACCGCC
>DFYA01000188.1:0-412 GCA_002382525.1 Opitutaceae bacterium UBA4094
CGAGAAGGCGTGGCTCCGGTCTTGCGGATTTATTCGGAGACGCGCGATGGCCGGTTGCGCGTGTGGGTCGAGGACAACGGCATCGGCATCGACCCGCGATTCAAGGATCGCATCTTTGGGATGTTCGAGCGGCTCAACCCCGAGCGAAAGACGCCGGGGACGGGCATCGGGTTGGCGATTGTCTCGACCGCGATGGAGCGCTTCGGCGGCTCGCGCGGCGTGGAGGCGAATGAACCTGCGGGCAGCCGCTTTTGGATCGAATTTCCCAAATGAAACACCCCTTGGAACACACCGAGCCGGCGATCCTCATCGTGGAGGATGACGTCAACGACCAGAACTTCATCCGCCGCGCGTTTAAACAAAGCGGCGTGGTGAACCACATCGCGGCGGTGAACGACGGGGAAGAGGCGAC
>DFYA01000188.1:498-2617 GCA_002382525.1 Opitutaceae bacterium UBA4094
GCCTACGAACACGGCGCCAAAGGTTACCTGATCAAGCCGGTGCAGTTCGCGGATCTGACGAAGCTGATGCGGATTGTCGCAGATTATTGGCGCGCGTCGTGTGTGCCGTATCCGCGTTAGCTGCGGCGCGAGGGGCGGTGATTGCCAGTGCGAGGCGACACCGTTTTTTAACCCGTTCTTTAAATTCGTGATAGCTGGCCGGCGACGAAGGCACCAAGCTCGGGGCTGGCATGCTCCGCCCTTTCGCAACCTATTTTGACGGGCTGAAAACGATCTACCAAGATCGGCCCTCGTTTGTGGGGCTGAAGGCGCGGTTGTTGGCGACGTGCAGTTTTCTGATCTTGGTGGCGGTGCCGCTCAATGCGGTGAAGTTGGTCTGGCTGCAGCCGCCGTTCTTGGCTTATCGACTGGCGTTTGCCGGCTTCCTGATCGCTGCGGCGCTGTTCGCGCTGGTGTGGCTGAAACGCGGACGCGTGGCGCTGGCGGCGGATGGGTTGGTGTTGGTGACGACCCTTTCGATCCACGGGTTGCTGTTGTTTATCCCGAGTTTTCCGCAGCCGTTGAGCGCGGCGATTTTGATCTTCGTTTTTGACCTGGTGTTTCTGTTGCTGGCGCTCGTGTTTGCGTCGCGACGCGTGGCGGCGGGCGTGCTGGTGATCGCGGTGGCGAGCCACGTGGCGTTTCACTTCACCGAACTGCGCGGCGGGCAGATTCCCGGCACCGTGGAGTTTGCGGCGAACACCCTTTTGCGCGAGGGACTCATCGCGATCGGGCTGGTTTTCTGTCTGGGCTTCGCGCTGGTGCGCATGATCGAGGAGGCGCACCGGCGCAGCGAACAATCGCTCACGGAGACGCGCGAGATGAACACCAACCTCAACCGCTTGGTCGCCGAGCGCACGCGCGACCTGGAAGTGGCGATGGAGCGGGCCAACGAGGCGTCACGGGCCAAGGGCGATTTCCTCGCCAACATGAGCCACGAGATTCGCACGCCGCTCAACGGCATCATCGCGTCGGCGGATCTGCTGTGGCGCCGCCCCGATCTCTCGCCGGCGGCGGCCGAGCACGTGCGCCTCATCGCGGACTCCGGGGAACTGTTGCTCAAGCAACTTTGCGACATCCTCGATTTCTCCAAGATCGAGGCGGGGCAACTGGACCTGGACGCGCACCGGTTCGAACTCGAAGCGCTGATGGCGGATTGTGTGGCGTTGATGAGCACGCGGGCCGAGCAGGGCGGCATGCGGTTGGACTTCGAGGTGGACGCCAACCTGCGGCGACCGCTGGTGGGCGACAGTTTCCGGTTGCGCCAGGTGCTGCTCAACCTCGTGGCCAACGCGGTCAAGTTCACGCCGCAGGGCGGCGCGGTGCGCCTGGTGGCGAGTTGCGCGGACCCGCTGAGCGGTCCGCTGCCAGTGCGCTTCGCGGTGCGGGACACCGGCATCGGCATGGACCAAGCGGTGATGAAACGAATCTTCGAGCGGTTTACTCAGGCGGATTCCTCGACCACCCGACGCTACGGCGGAACGGGGCTCGGGTTGGCGATCTCGTCGCGTTTGGTTTCGATGATGGGTGGCGTGCTCAAGGCGGAGAGCGTGCCTGGCGAAGGCTCGACGTTTTTTTTCACGGTGCCGTTGGAGTGGGCGGAGGACGTGGCCGTGGTGGCGGTCGCCGCGCCGCGAACGAAGATGCCGCGGCTCGGGCTGCGCGTGTTGGTGGCGGAGGACAACGCGATGAACCAAAAGATTCTCGCCGCGCAATTGGAGGCGTTGGGGTGCGACTGCAAGATCGTGAACGACGGCGAAGAGGCGTTGGCCGCGCTGCGGCAGGACACGTTGCCGGATGTGGTGCTGATGGATTGCCACATGCCGAATCTCGACGGCTGGGAGGCGACGCGCCGCTTGCGCGGCTGGGCGACGGAAATCGGGGCGCCCAAACACCAGCGTGAGGCCGCGCTGATTCCGGTGGTCGCGCTCACCGCCGCGGCGCTGCCCGAGGAGAAAGCGCGTTGCCTCGAATCGGGCATGAACGACTTTTTATCGAAGCCGGTGAAACTGCCCGAACTGCACGGAGCGCTCCAACCCTACACCCGCGCGGTGGTGAGCGGGAACTGAGGGCTTTTAGC
>DFYA01000305.1 GCA_002382525.1 Opitutaceae bacterium UBA4094
CTCCTCGCGATCCTCTTCGGAGTCTGGGACTACATCAAAAACAGCGGACGTTTCCCGCGCTCCGAAAACTGGGCCATGGACTGGTTCGGCTGGATTCCCGGCAAACGCGAAAGCCGCCGCTTCGTGGGCCGCCACACGCTCACTGAACAAGATGTGCTCACCGCCCGCGCCTTTCCCGACACCGTCGCCTACGGCGGCTGGCCGATCGACCTCCATCCGCCCTCCGGCGTGGACGCCCGCGACGAGATGCCCTGCCACCACATCCACGTTCCCCACCTCTACAGCATTCCGCTGCGCGTCTGCATCGCCCGCGACATCCCCAACCTCTGGTTCGCCGGCCGCAACCTCTCCGCGACCCACGTCGCCTTCGCCACCACCCGCGTCATGGGCACCTGCGCCGTCGTTGGCCAAGCCGTCGGCACCGCCGCCGCCCGCGCCATCGCCCGCGGTCTCGACGCCCACGCCCTCTCCGACTCGCCCGACGACATCGCCGCGATCCAGCAATCGCTCCTCCGCCAGGACTGTTTCCTCCCCGGCATCGACGCCGACGACCCGCTCGACCTCGCCCGCTCCGCGACCGTCACCGCCTCCAGCGAGCAGGCCCGCGGCCCGGCCGCCTCCGTCATCGACGGCGTCACCCGCGCCACTTTCGGCCCCGGCGGCACGCACCCGTCACAAACGCACCCCGGCCTCCACCGTTGGATGAGCGAGCCCACCCAGGGTCTGCCCGCCGCCCTTGTGCTCACCTGGCCCGAGCCCGTCTCCTTCGGCACGGTTCAACTTGTATTCGATACGGGACTACACCGCATCCTCACGCTCTCGCATAGCGACAAACTCACCGCCCGTATGCAGTGGGGTCGTCCGCAACCCGAGACGGTCGCCGACTACACGGTCGAGGTCCGTGCCGACGACGGATCGTGGACGAGCCTCCACGACATCAAAAACAACCACCAACGTCGCAACGTCCTCACCCTCCCGTCCGCAGTCACCACCGACGCACTTCGCATCACCGTCCTGCGCACCCACGGCCTCGACCACGCCCGCATCTGCGAAGTCCGCGCTTATGCCTGAAGTGGCACAGGCATTCCTGCCTGTGCTTCCTAGGTCGTCCCCGGGAACGCCGAGCTCCAGCTCGGCTCCGTTTTCGAAGCTTAAGCCGAGCTGGAGCTCGGCGCTTTCCGCCCCTTTCTGATGCCCTTCCGCCTAGCCTTCCTCGCACTGGTATTCGGCCTGATCGGTTTGGATCCTGCCGCCGCCTCCGATCCGGGCGCCACCTCGATCGACGAATCCCTCGTCGTCGCCACCCTCCACGTCAGTCCTTCCGGCGACGACACCACCGGCAACGGCTCCGCATCCACCCCCTTTCGCAGCATCACCAAGGGCCTCCACGTCGCCCATAACCACTACAACGCCGCCCACCTCGGCGTGCGCGTCCTCGTCCACCCCGGCACTTACCGCGAAGGCGCGCCCGGCGGAAAATGGGCCATCGTCCTCTCCTCCCCCGCCACCCCCGCCCCCGTCATCCTCGAAGGCGCCGGCTGGAACCCCGCCGCCCCCGCCAACACCGGTGACGTCATCCTCTCCGGCTCTGAAATCTGGTCCGGCGGCTGGACCTCCGCCGGCAACGGCACCTGGACCCGCCCTTGGCCTTACACCTGGGGCGCCTCGCCCCTCAACGGATCCAACCCTCCCGCCGCCGAGCCCTTCCGCCGCTACGAACTCGTCCACGTGGACGGCCAGACCTACTACCAAGTCGCCGGTCCCACCGACACTGCGGCCCTCGCCAAACTGACCGCCGCCGAGGGCGCCTTCTGGGTCAACGAATCCACCGGTCTCATCACGGTCCGGCCGCCCGCCACCGTCACCGATCTCAACACGCGCCTCGTCGAGGTCACCACCAAGCGGAAACTCCTCTACCACTACCGCCCGGGCACCGCCGCCAGCGCGACCAACCTCATCGTCCGCAACCTCGTCTTCCAACACGCCGCCCCCGGCCTGATGGAGTCCGCCGTCCACTTCCAAAACAACCGCAACATCCTCGTCGAGGACTGCGTCGTGCGAAACAACAAGCACACCGGCCTCAACATGGACATGCGCGCCCCCTACACCGTGCGCCGCCTCTCCGCCGTCCACAACGGCGAGGCCGGCGCCGGCGGCCGCGGTCGCTCCGCACTCTGGGAAGACAGCGACTTCTCCCACAACGCCCGCCAGGCCCACATCAGCGGCTACTACTCCTGGACCGTTTGCGGCATCAAACTCGGCGACGCCCAGGACACCGTCGTCCGTCGTTCCCGCGCCTCCTCCAACGCCGGCTTCGGCTTCTGGTGGGACACCGCCTGCTTCCGCAGCGAACTCTCCGACTCCGCCGCCACCCACAACTTCGCCTCCGGCGTCTTCATCGAGTTCAACAACAACGCCAACAACGTCACCCCCGCCCTCGGCTCCGACACCAGCGTGCTCGTGCGCAACACCGTCCTCGCCCACAACCGCCGCCCGCCCGTCGGCACCTACATGGGCCGCGGCGCTGTCCTCTCCGAAAACGAAAACGCCGTCTTCGACCACGTCGTCTTCCACGACAACGACAACCAACTCGGCATCCTCGAAAACTCCCGCGGCCCTCAAGGCCGCACCGTCATCCGCCACTCGGTTCTCTCCGCCACGACCCCGTCACAGCTCCTCTACGCCAACGCCTACGGCACCACCATGTGGCGCCAGTTCTTCGACACCCTCGACGCCTCCACCAACGACAACCGCTACGTCCACCCCGACTCCGTCGCCTTCCCCAACCGCGACCAGGTGGTCAACCAAACCCTCTCCGGCTGGCGCTCCCAGCATCTCAACAACGCCAACAACCTCTCCGCCGACCGAGCCGTCGACTCCCGTTCCGTCTTCGCCTCCTCGGGCTACTCCGGCCAGCCGCTCGTCAGTATCCAAACGTTCGATACCTATGTCGCCGAATCCAACGGCGCCGGCTCCTTCACCGTCTCCCGCGCCTCCGCCGACCTCTCCGCGCCGCTCACCGTCGAGTTCACCGTGCCCACCGGCACCGGCCTCGCCACGCCCGGCGCGGACTACGCCGCCCTCGGCACCTCCGTCACCATCCCCGCCGGCCGGCACCACGTCACCGTGGCCATCCTTCCCGTGGCGGACGATCTTGCCGAGGGCGACGAGATCGTGCGCCTCCAACTCGCCACCTCCGCCGCCTACGTCCTCGGCCGCGCCTCCGCCGAGTTCATTCTCGTGGACGCACAGACTCCCTCCCTGCCCGACGTCTCCGTCGTCTCCACCAGCCCGCTCGCCCGTGAGCAGGACGAAGTCCCCGGCGTCTTCACCGTCTCCCGCACCGGCAATCTCGCCGAGCCGCTCCTCGTCCGCTACGCCCTTTCCGGCACCGCCACCGCTGGCGCCGACTACCTCGCACTTGCCGGCACGTTCACCCTCCCCGCCGGCGCCGCCAGCGCCCCCCTCGCCATCGTCCCGATCGACGACACCGTTCCCGAACTCGACGAGACCATCGTGATCACCTTGCTCGCCGACGACGCCTACCGCGTCGGCCAGCCCGGCCATCCCGCGACGGCCACCCTCACCCTCCGCGACAACGACGCCATCCCAGCCGATCCCGTCCACGTCCAGGTCGGCGCCGACGGCACCGCCACCTACTCGCTCACCCTCCACAACCCCGCCTCCTCCGCGCAGACGTTCACCCTCACCCTCCCGGCCTTCGCCGATTACACGATCACCACCTCCAACGACCCCGGCGGCCCGGTCTACGACTGGCAGGACATCTCCGCCACCGGCACCCGCGTCACCAATTTGGACAACAGCGACGACAACTGGACCGTTTACACCAACGGCCAGCGAAGCGGCGCGACCGGCCCCCTGCCCTTCGGTTTCAGCTTCCCCTTCTACCCCGACGCGGGCGGCGGCCACTTCTCCGCCGGCTTCATCAACTCCAACGGCATCCTCGCCCTCGCCAATCCCGGCAGCCCCTTGCTGAGTTCCCAGTCCTACAACAACCAACCGCTGCCCAACACCAGCACCCTGGGTCACAGCTCCCTGCCGCCCAACTCGATTTGTTTCTTCTGGGACGACCTCCGGTTTACCGACGCCAACGGCCAGCCCGCAGGAGCCGCCTACATCCGGTCCATCGACCAGTCCGGTGACGGCACTCCCGACACCTTCGTCGTCCAGTTCACCGACGTCCGCCACTTCAGCGACCGCAACCGCAGCCTTACCGCCCAGTCCATCCTCCGCGCCGACGGCGAAATTATTCTCCAATACAAGCAGGTCACCTTCGACCAGGCCCGCTTCGGCGCCACCATCGGCATCCAGGACGGCACCCCCGGCACGCCCCGCGCCACCCAAGTCGCCTACAATTCCAACTACGTCACCGCCGAACTCGCCGTGCGCCTCACCCCGCCCGTGCGCTGGCTCACCGCCGCCTCCACCAGCCTCACCGTCCCTGCCGGCTCCAGCACCACCCTCACCCTCACCTTCGACGCCAGCGGCTTCCCCGTCGGTGCCACCCGCTCCGCCCCCATCCTCCTCACTTCCAACCTCGGCACCCAGCCCGCCGTCTCCATCTCCACGCAGATGACCGTCATCGAGCCGCCGGAGCTGCCCCCGCCCCCGATCGAGACCACCGTCTCCTTCACCGAAGGCGCGGCCGGCTACACCCACGTCGGCGCCACTCTCCGCAGCGGCCAGGCGACCTCCAACTTCGGCACGAACGCCCAAATCATCGTCGGCCTCGTCAACGGCAACGACCGCATGCGCGGCGCGCTTTCCTTCCCGCTCACCGCCATCCCCGCCGACTCCCTCATCACCGCCGTTTCCCTCGATCTCACCACCGCCTCGCAAGGCGGCCAGGACACCCTCGGCGGTCTCGAACTTCACGCGCTCACCGGCACCCCGGCCGAGTCCAGTGTCACGTGGCAAACCCGCTCCGGCACCACCGCGTGGACCACGCCCGGCGGCGACTTCCTCAGCCCCGCCCTCGCCAGCCTGCCCGCGTTCGACGCCACGCTCACGGGAGTCACCCGCAACTTTGCCACCAGTCCGCTTTTCGTGGACGCGGTCCAAGGCGCCCTCGACGCCGCCCGCCCGCTCGATCTCCTCGTGCGCTCCGCCTCCGCCGAGGCGCAAACCGCCAACCGCTTCGTCCGGTTCGCCTCCGACGACGACGCCACCCTTGCGTTCCGCCCACGCCTTCACGTCACCTATCGCCCCCTCTCCAGCCTCACGCCCTTCCAGCGTTGGCTCCACGAAAACGGCCACCCCTTCGACACCGCCGCCACCGCCGGCGAGCCCCCGCTCCTCCTCGCCTACGCCCTCGGCCTTACCCCCTCGCCCTCCGAGCCAAACCCTAATGTTCGTATTACGAACATTGCCCCCCGGCTCGAGATCACCTTCCTGCGCGCCCGCGCCGAACTCACCTATGAGGTCCTCGCCTCCTCCGACCTCGTCGCCTGGACCGTCATCGCGACCAACCCCGGCGAAGTCGGCCAGGACGTCACCGTCACCGACCCCGTATCCATCAACCCACGACGTTTCCTCCGCCTCCGCGTAACCCAATAGCTCCCCCCGGGAACGCCGAGCTCCAGCTCGGCCTCCGCCCTCGGCATTCCCTCAACCTCCCCTTTCCATGAGCCAGCCCACCGTGCCCACCGAAGCCCCGATCCTCCCTCCTCCCGAAGAAGAACGGCCCTCCAAAACCGCCGCCCGCGACAAGTTGCCCGTCCATGAAAAAGCCCTTTACGGACTCGGCAACCAGTCCATGGGCATGGTCAATCAGGTCATCGAATACCAGGTGCAACAGGTGCTGGTTTACGGCCTCGGCATGTCCCCTGTTTGGAAGGGCGTCATGATTATGCTCTTTCGGATTTGGGACGCGTTCACCGATCCCCTCATGGGCTGGATCTCCGACAACACCCGCAGCCGCTACGGACGCCGCCGGCCCTACATGTTTTTCGGCACCCTCGCCATGGCCGCTCTGCTGCCCTTCGTGTGGCGCTTCGACGAGAGCTGGGACATGATCTACATCGCCGTCTGGTTCACCCTCGCCGGCATGATCATGTCCACCGCGACCACGGTGTTTAACATCCCGTATCAGACCCTAAAGATGGAGATGACGCCGGACTACAATGAGCGCACGAGCATCAACATGTATGTCGTCGTGGTCGGCTCGCTCTTTGGCATCCTCATCAGTCCCTGGGTTTGGAAGATGACTCAAAATCCCTTCTTCACCGGCCAGGCCGTCGGCGAGGCGCCCAACACCCTGCTCGGCATTCGCAACCTCTCCATCTGGTTTGCCGGCCTCGCCATCATCTTCGGCCTCATCCCCACGTTTTTCTGCAAGGAGCGCTACTACGCCAACGCCTCGAAGCAAAAGAAGGAGTCACTGCGCAAGAGCCTCAAGATGACCTTCGCGAGCAAGCCCTTCAAACTGATGCTCGGCCTCATCCTCGCCGGCAGCCTCGAAGGCCTCGTCGTCGGCATGGGCGGCTACATCAGCCTCTACTACGTCTTCGGCGGAGACAAAATTTTTGCAGCCACCTTTGGGGGCGTCACCGGCACCATCGGCGGCTTCGTCGGCCTCGCCTGCGCGCCCTTGTTCGGCCGACTCGCCATGATGTGGGGCAAGGAGCGCGCGCTTCTCCTCGTCACGCTCATCCATGTGCTGATGGCCTTCTCCATCGTCTTCCTCTACAACCCCAACTACCCGTGGCTCGCCGCCGTGCCCGCCATCCTCAACGGCGCAATGGTCGGCGCCTTCTGGGTCATCATCCCGTCGATGAAAGCCGATATCGTGGACGACGACGAACTCATCAACGGCGAGCGCCGCGAGGGCTCCTTCGAGTCGGTGTTCTCCTGGCTGCTGCGTTTCACCGGCACCGTCTTCGCCGGCCTATCCGGCTTCGTCGTCGTCTTCCTCGGCTTCAAAATCGAAATGGGCGCCGAGCAGGTCGAAGGCGTCTTCAAGAAGATGATCTGGGCCATGGCGATCGTGCCCACCGCCCTCGGCGCCCTCCAGTTCTGGATCATCATGAAGTGGCCCCTCACCGCCGCCCGCATGGCCGAGATCCGCGCCCAGCTCGAGGCCCGCCGCGGCACCATCAACATGCANNACCCTCATGCCCGCCTCCCCCTCAGCCAACGCACTCGCCCGCACCATCCGGGAAACCGCCGTGTTTGACCGGATCCTCACCCGCGCGGAGCGTCTCTTCGACTCCTCCCTCACCGCCGGTGATCGTTACCCCGAAGTGTGGATCCGCGACTTCGCCACCTTCATCCCCACGGCCTGCCGGCTCGGCAAGGCGCCGGCGGTTCGGGATGCGCTCCAGGTGTTCTTCGAGATGCAGCAGCCGGACGGCGAGCTCTTCGACGGCTACGCTCCGGCCTCCAGTTACTCCGACGCCTACAACCTCAAAAACGTCCCCGGGCATCCCGACCTGCGCGCCCACAAAAACTCGGTGGAGACCGACCAGGAGAGCTCGCTGGTCCTCGGCACCTTCAACTACATCCAGGCCACCCGACACCACAGCTTCCTGTCCGAGCAAATCGCCGGGCAGACCGTGCTCCAGCGCCTCGAGGCCGCGCTCGATTGGGTGAAACAAAACCGCTGGAGCGCCCGCCATGGCCTGGTCTGGAACGCCACCACTCTCGACTGGGGCGACGGTCAGGCCTCCACCGAATGGCAGGAACTGAGTGAAGGCGTGCCGCGCAACCCCGAGAACCTGCCGCTGCTCACCGAGCTGGGGGCCCACTCGCACCCCGCCCTCTGCATCTACACCAACGCCCTTTTTTCCCTCGCGATCGACGCCCTCGCCCGCCTGCACGACATCAAGGGCGATGCGACGCGGTCCGCTTGGTGGCGCCAGCAACACCGCGAACTCAACGCCGCCATCCGCGAACACCTCTGGGACTCCGCACGCCAAAAATTTCACCCCCACGTCTACCTCGAAAAAGGCTCCCCCTTCCCGGCCGACTTCGACGAGGAATCGATCTACTACCACGGAGGCACCGCGGTCGCCATGCAGGCCGGTCTGTTGAGCACAGAGGAGGCCCATCAAGCCTTCCACACCATGTGCGACAACGTCCGCCAAGCCGGGGCGCGCACGGTCGGCCTGACCGTCTGGCCGCTCTACCATGTTCCGGCCCTGCGCAACGCCCTCTTCGAGCGTCCCTTCGTCTATCAAAACGGTGGAGACTGGCCTTGGTTCGGCGCGCGGGTCCCCCTCGGCCTGCTGCGCTGCGGATGCCCGGCCGAAGCCTTCGAAGCCTTGTTGCCCATCGCCCAGATGATCGACGACGCCGGTGAGTTCAACGAATGGTATAAACCCAACGGCGCTCCCGCCGGATCGGCCGGCTTCCGCGGCGCCGCCGGAGTCACCCACCAGGCGATCACCGAACTACGCCAATGGGCCGACTCCGTGCAGGAATAATCCCCGGGAACGCCGAGCTCCAGCTCGGCCCCGTCACCGCAGCGTCTCCCTCCTCACCCCCGACCATTCCTTTCTTCGCACCTCCCCGCACTCCACCCACTCGACCGCAAACTCCGCCGCCGCCTCCACCCCCACCGGCTCGGCCGCCACCTCCACCACGCGCCCGCCCGTCCGCCGCGCCGACACCCGCCAACCGGCGCGCGTCACCAACCCGCTAAAGGCCACCTCGCTCCACGTGGCCGGCGCGCCCGCGAACAAGGTCCATACCCCCGCGCGCGTTTCCGCTATCAACAGATGGTGCATCGCGGTCGCGAACCCGCCCGCCGCCGTCACGAAGTTCGCCGCCCTCACCGCCCGCCGGTTCTCCCACTCGTCGTAAGCGTGCCACGGTTTATAAAAACTATCCGCCGCCCGCAGCAGCCCCGCCGCCGAGGCCGGCCCTTCGCGCCGTCCCAACTGACTCGCCACCACCGACGCCTGATGCGGCAGCCACGCGAATAAAAACACGATTCGCGCCAGCTCCTTCTCAAAGGTCCGTGCCAGCACCTCGTCCGCCGCCAACACGTGCAGCGGAAAGCTCCCGAGCGTCACCGACGGACACCGCATATACGCCGGCTCCACGTCCCCCGCCGCTCCCAGCCGATACGCCCCGTCTTCATCCATCGGCAGCGTCAACTCCGCCAACACCCGCCGCGCCCGCGCGTCGAGTTCCGCGTCGCCGCCACCCGCCGTCAGCCACGCCGTCGCCACCGCGCGCAGCGCCACCCGCGCCTCGGTCGGATCCTCCGCCTTCATCGTTTCGCTAAACGTCATGATCGCCCGCGCCTTCAACCGCAGCGGCGTCGCGCCTTCCTCCACGTGATCCCAGAGATTGCGGAACGTCTGGCCCACAATCTCTCGCGCCATCACCCGCACCTCTGGTCGCCGCGCATAGGCAAAATGATGCCACGCCTCCACCGCGAGGATCGCCCCGTTCACCGGCACATCGTGCGCCTCGCCGCGCCCGTTCATGTCCGTCTGCCACGGATACAATGCACCCGAGCGCCCTTCCCGCTTCGCCATCGCCCGTGCCTCGCCCAGCCCGCGATGCCGATAACGCAGATGCCGCTCCGCCTGTTCCCCGCGCCCGCTCTCCAGCAGCGCCCGACAAAAATACGTGTCGGTGTCATGGAAGCACCCAAACCAATACGGCAACATCGGCCGGCTCAACCCGCCCGGATGCGTTGGCCCGTCGCCCACACTCTGTGCCACGTTGAACAGGCTCGCATGGTAGCGCTGCTGCCACAGCGCCTCGTCGGCGGGCAACGTAACCGCGCTCGCCGCCCAAAATTCCGCCCACCGCCGCGCCTGCTCGCCGAAGAACGCCTCCGCACTCCGCGTCCACTCCGGCACCTCGCCGTCCTCCGTCGTCCCCGGCCGCACCCGCACCGCCACAAAAATCCGCCCGCGCCCCGCCAACGCCGCGCCCGCGCCAAACTCCGCCAACGTTTCCCCGCCGCGCAGCTCCACCCGATACGCCTCGCCACCTTCAGGCTCACCCGTCCACGCGATGCGCCCCGGC
>DFYA01000307.1:0-6158 GCA_002382525.1 Opitutaceae bacterium UBA4094
GGAGTTGAGCAGCATACGCGGGGAAACCTTTCCCTGCGATAGTGTGCAACGGCCCGCGAAAGTGCCTTGCCGGAGTCGCGTTTCTGGACGTTGCACCCGCTCGCGACGGATTGAGTGACGCTGGCGTTACGGCGATTGCATGCCGTGCTCGAGGGAACTCGTCACGACGTTGCCCGGGCCGACGAGAACGACGCGCGGTTTGTGTCCGGCGACCTCTTCTTCGGGCAGGCGGCAATACGCGATGAGAATCGCGAGATCCCCCGGCGTGACGAGGCGCGCGGCGGCGCCGTTGACCTGCACTTCGCCGGGGCCGCCGTAGATCACGTAGGTGGTGAAGCGGGCGCCGTTGTTGATATCGAGCACGTCCACCTGCTCAAACTCGCGAAGACCGGCGGCCTTGCACAAGTTGCGGTCCACCGTGACCGAGCCCTCGTATTCGGGGTCGGCGGCGGTGATGGTGACTCGGTGGAGCTTGGTTTTGAGAAACGTGCTATACACGGGACGGTGAACGTGCAGGCATCGCTCCGTTTCGGCAAGCCCGAGGTGCAACGGATGCGTAGGCTTCGGGGCTGACAAAGGCTCCCGCCGGCTCCTTGTTCGAGCTAACGATGAACCTCCGCTCATTTACCCGCCCTTATCGCCTTGTTTTGTCATTTGCGTGGATTGTGGCCGGAGAAGGACTCGCGGCGGCCGCTGCCTCCGGCTCTGCCTCGCCCGTGGGATGGGCGTGGGTGGGCGGTATCACCGAAGCCGACGCGGTCATCACGGCGCGATTGGAATCCGAAGCGGTCGCCGGCCTTCGTATTGGAGAATCCACTACAACGCTCGCGCCCGCTCTCACGGCGCCGATGGATGACGGTGTGTTGCACCGGTTTCACGTCGCGGGATTGGCGCCCGACACGGTGTATCCGTATCGGTTTGTCGACGCGCTGGGCAAAACGCTCGACGACGAAGCGCGTTCGTTCCGCACGTTTCCAGAGCCGGGAAANNCTGCACACGGGGGATTTTCATTACCACGACATCGCTACAAATCGCGTGGAGATCTTTCGCACCGCCTACAACAGCCATCTCTCCGCGCCGCGTTTGCGCACGATGCTGGCTCGCCTGCCGCTGCTGTATCAGTGGGATGACCACGACTTTGGCCCCAACGACAGCGACCGAACCAGTCCGAGCCGCGAGGCCTCCTTGCTCAACTTCCGTCAATTGGTCCCTCACCATGCGCTTACGGTCGGCACCGGCCCGCTCGCCCCGACCGATCAGGCGTTCTCGGTCGGCCGCGTGCGGTTTATTCTCTCCGACCTGCGCAGTGAACGCGACCCGGCCGCGCGTCGCATGATGAGCGCCGAGCAGGACACCTGGTTCCGCAAGCAGTTGATCGACGCACGCGACGCCGGCGCTCCGTTGATCTTCTGGGTGTCGTCGGTGCCTTGGAATGGTAACCCCTACCCCTCCGACCGCTGGCAGGGCTACGCCGAGCACCGCGCCGAGATCGCCGACTTCATCAAGGACAACGGGCTCGCCGGTCGCGTCGCCATTCTCTCGGGCGACGCTCACATGACGGGCATTGACGATGGCACGAACACGGATTTCGCGACGGGTGGTGGCGCGCCCATCCGTGTGTTCCAAGCCGGTCCGATTGCCAATCGCGGCAGCTACAAAGCCGGACCTTACAGTCACGGCGCGCGCTGGATTTCCGGCTATAACGACATGCTCCACTACTTCGGGCTCGTGGAGGTCAACGACGACGGGCGCACCGTGCGGGTCAAGTGGAGCGGACGCCAAGGCGCCGATGGCGTGGGTGACGAGGTCCTCGTTTCCGAACGCGAACCCCTGATTCCGATTGAATTCGAGTTCACCGCGCCGTGAGCCCCGGTGCCGCGGCCGCAGCCGTGGGCGCGATCGCCGTTGCAGGTGCCGCCGTGGGCGCCTTGCCGGGGTGATGGCCTTTGCGGGCAAAGCTGTGCGTCACCGCCGCGTCGATGAGATGTGCGCCGGCCACGATCACTGCGGAGAACGCGGTGAAGCCGGCGTCGATTTCCTCCGGCGCCTCGCCTGCGGCTGCGGCCAGCGCCGGAGCGATGATGAAGATGAGCCAGAGAAACGCCGTGCCGATCATCTCGATCACCGCCAGCCGGCGATGCCCGAGATACCAGTCGCCGAGACCGGGAAACAGCAGGGAAAGCAGCGCCGCGGTGCGGGCCGATTTAAAGCCGCCGCCGCAGGAGTCGCAGGACAACGGCCATCCGGGCACACCGGTGAAACAATGCGGACACAGATGCACCAGTCCGTCCGATTTTTTTGCGAGCGCGGTCGTGGGGGCCGGGGTGCTGACCACGCCTTCGAGAAAGTCGCGAAGGAACTTCCGCTCCGCCGACGGCATGCCGGAAAACCGATGCTTTTTTCCGTTGGAGAGCACCACCTCACAAAATCCCGTCCACGTCGCCTTCACCTGACGAATGGCGGTGTAGGGCAACTCGCTCACGATCTGGCGCGGTTTGAGGTTCGAGCCGATTTGCATCAGGATCACGCGCTCTGTGGTGAAGATGAGGGCGCGCAAGTTCACATAGTAGGCGACGGCTTGTCCGGCGAAGAACTGTTCGCCGGTGCTCGCGAGGGAGCCCTTGCTGACGTAGTAGACCCGTTCGCCGGCGTGCAGCACGCGGGCGAGTTTGGGATCGATCGCTTTGAGCAGTTTGAAACGCGCCTTCGCTCGCTGACGCGCAAACCAGCCTTTCGCTTCGAACAGCGTCGCGTATTCATAAGGTGATACGGCGACGGTTTCTCCGAGCAGGTCCTCATAACGGCGAGCGGTTTGAAGCGTGATCATGTTGCAAGAAGACGACTCGGCCCAAGCCCGCGCGTCGATTCTCAAAATCACCACCATTGCCCCGGCGTCGCGTGCGCCCTTAACCTTCGGCATTTGATGACTCCTTTTTCGACGATCCTCACCCATCCCGGCAGCGCGCACAAAGACGAGTTCCTCGCGTGCAGCGTGCTGCTCGCAGTCCACCCGGTCGCCATCCTGCGCCGCGAACCGACGGCGGAGGACCTGGCTGACCCGTCGGTGGCGGTGGTGGACGTGGGGCATGTGCACGAGCCGGCGCTCAACAACTTCGACCACCATCAGCTTCCGAAAGACCACGCACCGACCTGCGCGCTCTCGTTGGTGCTGCGGCACCTCGGGCTCTACGAAGATGCGCGCCAGTTCTGCGACTGGCTCGAGCCGGCCGAATGGTTCGATTGCCGCGGGCCTTCCGACACCGCGCGTTGGCTTGGCGTGGATCGCGCCGTCGTCGGGAAACTTCACTCGCCGATCGACGGCGCATTGTTACGCCGCTTTGCGCAGGCTTCGCGCCTTTCTGCGGGCGATCCGGTGTGGGAGATGATGCGCATGATCGGCGACGACATTTTGGGATATGTGCGGTCCTTGCGCGACCGTCTCGATTTCATCGCACGTCATGCCGAACTTTGGACGCTCGACGACGTGGTGGGCGGGCCGGAGATCCTCTTTTTACCGCGCACCGAGCCGTTGCCCGACGACCCGTCGGCGGCGTTGGAGCGTTACGTCGAAACGCGCGGCTGGGGGAACCGCGTGATCGCCCTCGTTTCGCCGGATCGGCGCAGCGATGGGTTCGGGCTGTCGCGCCACCGCGACAACGCGCGCGTGGACTTCACACGCGTCGCCGGCGAAGGCGATGTGCATTTCGCCCACGCCCGCGGTTTTGTCGCCAAAACCTCCGCGACCGACCCGGCCCGACTGCGCGCGTTGCTCCGCCTCGCCATTGCTTCCGAGTAGTTGTGGCCGCGCCAGGACCGGACCTCTCCTTACGCCGATGTTCAACGCTCTTCGCTTTGCAGGTTGGTGCGGCTTCGCACTGGGGATCGTCGGCGCGTTGAGCGGCCTCGGTGCGCAGGAGGTGTTGCGGGTAACGTGGCCGACGCGCCACGCCGCCCCGGCGGCCTCCGCATCGCCGGAGGTCGCACCCTACTTGCCGCTCCTCCGCGCGAGCCTCGACCGCATGCCGGAGTCGGCGGTCGTGAAGCTGGCGTTATCGCGGGCCGGCTTGCTCGGCGTCGCGTCCGGCGAGAGCGAGCGGCTCGGCGAACTCGTGGGCCGGCGTTACGCGCTGATCGCCGCCGACCCGGTGTTTAAGAGCGTGCCGTCGACGCTTCCGTATTGTTTCGCCGAGTCGCGCCAGCGGCAGGGGCTCGCGCTGGTGTATCGGCCCCGCGTGCTGCACGAGCGCACGCCGGTCCTGCTGTTTGTGCATGGTTACGGGGGCAGTTTTCTCTGGCACCTGCACCAACTTGCCGAGTGGTTTCCGGACCACGTGATTGTTTGCCCATCCTACGGCGTTGATCCGTCGGACATTTCCGCCGCCTATCTGGCCGAGTGTATTCGGGAAACGACTACGACGCTCGGCCGCGCTCTCGGACGTCCGGCGCTGGTCGGTTTCACGGCGGGCGGTTTTGGCGTCGTTCGTGTGTATGCGACGGACCCGGCTCCGTATCGTCAGCTGGTCGTGCTGGCGGCCTATCCGCCGGACGAGTCGTTTCGCGCGTGGCCGAGGTCGGCGCACGCCGGCTGGATCGTGGGTGCGAGAGAGGACTATGTGGCGGACGGCGGTTTTGCCACGTATGCGAAGTCGTTGGCCGCGCGGTCGGCGCGGTTCGACAGCAAAGTCGTGGTGGGCGCTGGGGCGTTTTTTCCGCTCACGCACCCGGAGGAAACACGCAAGACGCTCCGGTCTTGGTTGTCCGCGCCTGCGCGCTGAAACACCGGTTCTCGCGCCGCCGTCGAGGTTACTTGCGCGTCGCGTTTTCGCCGCTGGTCGCGGGCGCGACCAAGGCCGCCCACTCCTTCTCAGTCGCGCGCAGGACCCGGTCCCGGCTGGCGCCGTGTTCGATGTGCTGGTAAAGCAATCGCACCAGTTGCCGGTCGATGTCCGTGAGCCGGTCGGCCTTGCTGTCCTTGGCGAACGCCGATTGGCGAAATTCGTCCGAGATTCCGGGGCAGCCGAGCACCGCGGACACACAGCGGAAGATCAGACGGCGTGCCTCCGCGGCGTCCTTGCCGTCGGTCACCACGAACACATACGCGACATAGGCGCGCTTTTGATTGTCCCACCGATAACGCCAGGACCACGTCCGCACTTGGACGTCAGGCGCAAATTTGTTCGCCAACTTCTGGAGCTCGGCCGCAGTCCCGGTGCACAGGACGATCTCCGGACCGTCTGCTGCGGGGCCGGTTAATCCTGCCGCCGCGCAGAAGTCTTCATACGTCTCTCGTCCGAAATCCGAAAACGCGCCGTCTTCGGGGAGGGTCGTGAACTTCGGGCGTTTCTTCCAGCGAAACACCTGCTGATTGCCGGTCTT
Source organism: Opitutaceae bacterium UBA4094 (assembly GCA_002382525.1). Taxonomy (GTDB): domain Bacteria; phylum Verrucomicrobiota; class Verrucomicrobiia; order Opitutales; family Opitutaceae; genus Rariglobus. The sequence goes on from DFYA01000307.1 coordinate 5,377, forward strand.
TTCGCGCATGAACACATCGACCGCGAACCGTTTTGCCTTCGCCACCTCCGTGCTCGTCACCACGCGGGCCGGCAGCGGCGGCAGGCCCGGTGCGGTCGCCTGGCCGAGATTGGCCCGGTTTTCGGCGAGAAACACCTGATCCTCTACGGACAACGAATTGAGCGGGAGAGTGAACTCCTTTTGGTCGGACTCGCGCCGAAGCACGACGTTTGTGACGTCGATGGAAACGATGGTCGCCACGAGTGCGCGGCCTCGCGAATCAGTGAACGTGCGGGGCGCCGTCAGGTCGGAGGCGGTCGGGGCGTCGGCCCACACACATGCGCTCAAAAGCGCCCAAGCCAACAACAGCCGGAATCCAGACATCGTGCGGGGTCGTGCATTCATATACGATTAAAGGTCACTGCAAAGAGGGAGGCCATTGCTCCTCATTTGTCTTCTGCGGTCAATGTCGCCGCCGCCGCGATCATCGCGGCGGGACGGCCTTCGAGTGGCGCGCCATCCGGGCCGGCGACGGGCTTTCCGTTGCGATCTACAATCACGCTCCGGGTCGTCGCCAAGCCGCTGCCGGGATCGAACGACCAACGGTAAACACATCCCGGCCAATACACGGCGATGCGCGACAGGATACGTTTCCGCCACACCGCCCGCACCGCTTCGTGCCGCCCTCGATGACTCGCGAGGAAAAGCCTGGGGTCCGCCGGCGATTCCTCCCTCGCGATCGCCGCGATCTCCGCATCGACCCTCGCGCCGTCTCGCGCCACCGCCTCGACACCGACAATCGC
>DFYA01000307.1:6273-16676 GCA_002382525.1 Opitutaceae bacterium UBA4094
GGCACCGGCTCCAGCGCGAGCCCGCTTTGCTTGAGCACGCGAAAATCTTCTCTCAGCGCGCGCGTAAACGCCGTCTCCGGCAAGGGTGTCAGCGCCTTCACGATCGCCGTGCGGTGGACCTCCACAAAAGCCCGGTCGTCGTCCGAGAGCCGGTCCAGCGGCACGGTGAATGCGACGCCGTCCGCCTGCCTGCGCAGAACGATCTCCTCTTCGCCGAGCGAAATGATCTCGGCGCTCACGGAACGACCAAAGATGTCGGTGAACACCCGCGAATCCGTCGGCGCCACCGCAGCGCCCACCGCGTCGCCCGTGTGGTCCGCGACGTTTGCCGGCTGCCGGAGCTCCGCGAGGGCTGCAGACGTTGCGACTTCCGCACCCGCGGAACCATCGGTGCGCGCGCACCCCGCAAGAAGGAGAGCCGTCACGAGCACGCGGTGAATACAGGAAGTCATGCCGTCGCGGATGCAGGCTAATTTCGTCGCATGTTTCAATCTCGCCGAGAATCCAGCGCCTTCGATGGGCCGGCAATCATCCGGCGGGGGAGGCGGTAGATTCCCCCAGAGGACGTATCCGAAAAATAACTACGAGAGGATTTTTTTCCCAAAAGGGGACATCGTGACTTGCGCGTTGGGCGATCCGTTCCAAAAATCGACTCATGGCCAGTTTACACATTGATAAGAAGCGGCCGCGTATCGCCATGGTATCCACCCATGGTTACGTCGCGGCCAATCCCCCTCTCGGCGCAGCGGACACCGGCGGCCAAGTCGTCTATGTCCTCGAGCTCGCGAAGAAGCTCGCGCAGCTCGGTTACGAGGTCGACGTATGGACGCGCCGTTTCGAGAAGCAGCCCGAGATCGACATCGTGAATTCCCGCGTGCGGGTGATCCGCGCGCGTTGCGGCGGTGATGCGTTTATCCCGAAGGAGTATCTCTACAACGACCTCATGGAATGGTCGGAGAACGCCCTTCGTTTCATCAAAAAGCACGGGCTCAATTACCAGTTCATCAACAGTCATTATTGGGACGCGGGCGTCGCCGGGCTTCGTCTCGCCGAGGCGTTGAACATCCCGCACGTGCACACGCCGCATTCGCTCGGCCTGTGGAAAAAGCAGCAGATGGAGACCGATTATCCGGAGCGCGCCGACACGTTCGAGAAAGAGTTCAACTTCACCGAGCGCATCAAGCACGAGACGATTCTCTATCGCACCTGCGACCTCGTGATCGCCACCACGCCTCCGCAGCTCGATCTGATCACCAGCGATTACGGCGTGCCGACCGATCATGTGCACATGATTCCGCCGGGCTACGACGACAACCGCTTCTTCCCGGTGAGCGAGGCGTCGCGGCAAATGATCCGTCGGCGCATCGGTTTTAAGCAGCCGACGATTCTCGCGCTCGGCCGCCTCGCGACCAACAAGGGCTACGATCTCCTCATCGACGGTTTTTCGGTCGTCGCCAAGCGCGAACCCGATGTCGTGCTCCACCTCGCGGTCGGCGGAGAGAAAATGGATGCGCAAGAAAAGCGCATCCTCGCCGACCTGAAGAAGCGCGTGAAGAAGCTCGGTCTGGAGAAGCGCGTGAAGTTCGCCGGCTTCATCGCCAACGAAGACCTAGCCGACTACTACCGCGCCGCCGACCAGTTTGTGTTGAGCAGCCGCTACGAGCCGTTCGGCATGACCGCGATCGAGGCGATGGCGTGCGGCACACCCACGGTGGTCACGATTCACGGCGGCCTTTACCGCGCGGTGACCTTCGGGCGTCACGCGCTCTTCGGCGACCCCTTCGACAAGGCCGACCTCGGCATCATGATGCTGAAGCCGTTTAAGCATCAAAAAATCCGCCACCGCCTCTCGCGCATGGGCGCGCACAAGGCTCGCAGCCTCTTCACGTGGACCGGCATCGCGCAGCAGTTGATCAGCTTCGTGGAAGGCCGCCCGATGCAGAAGGCGCTCAGCGACACTGAATGGGAAGAGCCGTGGAACGACGGCGACTGATTCGCACTCTAACCGGCGATTAACCCCGCGCTCGACCAACGATGCTCCACCCCCGAATCGGGTTTTTTCGGTTCGGCATCGTTGGGCGAGCGTGACGCCCCGTCCGCGCCGCCCGACAGTTTTTTCGTTTCAGCACCTCCGCAGCCCGTTGTCCGCCCGTAGTTTTTTATCCGCAGACCGTCCCAGTTTATAGCCTTTTTCTTCACACGCAGCACACCCACATGAGCAACGAAACCATCCGCCTTTTTTGTAGCGACATCGACAACACCATCCTCGGCAACCCGGAGTCGGCGCGCCGGTTTGTGATCGCGTGGAAAGGCATTCCCGCCTCCCGCCGGCCCCTGCTCGTTTACAATAGCGGACGACTGGTCGCCGACATGGAGCGTCTCGTGGCCGAGGGACGGTTGCATGCGCCGGATTACTACATCGGCGGCGTGGGCACGCGTATCCTCGATGTGCGCGCCAAGAAAAACTTCGACGAGTTCGCCGCGCACATCCGCGTCGGTTGGGACCGGGTTCGCGCCGAGTCGGTGGCCGCGCGCACGCCGGGCATCCGCCCGCAACCCGCCGAATTCCAAGAGGAATTCAAATCGAGCTGGTATCTCGACAACGCCTCCGCCGAAACCCTCCACGATCTCGAAAAGCGGTTGGCCGACGCCGGTCTCGACGCCGGTCTCGTCTATTCGAGCGGGCGCGATCTCGACGTGCTCCCGCGCCGCGCGACCAAGGGCGGCGCGTTACAATGGCTCGCGCAGCGCCTCGGCATCTCGCTCGAACAGGTGATTGTTGCGGGTGACACGGGCAACGACAGCACGATGTTCCGCCTGCCCGGCGTGAAGGGCATCATCGTCGAAAACGCGTTGCCCGAACTCCTCGAGGCCACCGTCGATCTGCCGATCTACTGCTCGCGTCATGTGATGGCCGACGGCGTGCTCGACGGCTTGCTGCACTACGGCGTGCTCTCCGAGCTGCCGTCGCATGAGACCCGCCAGCCCGGACAAAATGTTACGCCCGGCTTCCGCATGCTTTTCACCGGCACGCGCCTCGGTTCGCTCGACGCGAAGGACAAGGACTTCCTGCGCATCGCCTACGAAAAAGCCCTGGTTGCCCTGCGCAAAAACATCACGCCGCTCGGCTTCTCCGCGTGTTCGCTCGACGACAACACGATCACCGGCACCGATGCCAACTACCGCAGCGTGTGGGCCCGCGACGGCGCCATCACGATCATCAACACCCTCGATCTTGAGGATGAAGACATCCGCGCCTGCCAACGTCGCACCCTGGAAACGTTGCTCCACGCAGCGTCGCCGACTGGACAACTTCCCGCCAACGTTCGCATCGAGGACGGCGTGCCCGACTATTCTGGTGTGGGCAGCATCTGCTCCATCGACAGCGGGCTCTGGGTGATCATCGCGGTTTACAACTACGTCACCAAGACCGGCGACTACGACTTCCTGCGCCAGCACATCGACTGTCTGCAGGCCGCGATGAACTGGCTGAGTGCCCACGACAGCAACAACGACGGCCTGCTCGAAATCCCCGAGGCCGGCGACTGGACCGATCTGTTCGGACGCAGTTACAACGTGCTCTACGACGAGGTCCTCTGGTATCGCACCAACGTCTGTTTCGGCCGCCTCCTCGAGTTCCTCGGCGACTACGAACGCGCCGCCGATTACCTGCGCTGGTCGCAGAACATCCGCAGCCGCGTGTTGGATCTGTTTTGGCCCAGCACCACGCCGACGCCCGCCGGCGACAAGCGCCCGAACCGGTTTGCCGAGCGCCAATTTGGTCTCGGCGACTCGCAATACCTCATCGCCGAAATCACGCCCTTCGCGTTCAACTGGCGCTGCGACGTATATGCCAACGTGCTCGCTTACCTGATGAACCTGCTCGACGCCGACCGCGCCCGCGTGGCGTTCCGGTTTATGTGGGGCGTGGGGGTCAACGAGCCGCATCCCGGCGCCAACCTCTATCCGGTGGTGCAAGCTGGCGACCCGGATTGGCGCGCCTATTACACGGTCAACCTGCTCAACCTCCCGCATCATTATCACAACGGTGGCATCTGGCCCTTCATCGGCGGCATGTGGGTGCGTTTTATCCACCGCCTCGGTTTCCACGAAGTCGCCTGCCGCGAACTCGTGCGCCTCGCCAAACTCAATCAACTCGGCCGCGACCAAGAGTGGGAGTTCAACGAGTGGGCGCACGGCCAGACCGGCCGCCCGATGGGCAAGGCGTTCCAAGCGTGGTCCGCCGCGTGCTTTATCCGGGCCTGCCAGGAGGTCGAAGCCGACCCCGAGCATCTCACCAACGATTAGTTTTTCGACCATGTGTCCTATGGGTCTTATGGGACTTATAGGACTTATTCTCCGATCCCTCGCCGCTTCATGCCGTCTTCCGATTCCCGCCCGCCTCGCATCCTCTGCTTCGGTGAAATCCTCTGGGATTTCCTGCCCGCCGGCCTCTTCGCCGGCGGCGCTCCGTTCAACGTCGCCTACCACCTCAAGCAGCTCGGCGCCGACGCCCGGCTGGTCTCCGCCGTCGGTCGCGACCTGCTCGGCGACGAATTGCTCCGCCGCCTTCGTAATTGGAATTTGGATACCGAACTCATCACGCGCCACAGCGGCTTGCCGACCGGTTACGTGCGCGCCGAACTCGATGCGAGCGGCAGCGCCCGCTACGACATCACGGCGAGCGTCGCGTGGGACCAGATTTTCATGAACGAAGACGTCACCCGCGCCGCGCAAGACGCGCGGGCGCTGGTCTTCGGATCGCTCGCGCAACGGTCGCCCTTCAACCGCACGGTGCTCAACCGCCTCTTCGCCGTGCTGCCCGACCGCGATCAGGCGTGGCGCGTGTTCGACGTCAACCTGCGCGCTCCGCACGATGATCTCGAACTCGTGCGCGCGCTCGCCCCGCGCGCGACGCTGCTGAAGGTCAACGCCGAGGAAGCCGCGCGTCTCTGCGGCGAACTTCACGAGGCGCCCGGTCATGAGGAGCGCCTTGCGCGCGACCTCGCCGGCACGACCGGTTGCCCGATCATCTGCGTGACAGCCGGCGAACGCGGCGCGGGCCTGTTGCGCGAAGGCGAATGGCATTGGGAGCCGGCGCAACCGGTCGAAGTCGCCGACACGGTGGGAGCGGGCGATTCGTTTCTGGCCGCGCTGCTCATGCACCTGTTGAGCGGAAAACTGAGCGACGCCGAGAGCCTAGCCCGCGCCTGCCGCACCGGCGAATGGGTGGCGTCGCAACGCGGAGCCACACCGGCGTATCCGGGTGCCTGAATGCTTCGGGCCGGAGAGAATCCTAGGTGGGGCCGCTGCCCCATATCAAACAATCATCTTCTACTTTAGCCGCGCCGGTCCACGGTGCGGAAGCAAAGCGGACCCGCCTAAGCCTCGATCTCGACCCGACGGCTAAGGCCCAGCTCGAGCAGGTTCAAAGACGGACCCGCTCCGGCTCCATGACTGACGTCATCCGTCGCGCAGTCACCCTGTTCGACCTCGTCACCGAGCACAGCGATCAAGGGGGGCCATAATTTTCAGGCACAAAGACGGCACAGAGGAACGCGTCCGCCTCCTCTGACCACAGTGAGCCGCTCCACCAGAGGCGGCTTTCTTTTCAGGCGTGGTTCGGGAGCGGCGCACTACCGCGCTGCCTCAGACGCTATGTGGCCGGCGAAGCTCGTGACGAAGGTCTTGAGGCTCGTCATGTCGCTTACGTCGGCGAACTTGCCGGTCTTGATCGCGGTTTGCGGCGACGCCAGCACCGCCGTCGTGGTGTAGAGCTGTTCCTGCACGAGTTTTTTGCACAGCAGGTTGTAGCGTTCGATATACGATGCGCCTTGGAACTCGGCGCGCACTGGGAAGTGCTGGCTGCGGTCGCGGATAGGGCGGCGGGAGCCGGGGGCGTCTTCCACCAGCATCAGCCAGCCGACGAACGGACGCGGCGCGTCGCCGAAGGAGCCTTCGCGAAAGGCTGTCCACAGGTCTTGCGCGGTGCCGATGGCTTCTTCGGTGCGGTTGTTGAAATTATTCCCGAAGGAACCGACTTGGGATTTCAGCTCCAGCGCGGCGACGAGGCGGTTTTTGCGGAGCACGAGCATGTCCCATTGCTTGGTCGGGCGAAAGTAGCCGGGCAAGGTGAGTGGGATACGGCCTTCGCGCACGATGGTCGCGTCCTTGAGTCCGTTGGCTTTGATGAGGTCGATCATCAGCGCCACAAAGCCGTCCATGTTTTTTCCGCCTGTGACCGCACCGCGACTGCCGGCATCGACTTTGCCGGCTTCGATTTGTTTTTGCCGGGCCGCATCGCGGTTGCCCCAGAAGGCTTTCACCGATTGCGCCGCCTTTTTTTCGTAGTTCGCGAGATTGAGGGCCATGGGGATTTTTAAGGGGGCGGATCAGAGTGGAATCGACGTGATGCCGTAGGCGTGGAGCGCGGCGCGGGTGGCGGCGGCGGTGTCCTGGCGGTCGAAGGCATCGCGGAGTTGTTGCTTCAACTCGGGGCTGAGGCTCGCGGGATCGGGCACGCGGATGCGGCGGAGGTATTGGGCCTGAAAACGCAAAAAACCGCCGCGCATACGCACGCCGTAGCAGTGGATAAAAAACTCGCCGACGGCGGACATGAGCAGGGCGCCGAGGACGCGCAGGTCCCACGTTTCCGAGGTGATCCAGTAGAGGTTGTGCTGCGGGTAGGTTTCGCCGGTGTCGAGCGCGGGGAGGAGGCGGTCTTTGATGTCGGCGATGTAGAGTTTTTCCTGCGCGGCGCGGGAGAGCGTCACTCGGTCGATGGTCTTGTGCCAGTGGTGCGGGCTGGCCTTGGCGGTGTGGCGCTCGCCGAGCAGGGCGCGGTGGGGCTCTAGGTAGGCGGCGAGGCGCGGGTAATCGGCGAGGTTGACGAGGCCTTGCTCGTTCCACGGGTTGACGAGGTAGTGGCCCGACCAGCGGACACGGCCTCCCGCGAGGTCGGATGCGAGCGCGAGGGGGAGGAGGCGGTCGCGCTCGATGTCGGGTTTTTGTGAGGTAATGAAGACGCGGTCCGCGCCGGTGGCCACGCCGATGCCGATCTTGGTGCCGGTGGTTTTGTCTTCGAGGGGCAGGCAGGTGGCTTCGAGGTGTTTGAGGAGTTGCAACGCCTCGGGCGAGGAGCAGGGCCAGGGTTCGCCGTCGTGAAACCAGTCGGCGAAGCGGGCCACGCGAAGGGCGGGGCCGGAGCGGGCAGCGGCGATCTGGTTGAGCAGTTCGGTGCGGGTGGCGGTCTCGATGCCGGGCAGGGCCTTGGCGACGATGACCGGGCCTTGCGGCTCGCGGGTGATCACGGTGACGGCGGGGTAGGCGGAGACTTCGCTTTCAAAGGCCGCGACGTCGTGGGCTTCGATGACGGAGCGGACGTTGTAGCCTTGGGTGGTGATGAACTCTCGAAGCCCGCTGCCGTAGTCGTTGAGCATCCAGCGGTCGGCGCAGATGAAGGCGCACACGCCGCCGGGTTTCAGTTGGAGCAGGGCGGCTTGATAAAAGGCGATGTAGATGTCGGCGCGTCCGCGCATGGCGCTGAAGGAGCGATAGAAGGCGGCTTTGGCCGAGGGAATTTCTTCCAGGCGGATGTAGGGCGGGTTGCCGACAACGAAATCGGCAACGGGAAAGCCGAGAGAGGCTTCAAGAAAATCGGCTTCTTTGACCCACGACTGAGCGAGACGGATGGCAAGTGAGTCGGCGACATCCAGCTCGATCAATGTGCGGGTGACAAGTTCTGCGGCACGTTGCACGGCGTCGGGGCTGATCTCGTAAGCACGGATGGCTTCGTCGGTTTCGGTGAGCGGCGTTCCGTGGCGGCGGCAGGAAGTGACGAGCCGGCGAACCATCTCTTCGAGAAAAGCACCGTCGCCGGCGGAAGGCTCCACGGCGACCATGCGGCCCAGATCGCGGTCCGCAGTATAGCCGGCGAGATCCAAGATGAGCGCGACCATCCACGGCTTGGTGTAAACAACACCGGCTTCGGGGGTGGTCAGGACGCGAATCATGTAAGGAAGAGGAACGCATCGGGCGCGGATGGCGAGTTTGCACACCGGAGGATTTTTTGGGCAAAGACCGGCGCTGCAATGGCTCGGCTTGGCTTCGGGCTCAGGCGCGGTCTCGCACGCCAGCTACATGCTCGACGAGCGAACGGACGGAGCCAGGCCGTTAGACGATCCTTTGTCCGTGTTCGCAAAAGCGCTAAAGATCCCAAGCGGCAGACGGCGGGCCGGCTCGCAAATCCGCTTGCCGGCTTCTTTCCGGACTGCGGGCGAACTCGCGGCCTACGGGGCGGCGCCCGCCGACTCCCGTCTTGCGCGGGCCGCGAGGGCGCGCTCATTTTCAACCCTTCATGCAACTCACCAAGCACTGGGCCGCGCAGCTCGACGATTACGTGATCGATCTCGGTTGGTCGGCCGATGGCACCCGCCTCGCCGCCGCCGCGTCCTCCGGGCCCGTCTCGTTGTTTGCCGCAGCCGACGGCGCCCGCACCGACTTGCCGGGCCACGACGATGGCGCCAATTGCCTCGCATGGCATCCCTCACAACCCCTCCTCGCCAGCGGAGGTCAGGACGCGAAGGTCAAATTCTGGGACGCGACGACCGGCCAGCACACGGCGTCCGCCGAGGTCGGCGGGGCGTGGATTGAGCAACTCACGTGGCGGCCCGATGGCTCCACGCTTGCGGCGGCGGCGGGGCGGCATCTCGCTTTTTTGCGGGCCGACGGATCCACCGCGCATGCGTTTAAGCCCGCGCCGAAAACCATCAGCGCGATCGCTTGGCAGCCCGCCGGGGGTTGCCTCGCTTCAGCTTACTTCGGCGGCGTGTGCTTGTGGGATGCCGACGATTTTATCGCCCAAAAAGAGTTCGCCTACGCCAACGGTATTCACGCGCTCGTGTGGTCGCCGGACAACCGCTGGCTCGTTTCGGGCAACCAAGATCCGAGCGTCCACCTCTGGTTGCCGGAGGCCAACGACGAGTTCCACATGAGCGGCTACGAAGGCAAAGTGAAGGAACTCTCATTCGACCGCGATTCGCACTGGCTGGCCACCGGCGGCGGCAAAGACGCGTGCCTCTGGGATTGCACCGGCGCAGGGCCCGAGGGCCGCGAACCCATCATGCTTCCGCACGACGACAAAGTGTGCGCGGTGGCGTTTCAGCACGCGCACGGCCTGCTCGCCACGGCGAGCGCGGATGGAGTTCTTCAACTCTGGAGCCCGGAGCGTCCGCAACCTCTTCGTGCGACGGTGAAAATGCCCGCGCCCGCGACCAAACTCGCATGGTCCCCGGATGACCGGTTCTTGGCTGTCGGCAGCGAGAAGGGCGTCGTTTACGTGTTGAAGTGCGAGAGCTGACCGCACCGACGGGGAAATCGGATGTCCGCTCGTCTACGGCTATTCAGCCGTAGCACTTCGTTTTTAAAAATCGCCCAAGGACTCCCCATGAAAAGCCTCCGCCTCCTTTCGGTTCTCTCTGCGTCGTTGATGATGGTTTCGGCCTACGCGGCCCAATACGGAAGCGAAACCCGGGTCACGCTCGACGGGACCTTCTTGGTGGCGAAGCCGGACGACGTTCGCGAGTTGCCCTCGGGGTCGGTGCGCGTGCGGCGAGACCTCGTGGAACGCCCCGTGAGTAATCGGATGATTCTTAATGCGATGGTGAAGGAAAACCTGATCCCGCGGACCGCCGGTTATGACATCGTCATGGTGGCCCAACCGATCATGGCCGACGGCATGCAATTTTTCGCGGTGCGGCCGGGCGTCGCTCCCGTTCGTATTCCCGACGATTTTTTGAGTTTAACCGTGGGCGACGGGCCGGGCACGGGGCTCCTCGAAGAGGATAGTCAGGGCAATCTGACGCGCTTGCGGGCTCAAACGGCCAATTTTACGACGCTGGCCTTCGGCGATTTTTCGGGCACCGGCATCTTGGAGCAGAACTGGAGCTTGGCTTCGGTGGCGGGCGAGCAAGTTCAATTGGTTCGCTCGTCCGGCGTGTTTGTGGGCCAGCTCGCCACCGAGCGTGATGGCGTGGGCACGGTTGAACTGCGGCTCAATCGTTCGAGGACGGTGAATCTGGCGCGCTATGGCATGGCCGATTCCTCGGACCGGTCGGGTGGCGGCGACGGATTTGATAGAGGCGGCGGAGGTGGCGATTCGACGGGACGCGGCGGCAACTAAGATAGTAGGGGTTAGAACGATTCCGGGCCGCCCCATGTAATCGGACGGCGCGCCGGTGAGGTGTTGCGAAAAAGCGGCGATTGAGCGGCCAGCGGCTTGCATTCTTTCGGTGGGGCTGGCTGTCTTCGCGCACGATGAAACTTTCGCTCCTCCTTGGCCTTGTCGCCGTTTGTTTTGCGTTCACGACCTCGCTGCACGCCGGTCGTTTTGGGAGCGAGACGCG
>DFYA01000300.1 GCA_002382525.1 Opitutaceae bacterium UBA4094
TGCACGGAGGACATGATGCGTTCGTAGGGGATGACGGAGGCGACGGCCTGGCGGACCTTGACGTTGTCGAAGGGCGGGGCGTCGGTCTTCATGCCGACATACCACATGGCGTTTTCGATGGCGTGGCTCGCGACGGTGAACTTGCCGGAGGCGGCGAGGTCGGCGGCGTCCTTGGCGGGGAGGTTGAACGCGAGGTCGGCGTCGCCGCGTTGCAGGAGCGCGAGCTGGGAGCCGGCGGACGGGACCTCGCGGAAGATGACGCGTTTGAGGGACGGAGGCGGGCCGGAGGTCCAGTCGTCGTTGCGGGCGAGGACGAGCTGGGTGCCGGGTTTCCACTCGACGAGCTTGAAGGCGCCGGAGCCGGCGGGGTTGGCCTTGAGCCAGTTCATGGCCCACGGGTCGTCGGTGGTGGCGTGTTTCTGGGCGAGCTTGGAGTTGATCACCACGGCGACGGGGGTAGCGAGGTCGGACAGGGCGAGCTTGTCGGGGCGCGGCAGGATGATTCGCACGGTGCGCTCGTCGAGGGCGGCGAACTGCTCGGGTTTTTCGAGGGAGGCGGCCTTCATCTGGAAGGTCGGGAAACCGCCGACGCTGACGGCGCGGTCGAAGGACCATTTGACGTCGGCGGCGGTGACGGGCGTGCCGTCGTGAAACTTCGCGCCTTCGCGGAGTTTGAATGTGAGCACGAGGCCGTCGGGGGAGACGGTCCAACTCTCGGCGAGTTCGGGGACGACGCGTGTGTAGTCGTAGGTGACGGAGCCGTCGGGGAGCGTCTTGGTGCCGAAGGAGACGAGGCGGTCGTAAAGGTTCCAGGAGGCGCCGTAGGCGGGGCGGTTGGCTCCGACGCCGTGGATGTCGAGCGAGTTGGGGCCGGCGGAGGTGACGGCGAGGAGGGTCTCGGCGCGGGACTGGGCGTGCGCGGCGGCGGGGGCGAGCAGCGCGAGGCCGACGGCGAGCGCGAAAGGCGCGGCGAGGCGATGTAGTTGATTTTTAAATACGTGCATGGCGTGCGTGCTCAGAAGGTGAAGGCGGCGTAAACGGAGGTGCGGAGGGAGTCGCTGAGGAGGTCGTCGGCGAAGTATTGGCCGAAGCGCCAGCCGAGGGTGAGGTTCTTGTGGATCGGGGCGGCCTTCCATTCGAGGGCGGCGTCGAGTTCGGAGCCGTAGTGGGCGGAGGTGTTCTCGGCGTGGTAGTCGTAGAAGGTCGCGGTGTAGGTGACGCCCTTCAGGCCGGGGACCGGGCCGGTGAAGGTGACGTAGAACGCCTCGAGGCCGTCCGCGGGGGTGTTGAGGAAGAGCTCGGTCCAGCCGTTGAAGGGGTGGGCGAGCGGGGTGCGGAAGGCGACGGCGCCGTCGCCTTCGAGGACGGTGTAGCCGAGGAACGCCTTGTGGCCTTTGTAGTCGAGGCCGAGTTCGACGGTGTAGTAGTCGAAGGAGATGTTGTTTGGATTGTCGCCGTGGTCGGACTGGCGGGCGTAGTCGAGGGTGTAGAGGAGCGAGAGGGTGTCGCTCAACTTGTAGGGGCCGGTGAGACGGAGTCCGACGGAGGCGGTGTCGTTGGCGGCCTGGGCTAGGTCGTCGTAGTCGAGGAAGACGCCGTAGAGGGAGGCGTTGACGAGGCCCGGTTTGGCGTAGGCGACGTTGAAGACGTGCGAATCCATCGAGAGTTGTCCGTCGGTGGCGTCGTGGCCGGTGACGCGGTTGACCTTGTCGAGGTAACCGTAGTGGGCGGTTACGGGGCCGACGGGGACGGCGACGCGGGCGAGGTCGATCGTCTGGTTGTTCTGGCGCCAGCCGGAGAAGCTGATGAAGCGGCCGTTGTTGAGGAAGTAGGCCTCGCGGCCGATGCGAGCGGCGATCTTGGTGTGGGGCTCGACGTAGTTCAGGTAGAGCTGATTGAGCTCGGCGCCGAGCGGGTCGGCGATGGCGGGGTAGGCGAGGTCGGCGCCGTTTTGCGAGGCGACGTTCGGCACGCGGTAGTTGTCGGCGCCGATGCTGTGAATGCTCTCGACGTCACCGTAGAGGCTGAAGCCCTTCCACTCGGCGGTGCGGTAGCCGAGCATGAGGCGCACGGTGGAGGCGACGGAGGTCTTGGCGGCGGCGTCTTGTTCGAATACCTCGTAGCGGTAGCGGACCGAGCCGGTGAATTTGCCGCCCGCGAGAGCGTCGAGCGGCGAGTCGATGGCGGGCGAGGCGGGAGCGGGGGACGCGGGTTGGGCGGCGAGGCCCGGGATAAACGCGGCGACGGCGACGGTCGCGGCGGCGAGGCAGGGAAGCGCGGTGGAGCGCGTGAGGTGCGAGTGTAGGCTGGACATACGCCTGATGTGATAGCGGGCGCGGTGCCAAGAGGGGTTTTGGTTATTTAGTCGTTGGGGGGTAAACGTTTATAGGTATTTATCCAGATTTTGGATACGTGAGCGGTGTTTTGTGGCGAGGCAGGGTGTTGCGGTTTGCGGCGGTGGAAATGCGACACACCCTGAGCTCATGCTCAGGGCCACGAGGGCGGAGCAGGAGCAGGGGCAGGGGCACGGGTAGGTCACGAGCTGCCCGACCGGCGTCGGGCCTACATCAGCTTGCGAGGATGACGAGGGGCTCGCCTGCGGCGACGGGGCGGCCTTCGGCGCAGCGGATTTCGCGGATTGTGCCGACGCGGGTCGCGGCGACGGTGACTTCCATCTTCATGGATTCGAGGATCACCAAGGGTTGGCCTTCGGCGACGGTGTCGCCGGGCGAGACGAGGATTCTCCAGACGTTGCCGGGTATGTGGGCAGGGAGGGCAATGCAGCCGGGCGGGATGGCGGTCTCGTCGGCGGGGGCGGCGGATTCGTCGTGCGCGGAGAAGTTGAGTTGTCCGCTGTCGATCCAGCGCTGGCGCTCGGCTTCGAAGGCGGATTGCTGATGGGTTTTGAAGGCGGTGATGGAGGCTTCGTTGTCGGCTAGAAAGCGCCGATAATCGCGGAGCTTGAAGGTGGTTTCCTCGATACGGAGTTTGACGCGGCCTTGAGGAAAATCTTCGCGGAACTGGGTGAGCTCGGCGTTAGAAACGGGGTAGAATTTGATCTGGTCGAAGAAGCGGAGGAGCCAGGGTTTTCCGTCGGTGAAGTCGGGCGTCTGTTTGTGGCGGTTCCACATCTGGCAGGTGCGACCGATGAACTGGTAACCGCCGGGGCCTTCCATGCCGTAGATGCAGAGATAGGCGCCGCCGATGCCGACGGCGTTTTCGGGCGTCCACGTGCGGGCGGGATTGTATTTAGTGGTGACGAGGCGGTGGCGCGGGTCGATCGGCGTGGCGACGGGGGCGCCGAGATAGACGTCGCCGAGGGCGAGGACGAGGTAGCTGGCTTCGAAGCAGATGCGGTAAACGTCGGCGAGCGTATCGAGATTGTTGATACGTCGGATGAATTCGAGGTTGGACGGGCACCACGGGGCGTCCTTGCGGACGATCTGCATGTATTTGCGGATTGCGAGAAGCGTGGACTCGTCTTCCCAAGAGAGCGGGAGGTGGACGATGCGCGAGGGGACTTCGATGTCGTCGAGGTTGGGGAGTTCGGATTCGGCGCGGAGGAGGATTTCGAGGAGGCGCTCGGAGGGGAGGAGGCGTTGGTCGAAGTGGACTTGGAGGGAGCGGATGCCGGGGGTGAGGTCGATGAGTCCGTGGAGGCGGTGGCGTTCGAGCCAGGTTTGCAGCGCGTGGACGCGCATGCGGAGGGCGATGTCGAGATGGGCGTCGCCGTATTCGATGAGGAGGTTGGCGTCGCCTTGGCGGCGATAGACGACGGCGGGGGCGGT
>DFYA01000245.1 GCA_002382525.1 Opitutaceae bacterium UBA4094
GCGAACCCGACGCGGTGATCGTGAAGTTGAACACCGTGCCGACAGTGCCGGCGGCGGTGAGCGGATCATTGGTGATGACCGGGGCGACGCCTGCGGCGACGACGGTGATCTTCAGCGTGGCGTTGCCGGTGCCCGTGGCGTTGGTGGCTCCGAGCAAGACGTTGGTCACGCCGACGGTGGTCGGGGTGCCGGTGATGGCGCCCGTGGCGGTGTTGATCGCAAGGCCGGCCGGGAGCGGCGTGGCCGAATAGCTCGTGGGCGAACCCGACGCGGTGATCGTGAAGTTGAACGCCGTGCCGACGGTTCCGGCGGCGGTCAGCGGATCATTGGTGATGACCGGGGCGACGCCCGCGGCGACAACCGTGATCTTCAATACGGCGTTACTGGTGCCGGTGTTGTTGGTGGCTCCGAGCGTCACGTTGGTGACGCCAACGGTGGTCGGGGTGCCGCTGATGACACCCGTGACGGTGTTGATCGAGAGACCGGCCGGAAGCGGCGTGGCCGAATAGCTCTCGACGGTGCCGGATGCGGTGATCGTGAAACTGAACGGGCTGCCGACGGTGCCGGCGGCGGTCAACGGAGAGTTGGTGATGACCGGGGCGGTCATCGGGGTCACCGTTAGCGTGGCAGTCTCGCTGATGATCGAGCCCGAGAGGTTGGTGACAACGACATCGTAATCATCGTCCGCGCTCAGCTGAACGTTGGTGAGCGTGAGGGTGTCGGTCGTGGCGGAGGCGTTGCCCACGATCGCGACGCCAGCCTTGCGCCATTGATAGCTGACCGCGGTCGCTCCAACGGCCGTTACGGTGAACTGGGCCGTCGATCCTTCGATGACGGTCTGCGAAGCGGGCTGTCCAGTGATGTCCAGAAGCGTGGCGCCGGTAGCGGTGAAGCTCTGGCGAAGCATGTTGTATTCGAACACGGTGTCAGGTGCCTCTTGGCCGACTTGGGTCGCTTGGAGGGTGATGATACCGGGAGCGGTGGGCGTAACGGTGAATACGCCGGCAACCGGGCCGGTGATCGACGCCGCGCCGGTCGAACCGGGAACCACGGAGAGGGTGATCGGAAGGCCGGAGCTGGCCGAAGGAGCGACAGTAAACGAGCCCGCGCCAATCAGACGGTCTTCAATGGCGGCGAAGCTGACCGACTGCCAGTTGGGAGTGAGCGAGCCGGTGGTGTAGAACTGCTGGATACCAAAGCCAAGGTCGCCGGGGACGTAGGTGAGCGCTGAATACACGCTGCCGAGGTTGGCGATGTCGGCGGCGCGACCCGATACGGGATGCAGCGTGCCGAGAATGGTGTAGCCGGTGATCGGATCCAGGCGCAGGTAATACATCTGCTCCATGCCATAGCCCACGTCGTCGCCCGTGAAGACGAGCGCGTTGTGGCCGTCGATCCCGAGATCGTGTTGGTCGGCCGAGGCGCCGGCCAAAGACGGGATGAGTGTGCCGAAATGAGTGGTTCCGGTAACCTCGTCCGAACGGAGGTAATAGAAAATATTCGAACCATAACCGAGGTTCGAGGCCGCGAAGGTAAGGCCAAAGTAGCCGCTTTCGCCGCCGGTCGAAGGACCGCCCGGTTGGGACATCGGCTTCAGGTCGGTGACCGCCGAAGCGGTGCCGGAGCTGGGAACGATGTGGGCGAAATAATCTCCGTCGTCCTTATGATGGATGAAATAGAGCTGCACCGAACCGAACCCGAGATCGGGATCAGCCGAGGTCAGCGCCGAATAGGCATTCGGGGTGAGCTTGCTGCCGATATCCTCATGGTTGGTGGCGGCTCCGGAACCTGCGATGTAGCGGGTGAACGCGGCGATGTCGCCGCCGTCAGGGATGGCCGTGCCCTTGATGGAGTAAAACTGGTTGGCTCCGCCGCCGAGCGACAGATCCTGCGCCATGTGGTGGAAGCCGGCGAGATTGTCGCCGATAGCCCATTGTGGCGTGAGGGTGACGGCACCGGTCGCCGGAGCGATTGCGATGGACGCCATGTTGTCAGCCCGTGCCGACAGGCCAGCGAGAGCCGCGAGACTCACAAGGGCCGATAATGCTAGTGTGCTATATTTCATAGGTTCTTCTTCGAAAAGTTCTTTGCGGAATCCTGTTGGGGAGCGGCGGATTTTGGATGTGTGGCTGGCGAAGTGCCCCGCTTTGCCCACGCGAACGGATATTAACGGCCGTGTATCATCATGCCGGGTTTGGCCGATGCTTCCTATGGGGTTAAACCCGACGGCCTGTTCGGCCGCGCGCCCGGCCCAAATGGCGGTCTACGGTCCTATAGCCTTACGAGAGAAGACCGTTTGCGTCGCTAGATCGGAGGAGCCTCGCCTAAAGCGGTTCCGCACGGGGTGCGGTGACTTTCATCCATCTGCGCAAAATCACCGCACAACACCCGAGTGCCGGCTTGGTCGGATCCCACAAAAAGCCCCGCGTAGTCTGCGGGGGCTCGTTAGCGTGCCGAGGTCGTAAGCGGAAGCCGCCGCCCTCCCGCTCCGGTCACGCTGGGCTCTCCGGGGAGAGCCAACTGAACTCCCTAGACAAGGGTCAACTGCACACGGCTCTCGATCACGCCGGTCGCGATCGCGTAGCGCGTGAGACCGGCGGTGTTGCGGATGTCCAGTTTGTCCATCAAGCGCTGCCGGTGCTTTTCAACCGTCTTGATGCTGATGCCGAGCAGGCCGGCGATCTGCTTGTTGGCGGCGCCTTCAGCCACGAGTTGCAACACCTCGGCTTCACGCGTGGTGAGGCGCGAGGCGTCCACTTTGAGGATGCCGTCGCGATCGCGCGGACCACCCGGGTAGTTCGCCATGCGTTTCGCGATGGAGGGACTGAAAAACGTGTTTCCCTTGGCCACTTCCTTGATCGCTTTGGAGAGAATCTCGGCCGAGGTCTGCTTCTCCAAAAAACCAGCGACGCCGGCCGCGCCCATCCGCTCGATGTAAGCGTCGTCGCTGTAGGCGGAGAGGATGAGGACCTTCGCCTTCGAATTCGCGGCGAGAATTTGCCGGGTCGCTTCCAGGCCGTTGAGGACAGGCATAGCGATGTCCATGACGATGACGTCGGGCTTCAGCGTGACCGCCATGTCGACGGCTTCGCGGCCGTTGTGCGCTTCGCCCGCGAGGACAAAATCCGGGTCCGCAGCCAGCAAGGCGCAGAGGCCTTGGCGCACCACGACGTGGTCTTCCGCGAGCAGGATGGAGATGGGGCGGGTGGTTTTCATAAATTTATTCTTCGGTTGCGCGGAAAGGAATCTCGGCCCGCACGGTCGTGCCGGTGCCGGGAACGGATTCCACGGTGACGACGCCGTCCACCATCTCGATGCGTTCGCGCATGCCGATCAGGCCGAGTCGTTTTTGGGAGCGTGATCTGACCACCCGCTTCGGGGAGGCTTTGCCGTTGTCCACGATCTCCAGGCGCACCGCGTCGGGGATCTGGCTGATGACGATCTCGACGCGGGTGGCTCGGGCGTGGCGAACGACGTTGGTCAACGCTTCCTGCACGACGCGGAACAACACCGTGCGCCGGACGTTGCTCAACGCCTCGACGCCGGCAAAGGCGGTGATGTGGATCTTGAGCCGTTTGCGCGCGGTCACGAGTTTGCTGTGCGCGAGCAGCGCGGGGATCAGCCCCAGATCGTCGAGGACCGAGGGCCGCAGCTCACGGGCGAAGCGGTGCACCTCGTTGACCGAGTTTTCCACCAGGCGCTGCGTGAGCGCGATTTTGGCCTTGAGACTTCTGACCCCGCCGGAGGCGTCCCTGCCGAGCGCCGCCAACTGCACGTTGATGCCGACGAGGGTCTGCACGACTTGGTCATGCAACTCCCGGCTGATCTGTTTCCGCTCCTCCTCCTGGGCCGAGATGATCTCGCGGGTGAGCTCGCGCAGTTTCACCTGCATGGTCTTCGCCTCGCGAAACAACGCCTGATACTCCGCCTTGCCCTCTCGGATCGTCGCCTCGGCGGTCTTGCGGCGCGTGATCTCGCGCTCGAGTTTTCGGTTGGCCCGGGCGAGCGCGGCGGCGTGCCGGTGGAGCGTGTCGTTGCGCTCGACGAGCAGGCGGTTCGTCTCGCGCGTGGCCCGCCGGGCCGCCTCGAGCGGCATCAACGCTTGGGTGAAAAAGAAACCCGCCCGCGCCAGCGAGTCGCCGAGCGTGGTGGCGAAATCGAACGACGACGCCAGCTCCGCCATCGCCTTGTCGTGCATCAACGCCATGTCGAGCGCCTCCAGCCCTTCGCTCAACGCGGCCCGGCCCAAACCTTGCGCGCGGTCGCCGTTGCCGGGATTTTTTTTCGCGAGGTGAGCGCGGAGTTCCTTCAAATAGCGGGCCGGCAACGCGGCACCCGGAGCGGTGTGTGTAAAAGAGCGAACGTCGGACATCGAATGCCGGAGAGCGGGCCAAGTCGGCTTCTCTATAAGGCAACCTCACTAAACACCCAAGCATCCCAAATAGCGATGGGGTGTTTCCCGATAGTGAACAATTTCTGCGCCATCCCGCTCAACGAATCCCCGCCGCCCGCGCCTCCGACCCGCCATCCCACCAGAGCCCTTCGATCAGCAAGATCTTCGGGTCCGCCGGCACGCCGTAATCGTCGTGCTGCAGCTGGCCCGCCAACAAGTTGATCGCCGCCGCCCCCAAGCGGTCGTAACCCGGGCGCACCCCCGGCACCCCTTCCGCCGCGTCCCACAACAGGAGCTTGGTCAACGCGACATCCCGGGGCGCGTGCAAACCCGCCTCCTCCAGTTCCCGCCTCCCCGCCCCCGTGCTCAAAATCGCCTGCGGCCGGTGCGCCACAAACCAACGTCGCACCGCCTCACTCCGCAGACCGCCGTCGCACATCAACACCGGCACGCGGTCCTCCGTCGGGATCTCTTCTTGGTAAGCGAGAAACGCCGCCAGGTGCAGGTTCTCCATCGCCGCCTCCGACGCACGATCCACCAGCAAACCGATACGCCTGTGCCCGGCGTCCGTGGCTTTGCGCAGCGCCAGGCGCGTGTTGCGATAGTGATGCGTCGCCACGCGGTGCAGCGCCGGTCGTTCCACCGAATATCCCACCGTCACCGCCGCGAACTTCGCCCATGGAAACTCCACCACCGAGCCGCGCCGCCCCGTCGAGCCCACCACCAACCCGCGAATGCCGCGCGCGATCAACATCTGCGCCAATCGCCTCGGCGTCCGTCCCGGTTCATACAACCAAAACTCCTCCGCCTGATAACCCAGCTCCCCTGCCCGCTTCTCCGCGCTGCGTCGAAAATCGCTCAACGCCGCCGTGGTCAGCCAATAGTCGCGCTCCTCGTGCACGTTCAAAAACGCCAGCTTGCCCGCATACTTCCGCCCCCCGCCCGCGTGCAGGTGCGCCATCAACTTCGCCAGCAGCGGGTCCGGACGATAACCGAGCGCCTCCGCCACGCCGCGGATCCTCGCCCGCGTCTCCGGCGCGATGTTGGCGTCGTCGCGGAGCGCATACGATGCCGCCGTCTTCGACACCCCCGCTTGACGGGCGACTTCGGCCAACGTGACACGCGTGGGTTTATTTTTCATCTGAACGATTCAGAACAACGCCGGTTGCCTGTGCTGTCACGAGTGGATTTTGTCCGGCCTCACGTCGTCCACCATGTCCTCCCCCTATTACTTTAAACCCGCCGCGCCTGTTTCCGCCGACCACCCGGTCATCACTGCGGACTTGTGCATTTATAACGCCAACGCCGCCGGCGTCGCCGCCGCCATCCAGGCCGTGCGCGACGGCCTCAGCGTGGCGCTCTTTAATCCCGGCTGGCACGTCGGCGGACTCTCCTCCGGCGGACTCGGTTTCACCGACTTCGGCAACAAAGCGGCCGTCGGCGGCATCGCCCTCGAATTCTACAAACGCCTCGGCACCCACTACGGCGTCGAAGCCGAATGGCGTTTCGAGCCCCACGTCGCCGAAAACGTGCTCACCGCCTGGCTCGCCGAGATCGGGGTCACCGTTCATCACGGCCACTACCTCGACACCGCCGTCGTGCGCGACGGTCGCATCGTCGAGATCGCCTTCACCCACGGCGCCCGCGCCCGCGCCGCCTACTTCATCGACGCCTCCTACGAGGGCGACCTGCTCGCCGCCGCCGGCGCCAGTTTCACCGTCGGACGCGAGAGCAACGCCACCTACGGCGAGACGCTCAACGGCCAGCAAGTTTACCCGAAACACCAGTTCGATTTCCCCGTCGATCCCTACGTCACCCCCGGCGATCCCGCCAGCGGACTCCTCCCCGGCATCGAACCCGGCCGACCCGAGATCGGCGCCGGCGACCACCGCGTGCAGGCCTACAACTTCCGCGTCTGCATGACCCAACGCGACGACATCCGCGTGCCGTTTCCCAAACCCGCCGTGTATGACCGCTCCCGCTACGAACTGCTCGCCCGCTACCTCAAGGCCGGCTGGAACCAGATGTTCTGCAAGTTCGACATGATCCGCGGCCTCAAGACCGACACCAACAACCACGGCGCCGTCTCCAGCGACTTCATCGGCGAAAACTACGCCTGGCCCGCCGCCTCCCACGACGAGCGCGAAAAAATCTTCCAAGCCCACGTCAACTACCACCAAGGCCTCTGGTGGTTCTACCGCACCGACCCCGCCGTGCCCGCCGACGTGCAGGCCAAGGTCAACACCTGGGGCCTCGCCGGCGACGAGTTCACCGACACCGGCCACTGGCCCCACCAGATCTACGTGCGCGAGGCGCGCCGTCTCATCGGCGGCTTCGTCATGACCGAGCAGCACTGCCTCTCGAAGACCCTCGTCGAAGACGTGATCGGCCTCGCCGCCTACACCATGGATTCGCACAACTGCCGCCGCTTCGTCGACGAACACGGCCACGTGCGGAACGAAGGCGACGTGCAAGTCCACCTGCCCAAACCCTACGGCATCAGCTACCGCACCCTCGTTCCGCAGCGCGGCGAGGTGACCAACCTGCTCGTGCCCG
>DFYA01000009.1 GCA_002382525.1 Opitutaceae bacterium UBA4094
TTGGCCTTTGAGAAAGCCAAGCGCGACGGGCAGTTCTCGCGGGTCGGTGAAGGTGATGAAGGTCGCGTTGCGAACGCCGTCGGTGCTGCCGTCGGTGGCGACAGGTTCGATGGTGGCGCTTTCCGGGAGCGACGTGAAGGGGAGTGTCTCTGCAGTATACTCCGCAAGGATTGGATTGGCGCTGGTGGCGGTTGGCATGGCGGAATGGGATCAGAGGGAATTTTTGAGGGCGGATGCCGAGCTGGAGCTCGGCGTTCCCGGCTTTTCAGTCGCTAGCTCGAAGATGGCGCAGGAGAGGCCGGGTAACGTGAGTTGGCCGTCGTGGAAGACGGGCTCGCCGCCATGGGTGAAGAGCGGGGTCGCGCCGGCGAGTTCGGAGACGGGCGCGGTGACGGGGAACTCGGCGGGGTTGAGGCAGACGGCGAGGCGTTGCCGGTCGTTGAAGCGCTCGTAGACGAAGAGCGGCGAGTCGGGGACGGCGTGAAGTGGGCGGAAGTCGGCGTCGTTGCCGAGGGCGGAGTGGGTGGCGCGGAGCGTGGTGAGCTTGCGGACGAAGTGGAGCAACGAGGCGGCGTCGGCCTCCTGCGCGGCCACGGTGGGGGCGTCGGGCGCGGGATCGACCGGCAGGTAGAGTTGCTCCCGGGCGCCGGTGGAGAAACCGAGGTTGGCTTGGGCGGCGTCCCACTGCATCGGCGTGCGGGCGCCGGTGCGCCACATGGAGCCTTCCTTTTCGGGGAGGTCCTCGAGGTGTCGCATGCCGATCTCGTCGCCGTAGTAAATCGTGGGCACGCCCGGGAGCGTGAGGACCATGGTGTGGACGATGAACAACTCCTCCGGGTCGCGTCCGCGGCGCACGCGTTGCATGTCGTGATTGCCGGTGGGGACGGAGATGTAGCCGAGCGCCTTGGTCGCGGTGTAGTGCTCGAGGTAGGTGTTGAGGAAGAGGCGAATGTCTCCCTCGCCGGCGCGCTCGAAGTAGACGTGGGGGCGGCGCGATTTGCCGGCGAGTTGGTAGTGGACGCCGGTGAGGTGGTGGAGGGTGCAGGCGTTGAACCCGAGGAAGAAGTCCACGTGAAAACCGGCGGGGATGGCCTTCTTCGGGTCGGACCATTCGGCGAGGAGGACGGCCTCGGGGTAGGCCTCGTCGAGCCAGGCGCGGAAGCCCTGCCAGAGGCGTCCGAGGTTTTCGCCGGTGGGATCGGCGCGCAGGAGGGAGTGGGCCATGTCCACGCGGAAGCCGTCGCAGCCGAGATCGAGCCAGAATTGCATGATCCGGCGCATCTCGCAGCGGACGGCGAGGGAGTCGGGATGCTCGGGGTGGCGTTGCCAGGGCTTTTGCGGGTCGCGCTGGTGGTAACCGTAATTGAGCGCCGGCTGGAAGGGCAGGAAGTTGGAGACGTAGTAGCCGCCGACGACGTTGCCCGGGACGGGAGTCGGTGTGGACTTGAACATCGAGCGCTGCGGGAAGTCGCCGGTGAAGATGTAGTGGCCGCGGTGAGGGCTGGCGGGGTTGCTGATGGCGTCGAGGAACCAAGGATGCTGGTCGGAGGTGTGGCCGGCGACGAGGTCCATGACGACGCGGAGGCCGCGTTGGCGGGCTTCGGCGAAGAGGCGTTGGGCGTCGGCGTTGGTGCCGTAGCGCGGGGCGATCTTGCAGAAGTCGGTGACGTCGTAGCCGGCGTCCTGGAAGGGGGATTCGAAGACGGGGTTAAGCCAAATCGTGTTCGCGCCGAGGCCCTTGATGTAGTCGAGCTTCGTGATGAGGCCGGGCAGGTCGCCGATGCCGTCGCCATTGGAGTCGCAGAAGCTCTGCGGATAAACTTGGTAGATGATGGCCTGGGAGATCCAGGCCGGCTTCTTGTTGGTCATGTGATTTGGCCAGATCCGGTGCGCGGAGGTGGCGGAGTTACTGGTAAAGGATGACGTCGGTGGTGAAGTCCTCGCCGGGAAAGCCGTTCCAGCGGAAGCGGCGGGGGCCGTCGTGGCAGCGCCAGTCGTTGGGGGTGGTGTTGGTCAACCAGTCGAGGGGCTCGGCGATGGGCAGGGGGCGGCTGGCGACGTCGAGCGCCTGGCGCAGGGCGGTCTTCTGCTCGGGGCCGAGGGCCTCGGGCTGCAGGGAGACGAAGAGGGGCGTGCCGCTGTGGGCGAGGAGCATGAGCCACTCCCGGTTCATGGCCCACGGGATCGAGTTGGTGAGGCCGACGCAGTCGCCGTCGATGGCGTAGAGGGCGTCGTGCTGGGGCATGCGGAAAGCCAGGGTATTGACGCCTTGGATACGGGTGCGTTCCCAGTTGAGGCCGCTGGTGTCGCCGCCGGTGCGGTTGATGTGGCAGAGGCCGGCGGTGAGGTGGCCGGGACAGTTGCAGGCGAGGATGGCGGCGCGGCCGGAGCTGGCGTGGATGTTGCGGTAGTGGGCGACGAGGATCTCGGCGGTGGTGCGGGTGGTGTCGGCGAAGGCCCAGCCGTCGGAGGTGATGCGGTCGTGGAAGTGGTAGCCGGGTTTGCCGAAGACGTCCCAGCCGGAGAAGTCGTGTTTCACGAGCTCGAAGCCGAGGTCCTGGACGAGGTGGCGGAGGTAGAGCGACATGTCGGCCTGGACCTCGTCGGTGCTGATGTCGAGGAGGCGGGTCTTGTCGTCGCCGCCGATTTTTGGGCGTTGGAGGCCGGGGAGGGACGGGAGGCCGGTGGCGGTGGGGCGGACCCAGATGCCCGGGCGTGTGCCGAGGTCGCGCATGCGGGCGGCGAGTTGGTCGAAGCCGGGAAATTTGGCGTTGGGGAGCCAGGGGCCGCCGGGGCAGCCACCCTCGCTGATGCTCCACCCGGCGTCGATGACGCTGTAGGGGCGGTTGGCGGGGTTGGGGGAGAGGCGGGAGATGGTGGCGGCGTCGCGGAGGGCGGTTTCGGAGGAGTTGGCGCCGTAGAGGTAATACCAGTCGTTGGCGCCGTAAGCGACGTGGTCGAGACGGAGGGGGTCGTCGCAGAGAAGACGGGTGAAGGCGACGGTGGCGGCGAAGGGGGATTCGCCGTCGCGGCCCTCGCGGAGGAGGACGGTGCAGACCTCGAGGGTGCGTCCGCGCAGGTCCACGCCGGTGCCGCCGCAGCGCACGTCGCAGCCGAGGATGAGTTGTTCGCGGGACATGCGCCAGTAGCAGAGGGCGGCGGGGCGGACTTTGACGCCGTAGCCGTGGGTGCGGCCGTCGGGGGCATTTTGAAGAAAATACCACGGCATGACGCGGTCGGGGCGAAGGGCACGCCATTCGAGGTCGCCGTAACTGCGTTCCCAGTGATCGGCCAGATACAGGCTGCGATTGATGTCGTCGCGTTGGTGGACGGGCCAACGGAGGAGGAGGCGTTTTACCCGGGAGGTTTTGGCGGCGAGGCGGAGGCGGCC
>DFYA01000192.1:0-1227 GCA_002382525.1 Opitutaceae bacterium UBA4094
AGGTTCATTTTCCGCGCGCGGTCGCCGTTCGACATACCGCCGATCTGCGGAATGGTCACGTGGCTCTCGTCCACCATCAGCAGCGCGTCCTTCGGGAAGAAGTCCACGAGACAGATCGGCCGCTCTCCGGGTTTCCGCCCCGCGATGACGCTGGAGTAGTTTTCGATGCCGTTGCAGAAGCCCATTTCCTGGAGCATCTCCAAGTCGTAGTTGGTCCGCATGCGGATGCGCTGCGCCTCCAGAAACTGCGAGTTCTTCTCGAAGAACGCCACGCGTTCGTCGAGCTCGGCCTTGATCGCCGCGATGGCGCCGCCGAGTTTGTCCTTGCTGGCGACGTATTGAGTAGCCGGATACAGATCGAACACGTCGAGCGAACGCGTGACCGTGCCGGTCGTCGGGTCGAATTCGCTGAGCGCCTCGATCTCCTCGCCCCAGAACTCCACGCGCAGGCCGAGTTCCAGGTAGGCGGGCATGATGTCCACCACGTCGCCGCGCACGCGGAACGCCCCGCGTTTCAGATCGTAGTCGTTTCGCTCGTAGAGGATGTCCACGAGCTTTTGCAGCAGCACCTGACGGCCGAGCGGCGCGCCTTTGCGCAGCGGTATGCGCATCTCCTGGAAATCCTCGGGCGAACCGAGTCCGTAGATGCACGACACCGAGGCGACCACGATCACGTCGCGCCGCGAGACCAGCGAACTGGCCGTGGCGATGCGCATGCGTTCGATCTCCTCGTTGATCGACGAATCCTTCTCGATGTAGGTGTCGCTGGAGGCGACGTAGGCCTCGGGCTGATAGTAGTCGTAGTAGCTGACGAAGTATTCGACGGCGTTCTCGGGAAAGAAGTTTTTGAACTCCGAGTAGAGCTGCGCCGCGAGGGTCTTGTTGTGTGAGATGATCAGAACCGGCCGGTCGCAGCGCGCGATGACGTTGGCCATCGTGAACGTCTTGCCCGAGCCGGTGACGCCGAGGAGCGTCTGGAACCGATTGCCGGCATTGATCGAGCTGACGAGCGTCTCGATCGCCTGGGGTTGGTCGCCTGTAGGCTGATACTCGGCGTGAAGTTTAAACAACGGCATGAATGAAGATCACCCGACGAAATGGAGGATCGGCTCATAAGCAAACTTGCCGATGGCGCCGCGTGGGCGGAATAACCCAAGGGTGGCTGGGCGCGTCCCTGCGCCCGGTGCTCGACGACCAGCGACTATCCAAACCACCTGAACCGGGCGC
>DFYA01000192.1:1279-3895 GCA_002382525.1 Opitutaceae bacterium UBA4094
GTCAGGTGCAGGTCGAACAACGGCGACTCTCCGTGGCAATACCGCCAAAAGCCCTCGCTCCGCACCGGCTTAAACGCGAGTTGCGTGCTCAGCCCGACGACACCCTCTTGCACCGCCCGCCGGGTGGTCGGTTTGCCGTCGTCGCGCGCTTCCATGGTTTGCCCGTCAAGCGCGCTCACGCACGACACAATCAGGCGGCAGCGGCCGGCGAATTCGTAGTAGGAAAACTGGCCCGTCACCCACGACTGCCAGCTAAAAAACCGCCAGTGCCGGCGAATCAACGGCGGCTGGTCGAGCCCCGCGATCAGGCCTTGGAGAAAGCCCGCGCGCAGCACGAACGATCCGCCTTCCGGCACCGACACGATGGCCAATTCCGCGAAGAGGTCGTCGGCGTTGGCAAACACCACCCGACGCTCGCCGTCGCTGCGGCCGTTGCGCAATTCGACGAGGCGCGTCAGCCCGCCCAGCAAACACGACAGCGGCGTGCGCCAGGTGAGCATAAACCGACTGCGCTTGGTGAGCCCGGGATCGGACGCTTGCAGAAACTTTTTCCGCACCCACAAGACCTCGCCGGGCCACACCGCGTCTTCCGCCGCCACGCCGCTCGGTCCGATCGTCGGCACCGCCGTGCCGGCCGGTGGCAACTGAATAGGCTTGGCCTTCCGCGAGACCCACGGAGCCCAGAGATAATAACAAAAAATCGCCCCCACCAAACCGCCGAAGAGATACAGAAAAAACACCGTGATGATCGCCCAATCCGCCTCGGCCCAGGCGCGGCGCAGGTAGTGCTCGACGGCGTGGTCGTCTTCTTTCAACGCGCGCTCTTCTTCCTGCACCTCCGTCAAACGCTGGGCGAGTTGCGTGCGCGCTTGATCGGCCGCGACCACTTCCCGTTGCAACTCCACCATCCGCGTCTGCGCCTCGGTCTTGAGGGCGGACATGCGCGCGACCTTGTCGTCGTGCACCTTCTTTTCCTCCGAGTCTCTAAACACGCGTTCGACCGCGCCGGGCTCCAACTCGCGCAACGTCGCCAGCACGCGGTCCGCTTGCAACATGCGCTGCCGTTGCGCCTCCATCGCCTGGGTCGTCGCGGCGTGCTCCTTTTTTTGCTCCTCCAATTTTAACTGCAAAACCTTCCGTTCCCCCTCGGTGGTGGCGATCAATTGCGTGCGCCGCTCTTCGTAATCGGCGCGCTCTTCCACGAACAGCCAGAGGCTGTAAGTGATCAGCGCGAGCACGGCGATGAGTGCCGCCATGATCAGCTTGCGCGCCAGCTTGGAAACGTAGGAAAGGACGGGATTTGCCATCGGGGCGCGATCAAGCGTGAAACCGCCCGCGATTTCAACCGCCCAAGCAACCCAACCCTGAGATTTGCCATTCTCTTACGAACGGAAACACTGGAGGGCACCCCGCCGCCCCCCCCTCTCCTCCTGCCATGTCCAAAGTCATTGTTTCGTCCCTCTACGACTCCGACGTTTTCAGGATGGCCTGTCGCCAATTCGATCAGGCGGCCGATGCCATCAACTTGCCTGAAACCATTCGCGACCGCACCAAATACCCGCGCCGCTGCCTCGCCGTTGCCCTGCCCGTGAAACGCGACGACGGCACCGTCACCGTCTTCGAGGGCTACCGCGTTCAGCACAACCTCTCGACCGGTCCGGCCAAGGGCGGCATCCGATTTCACCAAGACGTGACGCTCGGCGAGGTCGCCGCCCTTTCGATGTGGATGAGCTGGAAATGCTCGCTCGTCGGCCTGCCCTACGGCGGCGCCAAAGGCGGCGTCATCGTCGATCCGCGTCAATTATCCGAGGGCGAACTCGAACGGCTTTCCCGCCGCTACATCCAGGAAATCTCTCCGATCATCGGTCCGCACATCGACGTGCCCGCGCCCGACATGGGCACCAACGAAAAGATCATGGGCTGGATGATGGACACGTATTCCAATCTCCTCGGTCGCAACGAACCAGCCTGCGTCACCGGCAAACCCGTTTCGCTCGGCGGCTCGCAGGGACGCCGCGAGGCCACCGGCGCGGGCGTCGCGTATTTGATAAAACGATACCTCGAGGACCTGCAGATTCCCGTCCAAGGCGCCACCATCGCGCTTCAGGGTTTCGGCAACGTCGGCGGCGAGGCCGCTCTCGCGCTCTCGGACTACGGCGCGAAGATCATCGCGATCTCCGATTACACCACGGGCATTTACAACGCGGGCGGCATCGACGTGAAAAAGGCTCTCGCCTACCTGCAGTCGCAACGGGTCCTGCGCGACTTCGACGGCGGCGAGCCCATCACCAACGAAGAGCTGCTCACCCTCGAGTGCACCGTGCTCGTGCCGGCCGCGCTCGAACGCGTCATCAACGCCGAGACCGCCGCAAAGTTGCGCTGCCGCGTGCTCGCCGAGGCTGCCAACGGCCCCACCACGTTCGCCGCCGACAAGATCCTCGCGCAGCGCGACGACATCGAGGTCATCCCCGACGTGCTCTGCAACGCGGGCGGCGTGGTCGTCTCCTACTTCGAGTGGCTGCAAAACCTGCAAAATTTCTACTGGGAGCGCGACGAGGTGCTGCAAAAGCTCTTCGTCATCCTCGACCGGGCGAAATCTTCCGTCGAATACCAGAA
>DFYA01000192.1:4012-14126 GCA_002382525.1 Opitutaceae bacterium UBA4094
CGGCGAGATCGTGCAAATCGCGCAGAAGCCCCACCTGCGCCGACGTCCAGCCGCCCGATCAACCACCGCGCGCAAGGGAACCGCCATGGGCCGTTTTGGACCGTGGCTGTATGTCCTCCTCTTTCTCTTCTTCCCCGGTCGCATTCGATTTTTTCTCCGGCTCCCCAAAAAAGACCGCGCCGGAACACCGCGCCGACCACCGCCAATCCGTCGCCGCCGAAAAGGCGCTTCCGATCATCGCCCTTTGCCACTTGAGCTGGGACTGGGTCTGGCAACGTCCGCAGCAATTCCTCTCCCGCCTCTCCAAGACGCACCCGGTGCTCTTCGTGGAAACGCACTGTTCTCCGACACCCGTTAGCTACACCCGCACTCGCGTGGCGCGCGGCCATCACGGCGTCACGATTTTGGAAGTGCATCTGCCCGCCGACCATTGGGCGGACGGCTGCTTCATCGATCTCGAGCGTCGCCGCGTTCTTCAGGACCGCCTCGCCAACGAGTTCAACGGCCGCTTCGACAACGCCATTCTGTGGTTCAACGACCCGATGGCGGTGACCTCCTTCGCCGGCCACCTCGGCGAAAGCATGATCGTCTATGATTGCATGGACGAACTCAGCCAGTTCCGCGGCGCTCCGCCCGATCTCATCAAACGCGAGCAGGAACTCACCCAACGCGCCGACGTAATTTTCTGCGGCGGACGCAAGATGCGCGACAAGCGCCTCCCGCTGAATCCCAACACCCACTTCTACGGCACCGGCGTCGATTGCGACCACTTCGGCGAAGCGCTCTCCACCAAGCTCGCCGTCGATCCCGACATCGCCGCATTGCCCGGTCCGGTGCTCGGCTACTTCGGCGTGATCGACGAACGCATCGACTACGAGTTGCTCGCCGCCCTCGCCGACGCCCAGCCCAACTGGAGCATCGCCATGGTCGGCCCGACCGCGAAGGTCGATCCCGCGACCTTCCCGCAACGCCCCAACCTCCACTGGCTCGGCGGTCGCCCCTACGAGCGCCTGCCCGCCATCACCAAGGGGTTTGCTGTGAGCCTCATGCCGTTCGCCATCAACGAGGCGACCGAATACATCAATCCAACCAAGGCTCTCGAATACATGGCTGCCGGCAGCCCCGTCGTTTCCACTGCGATCAACGAGGTGCGCACCAACTTCAGCAGCGTGTGCCGCGTCGCCCGTTCACACGACGAGTTCATCAAGATGTGCCGCCGCGAGGTGCGTTCGCCGTCCGGCCTGCGCATCCAGCGCGGACTCAACCTCGCCGCCGAAAACACCTGGGAGGCGATCGCCGCCCAGATGGACGGCCACATCGAGGCCGTGCTCGCCCGCCGCGGCGTCGCGCAAAAAGAACCCGCCGCGCAGACCAAGTCGGCCCCCCTCTCTTCCCTTTCATCCACCCAACCAGCTTATGTTTGATTATCTTATCGTCGGGGCGGGCTTCGCCGGCAGCGTGCTGGCCGAGCGCCTCGCCCGCGGCCTCAACAAGCGCGTCCTCATCATCGACAAGCGCTCCCACATCGGAGGCAACGCCTACGATTGCCACGACCAGCACGGCGTTCTCATCCATCGCTACGGCCCGCATATTTTCCACACCAACTCCGCGGACGTCTTCGACTACTTGTCGCGCTTCACCGAGTGGCGCCAATACCAGCATCGCGTGAAGGCGTGCGTGGATGGTCGCCTCGTTCCGATCCCGATCAACCTCGACACGGTCAACTCGCTCTACGGGCTCAACCTCGATCCCAAGGGCATGCGCGACTACCTCGATTCGGTCGCCGAGAAGCGTTCACCCCTGGTCACCTCCGAGGATGTCGTGGTCAATGGCGTCGGCCACGAGCTCTACCAAAAGTTCTTCCGCGGCTACACGCGCAAGCAGTGGGGCCTCGATCCGTCCGAGCTCGACGCGCAGGTCACCGCCCGCGTGCCGGTGCGGTTCAATCGCGACGATCGCTACTTCACCGATACGTATCAGGCGATGCCCGCCCGCGGCTTCACCCACATGTTCGGCAACATGCTCGATCACCCGAACATCAAGATCATGCTCAACACCGACTACCGCGAGGTGTGCGAGATGGTTACCTTCGGCGAACTCATCTTCACCGGCCCGGTGGACGAATACTTCAACTATCAGTTCGGAAAACTCCCCTACCGCTCCCTCGAATTTAAACACGAGACGCACCACCAGGAGGTGTTCCAAGAGGCGCCTGTCGTTAACTATCCGAACGAATACGCCTACACGCGTTGCACCGAGTTCAAATACCTGACCGGCCAGAAGCACGCGCACACGAGCATCGTTTACGAATACCCGAAGGCCGAGGGCGATCCGTATTACCCGATCCCGCGCCCCGACAACGCCGCGCTCTACAAAAAATACCAGGAGCTGGCCGACGCCACGCCGGGTGTGCACTTCGTCGGACGCCTCGCGACGTATCGGTATTACAACATGGACCAGGTCGTCGCCCAGGCGCTCACGTTATTCACGAAGCTCTCGGGCACCAAGAAACGCTCCGAAGCCATGGCGCTCGCCTGAACCCCGGGAACGCCGAGCTCCAGCTCGGCATTCCGTTCGCCGCCCCCTCCGCCCACCCCCGTTCGTCGTGTTAGTTCCGTCCCGCCATGTTTCCTTGTTCTTCGATCCCCCGCCCCGAATACCCGCGTCCGGAACGTCAGCGTGGCCGCATGGAGGGCGCCGACTGGCTCAACCTCAACGGCCCTTGGCAATTCCGCTTCGATCCGAAGCGCGCGGGCGTCGATGAGAATTGGGGCGCGCCGGGCGGAGGCGAATGGCGCGAACAGATCATCGTTCCATTCTGCTGGGAATCCCTCGCCGCCTGGGGCGAGGGAGACGCGGCGGGTAACGACAACTACTATTCGACGCGGCCTTACATCAATCCGGTCGAGGTCACGCGCGAGAACCACCGCCACGCCCCGCGTTATGAGGTGGGTTGGTATCGCCGGCATATCGAGATTCCGAATACGGCCGCGTGGAAAAACAAACGCGTGATCCTCACGATCGGCGCGGCGGACTTTTTCACCGACTTGTGGTGCAACGGCGTCCATCTCGGACGCCACGAGGGCGGCTACGTGCCCATCGAGTATGACCTCACCGACGCGCTCCCCGCCCCGAAGAAGGGCGAATCACGTCACGCGTTGATCGTCATCCGCGTCGAGGATCCGATGGACAACCGCGAACAGCCCGTCGGCAAACAATGGGGTTGGTATACGCCCACCAGCGGCATCTGGCAGACGGTCTTCGTCGAACCGCGCTCGGCCGAATACATCGAATCGTTCCGTATCGTCCCCGACATCGATAGAAGCGAGGTGCGCTTCGAGGTGTTGTGCGAAGGCCTCGCCGACGGACAAGACGCCGACATAGCCATCGAGATCATCCCGCCCGAGGCGAAACCGCACACGCTCGTTCTCAACGGCGACGGCAAAACCGCCACCGGTTGCACCGAGCTCCATCCGCTTTCGCTCTGGGACCCGGGCGACCCGAAACTCTACCCGATCATCATCCGCCTGCGTCACCCCGACGGACACCTCTTGGACGAGGTGCGCAGTTATTTCGGCATGCGCAAGATCAGCACCGCGCCCGCCAACGACGCCGAGGCGCCGGGCATGCTTTGCCTCAACAACAAGCCGATCTACCTGCGCGGCGCGTTGCACCAGTCGTATTATCCCGACGGCGTTTACACCGCGCGCGACGCGGCGACGTTGCGCAACGACATCGAGTATGCGCGCAAGGCCGGTTTCGATTTCTTGCGTATCCACATCAAGCTCGATGACCCGCTGGTGCTCTACTACGCGGACACCCTCGGCATCCTGCTCATGCAGGATTTCCCCAACTTCGGCGAAGGCGGCGACACGCCCACCGGACGCCGCCGGTTCGAGGAAATGATGCGCCTCGGTTTCAAGCGCGACTTCAACCACCCGTCCATCATCGCCTGGTGCATTTTCAACGAGTCGTGGGGCTTCGGCGGACAGACCGAGTTGATGAAACACATCACTCCGGAGATGTCGTCGAAGAAGATCAAAGAGGTCGTTGAGAACGTCGAAAAGGAGGCCAATTCATCGTCGTTTAAATGGATTCACGAGATGTGGTGTCTCGCAAAAACCCTCGATAACACCCGTCTCATCGAGGACATGAGCGTCGTCGTCTGGGAGCATCTCGCCGCCTACGGCCACGTCGATACCGACATCAATTCGTGGCACTTCTACATCGACGATTATGACAAGGCCAAGGCCCACATCGAAAACGTCGTCGCGCAGACCTACAAGGGCTCCGCTTTCAACTACGTCGATGGCCACACGCAGAGCGGCGCCCCGCTCATCAACAGCGAATTTGGCGGCGTCGGCGCCCTCGATGGAAACGTGGACGCGAGTTGGAGTTTTAAGTTTCTCACCAACGAACTCCGGCGCCACCACCAGCTCTCCGCCTACATCTACACCGAACTCACCGACGTCGAGTGGGAGTATAACGGCTTCCTCACCTACGACCGCACGCCGAAGGAATTCGGCTATGCGCCCACGCTCGTCAATCAAGGCGACGTGCTCCCGATCAACGCAGCGCCCATCAGCCGCATCGCGCCCGGATCGACCGTCGAGGTCGAGGTGCTGTCGTCGCATTTCTCCCGCCGTCGCCGCGAAGCCGTCACGTTTCACTGGAACTACTCCGGCATCGACACGCTCGGCACGCATCACCCGCAACTCGCGCGTGGCACTTGCAAGATCCCGTTCACCCACCACCGCGTCGAGCTGGCCAAGCGAATCACTTTGCCCGCCCCGCCCGACGCGATGTTATGCACGCTCTCCGTCGCCGCCGTCACTCCCGACGGACAACCGATCTGCGGCAATTTTGTCCAACACTTGGTCGGCGACGGCGAGTTGCCGCTACGCGAGGAACGCAACAACACGCTCGTCTTGCGTCGTCCCGTGCACGCGTGGCGGGACGCGCGTTGGACCGGTCCGGTTATCACGCCCGAGGAGGCGCAACAACGCGGCTATTGTTTCGGCAACGGCAGCGGTTTCTTCGAATGGGTGTTCGACGACGAAGCCGTTCGGAAGATCGGCCAGGCCCAACGGCTGCGGCTACTGTGCGAGGTGTCGGCGCGTCGCGGGGACACCTCGCAAACCGGCAGCCTGAAGACGCCCACGCGCTTCGAGCTGCTCGTCAACGACCTTCCCGTCCACCGCGCGTTGTTGCCCGACCATCCCCACGACACGCGCGGTTCGCTCAGTTACCTGCGTGGCGGCCGTGGCGCCTACGGCTACCTCATGCGCACGACGATCGAAGACGAATTGCTCAAATGCATCGCGGAGCGCGTCTCCCAAGAAGGCGTGCTGCGCCTGCGCTGCGCCGTGCCCGAGGGCGCGACGCCATCCGCCGGGCTTACCGTATACGAACACGACTGCGGCCGCTTCCCCATCGGCCCGACGTTGGTTATCGAGTGGGAGCGCGCCTAGGGGGACCGCACCCAGAGTGTAGCCTCAAAAAAAACGCAGAGAGCACAAAGGGCCAGGAATCGGGAGGATCGTCTTTTGTGCTCTTTGTGTTCTTTCGTGGCAAAGAATCAGGCCCGATAAACACCGCGCATGCACGGTCCACCCGCGCAGTCACCCGGCCCTCCTCAACCTCCTCCGACTCGGTGCACTCTGTGTCCCAATCCGAACTCCGTCTCGCCCGCCCGCCAGCCGGTCCGCTCGGCTACAAAAACCACCACCCCACCAGCGCCAGGAGCGGCAGCAATACGGGGAGGCTGAACTTCACGATGTAGCCAAAAAAGCCCGGCATGCGCACGCCCATGCTCTCGGCGATGGACTTCACCATGAAGTTCGGCCCGTTGCCGATGTAGGTCATCGCCCCGAAAAACACCGAGGCGAGACTCACCGCGACGACCAGCGGCGCATCGTTCTCCAACAACCGCTTCATCGACTCGCCCGCAGGCGCTCCCGCCGTCGAGTTGACCTCCGCAAGTTTCAAAAAATTCACATAGGTCGGCGCGTTGTCCAACACCGCCGACAACGCCCCGGTTGCGATGTAATACTGCCGCGGCGTCATCGCCCCGAACTCCTTTCCGTGCTGCTCCAGATAAGCCAGCGCCGGCATCATCGTGATAAAGATGCCCACAAACAGAAACGCCACCTCCCGAACCGGCCCGAGCGAGAACTGGTTTTGCGCGTGCACGCGCTTCGGCGTGCACAGCCACGAACCCGCCGCCGCCGCGAGCATCACGCCCTCCCGCACGAAATAGCCCGCCGGCAAGAAAACCGCCCCGATGATGACGGATAGAAAAAGCAGATTGATCGCTCCATCGACGCGCAGCGTATCATTCTTACGAATACGCTTGTCCGCGCCTTGCCCCAGGCCGGACCGTTTGAAGTCGCGTCGGTCGATCAGGTAAAACGTGGCCAGCAGCGCGCCGATGATCGTCACCCAGACGAGCGGCACCTGCGCCGCCAGCCAGAAAAACGGCACGCCGCGCAGGTAACCGAGAAACAGCGGCGGATCGCCGATGGGCGTCAGCGAGCCGCCGCAGTTGGACACGATGAAGATAAAGAACACGACGTGATACGCGGCGATGCGGTCGCGGTTCATCCGAATAAACGGACGAATCAGCACCATCGACGCGCCAGTGGTGCCGATGAAGTTGGCCAGCACCGCGCCGATCAGCAGCAGCGTGACGTTGGCTCGCGGCGTCGCCTCGGCCCGCGTCTGAATGTGTATCCCGCCCGCCACTACGAACAACGATCCGATCAGCACGATGAACGACACGTATTCGCGCACCGAGTGCATCACCAGTGTCGTGCCTCCGGGAATGCGCAGCACAAACCACGCGGCCACGATCACCGCCAGGCCGACCGCGACATGCGGACAATAGAGTTCCCAAAGCCGCTTCAACCGGTGCGGCGTGAGCGGCATCGCCGCGATCAGCAGCAATAGCAGGCCGAACGGCGCGATCAGGGCCGGGGTGATCGTGCCGACCAAACCACTCGCAAGAGGCGGTGACGGAAGCATAACGGCTGCGAATCGCAGGCCTTCCGCCTCCGCGCGGCAAGCGGGCCGATGCCCACAGCGCGGACAGTCGTCCGCCTTATCGGGCCTACAACCAACCCTTGGCTGACCAGCGCGGCATCTTGCGGCGATACGCCACCAGACAGAACAGATGGCTCGCCACCGGGATGGTCACGAGCTGGAAGCAAATGCCGAGAAACACCTTCCACCAAGGCACCGCTTCAACGTAAAAGCCGAGCGCCAGCAGCAGGAAGATAATGCCGAGCGTCATCGCCTTGCCGAGCGCGTGCGCGCGGCAGTAGGCGTCGGGGAATTTGATGATGCCCACGCCGGCCACGAGCATGAAGAAGAAGCCAATGCCCGCGCAGGCCCCGGCGAGGATAAGCGGCAAAAGCGTCATGAGTTGTCCTCTTGGTTAAAGTCCTCGCCGCCTTTTTTGCGCGGCTGCGACAGGTAATAATAGAAACACACGGTCGTGAAGAACCCGAGCGCGGTGACAATCAAGATGAGTTCGACGTATTCGGCGGTATTGGCGCGCATCGAAAACAACGCGACCAGACCGACGACGGACACCGTGAATGTATCCAGACCGAGGAGACGGTCCAACGTGGTCGGTCCGCGCGTGAGGCGGTAGCAACCGCAGGCGAGCACGCCGAGCAGCAACGCGAGTCCGATATAGAAGGCGATGTCGATCAGGTTCATCGGGTCCAGGCCAGGAGCGGCTTTTCGAGCTTTTGTTTGATGCCGTCACACACGGCTTGCGGGTCGTTCGCGTTGAGCGCGTGCACCGTGAGGCGCTTTTGGTCCTCCGACACGTCCACGCTGGTCGTGCCGGGCGTAAGGGTGATGCAGTGCGAGAGCACCACGATCTCGAACTCGGTGAGGCCTTCGAGCGGGTAGGTGATAAACTCCGGCGCGAGGCTGCTCACCGGTTTAAACAACACGATGATGGCGACATCGATGTTCGCGAGAATGAGTTCCCGCGTGAACACCACGATGAACACGAGAAAGCCCACGATGCGCAGCGGCCACGGGCGACGTTGAATGACAGCGGGTGAACTCATGGTTGTTTCCCTTCGTAAACGGTGGAGTTGGCGCCGTGCACGTTCGCCGCATAGCCGGCGCGGTCCACCGCTTCGGCACCGGCGTGACGGGTGATGCGGGCAAAGTTCTCGGCGCCGATGCCGACCCACAGCGCGGCGACGGCGAACAGGGCGACGACTGCCACCGTCCAGCGCGCGCGACCGTCGTTGTTCACCGGGACTGCGGGATCGGTTTTCCAGAACGCGCCGAGCCAGATTTTCAGCATGCTCATCAGCGTGAGGATACTTCCCGCGATCGCGAGGCCCACCGCGACCCATTCGCCTTGATTAAAGCCGGCCATGGCGATCGCGACTTTGCCCCAGAATCCGCTGAAGGGCGGCAAGCCCGCGAGCGAGAGCGCCTGCATGAGGAAGAGAATGCCGAGAATCGGCATCGCGCGCCAGAGGTTGCCGGTCCCGGTGAGCGTGTCGGTGCCGTTCACGCGCAGGATCGTGCCGCCCACGAGGAACAGGGAGCTCTTCACAAGGATGTTGTGAATGAGGAACAGGATCACCGCCGCCATCGCCTCGGGTCCCGGCAGGCCCAGCGCCAGCAACATGTAACCGATCTGGCTCACGATGTGGAACGACAGGATGCGTTGAACGCTATACTGCGACACCGCGCCGAGCACGCCCGTGAAGATGGTGACCACGCCCACCCACAGGAACGCCGTCTGCAAACCTTCGATCACCGGAAACACCGTGCCAAAGATGCGCAGCAACACATACACGCCGACCTTGGTGAGCAATCCGCCGAAGAGCGCGGTCATCGGCGCGGGCATGATCGGATACGCCCCGGGCAACCAGTAATAGAGCGGAAACGCGCCGGCCTTGATCGAGAAGACCACCGCCAAAAACACTCCAAGCGACGTCAGGCGGAAATCGCCCGCCAGCATATCCGCACGCACGATCATCTCGGCAAAGTTGAGCGTGCCGAGGAGGCTGTAGGTAAAGCCGCACGCGCCGATAAACAGCGCGCTCGCGACGAGGTTGATGATCAAATACGGGAACGCATGGCGCGAATCGCGCGCGCCGACTTCCAGCGTGAGCAGCGCATACGACGAGAGCAGCATCACCTCGAAGCCGACGAAGAGGTTGAACAAATCGCCCGTGAGGAACGACAGGTTGATGCCCGTCATCAGACACATCACCAGCGGCAGGCGCAGCGGATGTTCGTCCTCGACGGGGGTGTCGGCGAAACCGAACAACACGCAGCCGAGCGCCGTGAAGAGCGACACGGTGACCATCACCGCCGCGAGCGTATCCATAACCAAGACGATGCCGTAGGGCACGACCCAGCCGCCGAGGCGCAACACCAGCGGCCCTTCGGCCATCACGTGCGTCACCGCCCAGCCGGCCATGGTCGTCAGCGCGGCAAGCACGGCACCGATGAACAGCCGACGCGCGACCGACGGGCGCGGGGACAACATCACGAAGAGTCCGGCCAGCAGCGGGGCCAGCACACAAAGTCCGGGGATGTTGTTAATCATGAGTCGATCTCCTTCTCGCGCGCCGCTGCGGTGCCGGGCTGACCTTCGGCGTAAAGCGTGTTGAGCGACGTGCCCTTGCGGTCGGCGTGCAACCGGTAGAACAGCACTGTCAGGTAGGCGGCGACGGCAAAGCCGATCACGATCGCCGTGAGCACGAGCGCCTGCGGCAGCGGGTCCACCGCGTTCCCGGGACCACCCTCGCCCACCGTGCCGGTGCCGCGGCCCGTCGGGTCGCCCGAGACGCCGATGATCACGAGGTTGGCGGCGTTGGAGATGATCAGAAACCCGAATAGTATCCGCAGAAAGCGGCGCGAGAGCATCAGATAGGTGCCCGCGCCGAACAGCACCGCGACGAGCACGGCGGCTTCAAGTTGGTTGTTCATGACTTGCCCTCCTTCGCGGGTAGTTCGTCGGCCTCATCGTCGTTTGCAAAATGGATCGGCTCGTGCGTGCGCGCCGCGAAACGGCCCTCTTCTTCCGCCACGAATGCCGGCATGCCGTGCACCGACTTCATGAGCGGCA
>DFYA01000200.1:0-1756 GCA_002382525.1 Opitutaceae bacterium UBA4094
GTTGTGCTCACGGGCTCCTCGGACAAAGACGACATCAAGAAAGCCTATATGCTGGGCGCCAGCGCGTTTCATGTGAAGCCCACGGCCGTGGGCGGGTTGCAGCATCAGTTGAAAGTGCTGCACGATTATTGGATGACCTGTGAGGTGCCCCAAGTGGATTCCACCGGGCGCCAGTTGCCCACCAACAGCAAGGGGAAGCTCGGAGAGCGATTCGATCAGCCCGACGGCGGCGGGGGGCCCACTCGCTTGGTCGACCAATGAGCGAGCCCGCCGGTTACGGCATGCGCCCGGCCTATCTTCGCACGGGCCGCAGGCACGAAGCACGGGCGCCGTTTAACAGTAGTAGTGCGTCTTCCGTTGATAGGTGATGTGCGGAACCTTTTCCTTCGGCCGCTTCAACGGGTTCGCGAGCATCACGCCTTCAGCAGCGGACTTAAATTCGATCTGAACCGGCATCGGCTCCGATGCCGGCTCCTCGTTGGCCCAAGCGCCGACGGCGGTCGATGCGGCCAACAAGCCGACCGAAAGAAAACGACCGACGCGGGTGGAGATGCGGATATGAAGAAGGTGGGAGGCAATGACGTTCTGCATGCCCCCAGTATGCCCGAGCCGTTGCGCGGAAATTATCCGTGCCCGTCTGATCATCTTGTCGGCTCAAGGGAAATTTGCCTGTCAGTGTTTGTCCTACGCCGCCGATGGGCGCCGCCGGCCATGGATGGCGGCGAACCACCTGCGCGACCGGCTTGGCTGAATCTCGCCAGCGCCTTGTTCCCGTGCGGCGGCTTCTGCCTCTGGAGTTTCCGCGGCTTTCACCCGCTCCGGAGCGTGTTTTGAGCTGGCTCAGAAGTCCCGTGCCGACGTTGCCGCTATATACCGTCGGTCCTTTGTCCGGCTACATCTTGACCGGATGAATGAACTCGCTTCCGGGGCGCGCCCCGGAAGCGCGCTGCCTACTTCTTCCGCGCGCCCCAGCCGAAGCCGAAACGCTCAAGCAGCATGAGGGCGCCCGCCACCAAGGCCAACGTGCCTGACAGCCACGCGGGCACATCCAAATCGAACAAAATGTTCAGACCGACAAGGAGTAGATAAGCGGCGAGGGCGATGTTGGCCATGAGTGAAAACGGAATATGCTAACGCTACGTTGCGGGGGTGGGGTGAACGGCCGCTTAGACGGACGCAATCTCGGTCGAGGGCGAATTGGTTTGGACGGAGGCGATCCCGATCTGGGCGGCTGTGGTGGAGGAATACATCTGGCTGGTGCCGATGACCTGGCCATTCTGGGCCTTGAGCACGAAGTAGGGCTCGTTGGAAACGGACGTCAGCATTTCGAAGTTTTTGGCGTCGGGACCGTTCACTTGCACCGAGGCGATGCCGTCGAGGGCGGATTGTTTCTGCTCATACGTTTGGCTGGTAAGGATCACCTGATTGTTCTCCGCCTTCAGATTGAACATGAATTTGTCGTTGGAGGTCGGGCTGATTTGATAGGACATAAGTTTTTTGCAGGGTTTTGATTAGGATGTAAGACCGGAAGTATGCGGGGAGCGGCCGGAGCATGATATGGGGGTTAACCCACCCCATGGCCGGCCCAGCCAAACTGACTCTTCCCGGCTCAGCGTTCGTTAACACGCAGGCGCAGGAAACGTCGCGGCGCCTCCGGGCCCATCGGCACCGTGGCCGTGGCCTGCAGCCCGACCGGGGTTGTCGTGTCCTGGACGACACCGGTCGTGGTCCACGAGCCTGGCGCAAGCGTGGTGGA
>DFYA01000200.1:1819-9443 GCA_002382525.1 Opitutaceae bacterium UBA4094
TCGTTGTCCGCGTCGTCGGTGGGCGCGCGGAGTCCCGGCGGAAGGGGCGTGGGCAACGTCGCGAGCCAGGCGTCGTAACTGGGCGGCGTGGCGGGGGCGTTGTAGAGCGCGGTGATCTCCTGCGGCGTAAGCGCGCGGCGGTAGATGCGCAGGTCGTCGAGTTGGCCGATCCAGCTGTTGTAGCCGTTGCTGGTGTCGCCGATGGCGAGCAGCCGCAGCGTGCGTCCGCCATTGCCGGTGTTCCATTCGGAGTGGGTGGCACCACCGTCGAAGTAGAGGCGGGTGCGCCAGAGGCCGGCGGTGGTGTCGTAGTCGTTGACGAGGGTGACGAGGTGCCATTGCCCGTCGTTGAGCGTCGGTTGAGACATCGAGCCGGGGGCGCCGCCGGTGATGCCTTGGAGGCTCGTCGGTGAGTGGTTTGAGGTCCAGAGCCGGTATTGCGCGGTCCAGTTCTCGTCGGCGTGGCCGTTTTTGCTGAGGAGGGTGCGATAGCTCGTTGTGGCCGTGGTGCGCACCCACACGGCGACCGTGAAGGCGTCGCCGCGCGGGGCGAAGTCGAGGTCGCCCTGATTGGCCGGGAAAAACGGCGCGAGTTCGCCCGCGAGGTCGGACGTGCCGTAAGCGCCTCCGAAGCGACCGTTGGCCGACCAGGTGGGCGTGCGGTTGATCGGGAAGCCGGCGGGGATGCTCGGCAATACAGTCGTGTGGTCGTTGCCCGCGGGGGAGCTGTCCCAAATGCGCGCGCCGGAGCCTTCGTCGAACGTGTAGTGGAGAATAAGATCGAGGTCGTTCACGAAGCCGCCGACCGGGCGGACGTCGAGCGAAAGCTCGCGGGTGGCGTGACCGGAGCTGTCGGCGACCCGCACGGTGAACGTTGCGCGCGCCGGTGCCACGGGCGTGCCCTGGATGCGTCCGTCGGGCGTGAGGGTGAGGCCGTTCGGCAGGGCGCCCGTGGCGAGGGTCCATGTGCGGGTATCGATGCCGCCGGTGGCCGCGAGCGTGTGGTTGTAGGTGCGACCGACCGTGAAGACGGAGATCGACGTGGTGGTGACGGAGAGCGCCGGGTTGATGATGATCTGCGCAGCGGCGCTGGTGATCTGGCCTGCCGCGTTGGTGACGGTGACGGTGTAGGCGCCGGCCTCGGCGAGGGTGATCGAGGGAATCTCAAGGATAGGGCTGTCGGTGCCGACGAGGGCGGTGTCACGTCGCCACTGGTAGGTAAACGGGCCGGTGCCGCCGACCGCCACGTGGAGAGCGAGGGTGTTGCCGATGGCGAGGGTCTGCGAGTCCGGGGCAGCGATGATCGTCGGTGCAACCGAAGTGGAGGGAGCGGGTGCGGAGAGCGGGATGCCTTGGTCGTTTCGATAATCGAGTGACCGCAGGTAGGCGATCAGGTCGTCGCGATCACCGGAGGAGAGCGAGAGCGCGCGCCGATGGGGATGCGCCGCGGCGAGGTCGTCGGCATTGGCGACCACCACGATGTTGAAGGAGATGTCGCGGGAACCGCGAAGGAGCTCGATGGTGTTGGTCGGTCCCGCGAGGAGCGTCGCATCCAAGGTAACCCACAGCCAACCACTCGTCATGAAGCCGTTGTCGGGAAACTGCCGAGAAACGGTGATGGTCTGTTCCACGCCGTTGACGCGAACGAGTGCGGTGCCGCCTCCGTAGTTGCAGGCGTAGCGGAGGGCGATGCGAGCGGGGCCGCCGGAGAGGCCGCCGTCGATGGCGGTGAAACGGATAAGGCCGCCCGGCGAGGCGTCTGAAATATGCACAAACGAGCCTCCCACCACGCCGCGGGTGGAGCCGCCGCCGCCTTCGAGCGGGTTGTCGGTCGAGTTCGCGTTCGGGGGTAGGTTGACGAGTTCGGCTTCCGAGGCGCGACGCACTTGTCCCGCGGCGTAGGAAAAGACCTCCGCGAGCGTCGGGGCCAGGCCGTGATGAAGGAAGGTGCGGGTCGCGTGCAAACCATGGAGGGTAGGCGTGTCGATGCCTTCGAGCGGATCGTGGAGGCGGAGGCCCGAAAGCGAGGAAAGCGTGCCGACATCGTGTAGTTGGCGTGTCGATACGGAGCCGGCCAGACTGTCGGTGAGCGCCGGGCCGGAGTGGCACGTGCTGCAAGACTCGGCCTCGAACACGGCGCGGCCGCGCAGCGCGGCGGCGGTGAGCGTGCCGTCGGTGTTGCGGTGCGGGCTGCGCGGCGTGGTGGCCGGAATCAGGGATGTGACGTAGGCGGCGAGCGCGTCGAGTTCGGGGGAGAGGCCCGTCTTGCCGGAGGCCGGCGAGGGGTGGAGGGCGGCGAATTCCTGCGGGGTGAGCGGGAGGAATCCGCTCCCGCCGAAGGGCCCGCGGATGTCGTGCTCGAAATCCTGGA
The DNA here is from genome assembly GCA_002382525.1 of Opitutaceae bacterium UBA4094. Classification (GTDB taxonomy): domain Bacteria; phylum Verrucomicrobiota; class Verrucomicrobiia; order Opitutales; family Opitutaceae; genus Rariglobus. The sequence goes on from DFYA01000200.1 coordinate 4,191, forward strand.
TCTCGTCGAAATTGGCGGACCAGTGGACGTTGCCGTGGGCGAGGCCGGAGCGCCCGCGCAAGTCGGTGGTGCGGCGCAGGCCTTCGCCGCGCCCGGTGAAGTCCCACACGCGACCGTCGTGGCCTCCGTCAAGATGGCAGCTTGCGCAGGAGATGTAGCCGTCGGCGCCCATGCGCGGATCGGCGGCGTTGTAGAAGATGCGTTTGCCGAGGAGGACCTCGGGGGAGAGGGGCTCGTGGGCGACGGTCGGCGTCATCGCGACCACCGGCAAGGCGGTGCGGTTCTCCGCGAGGAGCGGAGTCGCGTCGCGGACGGTGACGGTGCGGCCCATGAAGTCCTGCGTGAAAAGCCGTGCGGACACGGGGTCGATCAAAACGCCGTGTGGTGCGAGCCCGGTGCCGAGGTCCATCGCGACCATCACGGGAGAGGTGAAGGTGGAGCCGGTTGTGTTGAGTTCCGCGAGCGGCGCGATGCCGGTCGCGTCCATCCCGATGACGCGGTTGTTACCCTGGAGCGTGACGAGGAGCGTGTCGCCCAGCGGCGTGTAGGCGAGCGCGGACGGGCTGTCGGCGTTGTCGAAATCGCGACGGGAGTGACGTATCTCGTTATTGGATACAAGATCGACGAACGAAACGACCGCGCGCACCGATGTTTCATGCGTCAAATCGCCGACGCCGAAGAGCAGGCCGCGTTGGGTGTTGTCCTGTTTGGAAGCGACCGCGGCGCGGGTGCCGTCGGGGGAGACGGCGATCGACGTGAGGTAGTTGGGAACGCCGGCGGCGCGATCACCGCCGTCGATGGTTTGAGCGGACTCGAGCACGATGAGGCGTGTCTGGGTCAGCGCGGGTGAAGTTGCGGCGATCTCGGCGACTTCGGCGTGGAGGTCGGGCGAAATGAAGCGGGTGACAAAAAGGCGTTGGCCGTCACCGGTGAGCGCCAGCGCGCGCGGGGTGGGGACGGTGGTCTGCGTGACGGGGACTGCGGAGGGATTGGCGGCGGAGTAGCGCTGGATGCGCGCGGAGCCTTGGAGTGAGACGAAGACCGATTGGCCGTCCGGAGACGCCACGACGCCGAACGGCGCGGAGCCGTAGGCGAGCGGGAGGGTGTGTGCGGTGCTGCCGTCGGGATCGAGCACGCGGAGTTCGTCGGAGGTGTGGCACGTCACCCAATAGCGACCGAAGGCATCGCGCACGATGGACCGGGGATTCTGACCGACGGGGTGCTCGGCGAGTTTGGCGCCCGTCGTGGGATCGAGGACGGAGACCGTGTTCGCGTCGGGGTTGACCACCCAGAGCCGCCGTCCATCGGGATCGTCGCCGATCACGAGGGTGGAACTGTGCACCGGCGCGGGACCCACGGGAGGCGCGATCACGAGAATACGCAGCGATTGGGTAACGATGGCGCCGTGGGCATCTCGGATCTGCACGAGGACGCGTGGGCGGCCGGGCGACGAGTAGGTGTGGGAGGCGGCCGGTGTGTCGGACCACTCGGACCACGTGCCGTCGAAGCTGAAGCGGTAGGAAAACGGCCCGTCGCCGGCCGCCGCCGCGGTGACCGTGATGGCTTGACCGGGCGCGGGTTGGTGGGTGGTGGCGGTGAGGCTGGCAAAGGCGGGCGGCGGGGTGGCGTTGACGGCACCGCCGGTGGAGAAGCGGAAGCTGTAAGGCTCGATGAGGTTGCCCGCGGTGTCCTGGAAACCGATGTCGTCGTCGGGGTTCGCGGGCGTGCCGTTGTCGTTGGCGAGGAAATCCACCTGGTAGGTCGTGTCGGCGGCGAGCGCGGGCTGTGGGGTGAAGGTGAGCACGCCGGAGAAGTCGTGTATCAGGTAACCGGTGACAGGCGCGCCGAGGGTGTCGGGCGCGCCGCCGACGCCGGGGGTGACGGCGCGGACGGTGAAGTCGATGCCGTTGCGCGGGCCGCCGCGGCGGCCGTGTTCGTGGACAAGGAACGAAAGCGGGGCGTGGCGCGGGTAGCCGGTGCGATTGCGCTGGGGGATGTGGTAGGCGACGCGGGGGCGCGTCGTGTCGGGGGCTTGTTGGTGCACCCATACGCCGAGGCCCTGCGCCTGGTAGTTGGCGGTGCCGTGGTGGTGCGGGTAGCCGCCGGTAAGCCAGAGGTTGCCGAGCACGAGCGACATTTGCGACGTGTTGACTCCGGGCGAGGGAATGGCGGGGGCACCGGGCGGGCGGGTTGGGTTGCCTTCGTTGAGTGTGAGGACGATGGGATTGGCGTCGCCCGCGACGAGGCGGGTCATGTCGATTTTGCGATTGTGGATGAACGCGTGGTTGTCCTGAAAAACCGGATACGAAGAGTTGGTGAAGCCGGGCACGACCAGGTTGGCGGCCAGGCGGACAGGCGCGGCGGAAGGATGGGCGGCCGCGCGGGCGGGATCGGCGGCGTGGGTGATATCGGCCGCCAGAAGGATGTTGGTGAAGGCGCCGACGACGTGGAGACCGTCACCGTCGGAAAAGAGAACGGGCCAGTAGCCTTGGAAGCCGCCTTCGAGTGAACCGACGTAGTGAGGGGTCACGTTCGTGAGGACGTCGGTGACGGGGTCGGCCTGGTATTGAAGGCGGTAAACGACCACGCCGTCGCTGCCCGCAGTGCCGGAGCGGGCGTAAACAAGGAGGTCGCCGAAGAACATCGGGTGCCAGTCGCCGCCGCCGAAGGGCCCGACGTGGTCGAAGGAGCCGATGGTGTGGAAGGTGTTGTAACCGTTTTGATCACGCCCGACGCGCTCGATCGTGAACGGAGACTCGGTGTGGCCATACCACTGCATGCTGGCGATCCACGGACCGGCTTGGGACGGGCGGATGTAACCGACGCCCATCTGGCCGAGATGCGGGATGCCGTTGGTGCCGCCGAGTTCGACCGGTCCTCCGAAGGACGCGACGCGCATGACTTGGGGCAGGAGGAGGTCGCCCACTTGCGCGGTGCCGTGGGCATTCCAACCCACGTTGCCCTGATGCCACCAATTATGGGCGTAGTTGAGGTTGAAGTCGCTCGGGAGGCGCCGGACGGGGTTCAGGGGATCGGCGATGTCATAGACCCGCAGCACGAGGTCGGAGCCGTCTCGCGAGCCGGGAGCCTCGCCGCCCACGATGATCCAGCCATTCAAGTAGTTGATCGACGTGGTGCGACCGATCGACTCGGAGCCATTGGTGAACGGATGACTGAGCAGCGTGCCGGGCGCCTCGGTGCGAGGCTGGTTAAGAAAACCGGGTGTGGTGACTTGGGCGTGCATCCCGCTTGCGCCGGCCACAATGAGGCAGAGACGTGGCAACAGGCATCGGGCAAACGAGGGGAGATGCAGCGGCAGCCGAAAGACGCGAGGGGTAAGCATACGAGCCGGTGGTGAATTCGGATAAATTCCGGGTGGCGGCATGGTGGTGCTCAGTTGGCCATCGGCGAGCCCGCAAAAATGTGCCTTTCGGGGCTAGAATGGCGGAGTGCTGCTCAACTTTTCAGCGTTGAGCGATTTATGGAGGAGTTAAGCACGCCTTATTTCACGCGTGCCGTATTGATCTCGATAACCGGGCGCTCCATCCCGCGGCTGCTTGCGGAGCGACGCCTGCATCGAACGTCGGGATCAAAGAAGCTGCGCGTGGTGCTGGAGACCAAGCACGGCATCGGTTCGCCACCGGCGTGCAGCACAATTGCCGAGGTTCTCCCCGCCGTCACGGTTTGCCCGAGATCATTCGCTTGGGGACCCCGTAGGCTTGGGGCTCGGCTTGTTCACACGACGCTTCGGGCAACAGGCACTCAAGTCATGATGTCTTTTCTGGGAGTGCGGCGGCGGAGGTTGTCGCAGACGATGGCGGCGGCGACGCCGGCATTGAGGGATTCGGCGGCGCCGTATTTGGGGATCGTAATGAAGCGGGTGACGGTATCGCGCACGGCGGGGGAGAGCCCGCGGCCTTCGCTGCCGATCACCACCACGGCGTTGGTCACCGCCGGCAACGCGTGCACGTCGTCTCCGCCAAGGTCGCAACCGAGCACCGGCACGCAATCGCTCGCGAGCGCGGTGGGCAGGTCGAGGGTGTAAGTCTTTACGCGCGCAAATGAACCCATGCTCGCGTTGATCACTTTCTGGGAAAACAGGTCGGCGCAGTCCGGGGACAGCAGCACGCGGTCGAACGCAAACCAGTCCGCAACCCGCAGGAGTGTGCCGACGTTGCCCGGGTCTTGGATGCCGTCCAGCGCCAGCGTGAGGCCGTCGCCCAACGCCCCCTCGGGGAGGTCGGCGCGTGCAATGCGGCCCACGGCAAACACCTCGGAGGGGGTCGGGAAGTGGCTCATGCGCGCGAGTTCGTCGGGCGTGATGAGCGTGGGCGTTGGCGTGGGGCCGCTGGACGGCGCGGGTAGGCCGGGTGGCGGCGTCCAAGTGGCCGTGGCGTAGAGTTCTGCAAACTGCACCCCGGCGTTGAGCAGCTCCGCGACGACTTTGGGGTTTTCGACGACGTAGAGGCCTTCCGCTTCGCGGTTCTTTTTTTCCCGGAGCGCGCGCAGGCGGGAGAGCTGGGCCTTGGTCAACATGCGCGTGAACTAAGTGGCGGGGCCGGCGAAGGCAATGGCCCTCACCGAGCATGATCGACCGCGCGGGCGGGGCGCTCAGGCGGCCCGTTGGCGGAATTGTTTGGGCGTGAGGTTCGTCGCGGCTTTGAACGCATGGCAAAAGTGCGCGGCGTCCACGTAGCCGCAGGCGGCGGCGATTTCTTTTACCGTCAGCGCGTTTTCGTCGAGGAGCGTCTTCGCGCGTGCGAGGCGCGCGTTTTGAAGATAACGCCGCGGGGTGGCGCCGTGGTGCTTGCGAAAGAGGAGCGCGAAGTGCGAGGCGCTGAGCGAGTGGTAATGCGCGAGGTCGCGGATGCGCATCGGCTGGGAGAGGTTGCCGGTAAGCGTGAGCGCGGCGGAACGCACGAGTTGCGGGGCGGGTCCCGATGGAGCAGGGACGCGAGTATCGACACCCGCGTCCGCGCCGCAGTCAGCGCCATCGTCGGTGGAGGCGAGGCGGCAGAGGAGAATGAGGATCTCGCGCAGCATCAGCTCGGCGCGCTCGGCGTGCCCGAGGTCATCGCCTTGGTGCTCGGCGCAGGTCGTCTCGAAGAGGCGGCGCAGCTCCTCGGTCAGAAGGTCCGCAGCGAGCGGAGTGCACAACGCGGCGGGGACTGAGGTGGGCGCCGCCGCGGCGGGGTCGTTGTCGAAATCGAAACCGATCCAGCCGATGCGGGCGCGGGAACGCGCGGCGGTTTT
>DFYA01000200.1:9562-25734 GCA_002382525.1 Opitutaceae bacterium UBA4094
CTCTTGGACGCTTCCGGGAGAATCCACAACGAAAGACCGTGGCAAGCGCTTGGCCGCGGGCGGGGGTTTGACAGGCTGCGGGCGTTTAATCCCTCTACTCCCATGAACCCCGAACTCCCCCCGCTCCGCTGGGGCATTATGAGCACCGGTCGTATCGCCGGCGTGTTTGCCCAAGGTGTCGCCGCTTCAAAACACGGGCGCGTCGTCGCTGTGGGCAGTCGGTCGGAGGAATCGGCGCGGACGTTTGCGGCGACTCATGGCATCGGTCGCGCGCATGGGAGTTACGAGGCGTTGCTGGCCGACCCGGAGGTCGAGGCGGTGTATATCGGCACGCCGCATCCGCAGCATGCGGAGTGGGTGGTGCGCGCGGCCGAGGCGGGCAAACACATCCTATGCGAGAAGCCGATGGGGCTAAACCATGGTGAAGGCATGGTGATGGTGCAGGCGGCGCGCGAACACGGCGTGGTCTTGATGGAGGCGTTTATGTATCGCTGCCATCCGCAGACGGCGAAGGTCGTCGAGCTGATCCGCTCCGGCGCGCTCGGCGCGGTGGGGATGGTGCAGGCGGCGTTTAGTTTTAAGTGCGACTACGACGCGACCTCGCGCCTGTGGGCCAATTCGGCAGGCGGCGGCGGCATCATGGATGTCGGTTGTTACGCGGTGTCGATGGCCCGCTTGGTCGCGGGCGCGGCGGCGGGCAAAGCGTTTCTCGACCCGGTCTCAGTGAGCGGCGCCGGTGTGCTGCATCCGGAAAGCGGCGTCGACGTGTATGCGGCGGCGACGTTGAAGTTTGCGAACAACGTGATCGCGCAGGTCTCCGCCGGCGTGGGGCTCTCGCAGCAAAACGTGGTGCGGATCTACGGGAGCGAAGGCTGGTTGCTGGTGCCTTCGCCGTGGGTGGTGAATCGCGACGGCGGCGTATCCACAATTCACCTACACAAGACCGGATCGGCCGGGCCGGAGGAAATCGTGATCGAGGGCGGCCCGCTCTACGCGATGGAGGCGGACGCCTTTGCGGTCGCCGTGCGGGCGGGGCTTCGCGACGTGCCGCAGATGTCCACCGACGACACGTTGGGCAACCTCGCCGCGCTCGACCAGTGGCGTGCGGCGATCGGGTTGACCTACGAGGCGGAGAAAGCCGCCGCGTTTACCCACACGATCGCGCGGCGGCCGCTCGCGCGCCGTGCGGATGTGGCGATGCGTTACGCGGAGGTGCCCGGGATCGCGCTTCCGGTCGCTCGACTCGTGATGGGGTGCGACAACCAGCGCTCGATGCCGAACGCGGTGGCGATGTGGGACGACTATTTCGAACGCGGCGGCAACGCGTTCGACACCGCGTGGCTTTATTTCCACGGGCTGCAGGAGCGGTTGCTCGGCCATTGGCTGAAGAATCGCGGGCTGCGCGATCAGGTGGTGGTGATCGGCAAAGGCGGGCATCCGCCGGCGTGCACACCGGAAGGCATTTCGACGCAGTTGCACGAGTCGCTGGAGCGATTGATGGTGGACCGACTCGACGTGTATCTGATGCACCGCGACAACCCCGACGTCCCGGTCGGCGAGTTTGTGGACATGCTCAACGAGCATGCGCGCGCCGGGCGCATCGGGATATTCGGCGGTTCCAACTGGACCATCGAGCGCGTGGCGGCGGCCAACCGCTATGCGAAACGGAAAGGCCTGCAGGGCTTCGGCGCGGTCTCGAACAACTTCTCGCTGGCGCGCATGGTGGATCCGGTTTGGTCGGGTTGCGTGGCGGCGAGCGACGAGGCCTCACGCAAATGGCTCAAAAAAAACCAGCTCCCGCACTTCGCGTGGTCGAGCCAGGCGCGCGGCTTTTTCACCGATCGTGCGGGACGCGACCAGACCTCCGATGCCGAATTGGTGCGCTGTTGGTATTCGGATGACAACTTCGCGCGTCGCGAACGCGCCGTGGTGTTGGCCAAGGAGAAAGGCGTGTCGCCCATCGCGATCGCGGCGGCGTATGTGTTGCACCAACCGTTTCCGAGCTTTGCGTTGATCGGACCGCGCACGATCGCCGAGACGGTGAGTTCGCTGGAATGCCTCCGCGTGGACCTGACGCCGCGCGACGTGGCGTGGTTGAACCTCGAGCGCGAGCGGCGGTGAGCCGATGCGGTGCGACGCAGGCGAACCGGAGACGCTGAGGCGGATGTAGCCGCTTTATTTCGCGAACTCGCGCGGGCCGGAGGTCACCGTCGCGGTGAACGGCACGCCCCACAGCGCGGGTGTTTTTTGCACGCCTTGCGGCGCTTCAGGGGCGAGGTGTTTGAACAAGTCGTCGGAGCGCAGGCTGCACTGCAGGCGACGTTGGCCTTTGGAATCGATCTTGGGATTCACCACGATGACGGCTTCCGAAAATGGCGGAGCGCTCTTCATGGCGTGCGCCTGTTTGCGCGCTTCGCGGTAGTCGAGCGAGCGGTCTTTCACCAAGGCGTCGAGTCGCTCCAGGTCCGCGCGGGTGATCGGGCCCCACAACGCGCGCCACATCTCGGGCGTGATCAGCGGGGCGACGATGTTCACAAAGCGTTTTTCCTGCCCGTCCTGCACCCAGTAGCCGACGACGAGGATGAAGGGCTCGCCGATGTCGTATTGGTTCAGTGCGTCGCCGAGCCCGACCGGCGTGCGATACTTCGTGGCCTTTGGATTCACCGGCACGCCGCCATGGCGTAGATTGGCCTCCGCCGGGATATCCCACTTCTGCGTGTAACGCGACGGCGCGTAGCCGTCGAAGAACGTGTCGCGTATCCAGCGCTCAAATACGAGACCATGTTGCTGCACCTCTTGGGCGCGCAGGCCGCCCGGCGCCAGCAAGGAGAGCAGGAAGAGCAAGCCGATCGATATGCCTCTTTTTGGCATTTGCTCAGGCTGTGCAGGGCTCGCCAAGGGTGGCAAGTTTCAGGGTGGACGCCTTCGGCAAAATCGAGGGCGCGGAGGGCGGTCATTGACCGGTGTGGGGCGTGGCTGTAGCGGTTGCGGTTCCACGGCCGCGCGTGGGCGATGAACGACTTTCCTTTCTACCTACTCCTGCCTCTTTTGGCCGCCATCGTGTATGCGGTCGGCGCGCTCGCGCTCAAGCGTGCGTTGTCGTTTGGGCTCGGTCTTTGGCGGCTCACGTTCCTCGCCAATCTCGCGATGGGGGTCTTGTTTCTCCCGCTGCTGTTGCTGGGCGGCGCGGAAAACGCGGACGGACGTTGGTATCAGCCGGTGCTCGGCGGACTCGCGTTTTTCACGGGGCAGATCTTTACGTTTCTCGCGTTGAACAAGGGCGACGTTTCGGTGGCGACGCCGGTGATGGGCATCAAGGTGATCTTGGTGGCGTTTTTCAGCACGCTGTTGGTGGACCAGCCGGTGTCGCCGCAGCTGTGGGGCGGCGCGGTGCTCACGACGGTGGGCATTCTGCTGCTGCACGGCGGTTCGGCGGCGGAGCGGCGTCTGGTGTTGCCCACGCTCGTGCTGGCGGCGTGCAGTGCGTCGGCGTTCGCGCTGACCGATGTGCTGGTGCAGCGGTGGGCGCCGTTGTGGGGCATCGGTCATTTTCTGCCGCTCATGTTTGGCTGCCTTACGGTGTTCTCGCTCGGCTTCATTCCGTTTTTTAGCGGACCGCTCTGGCCTTTGCCCCGTGCGGGCGCGGGCTGGGTGGCGGCGGGGTGTTGTTTGCTCGCGCTGCAGGCGTTCATCCTTGCGGTGACGTTTGGCGTGTTTGGCAACGCGACGGCGGTGAACATCGTGTTCAGTTCGCGCGGTCTGATGAGCGTGGTGCTCGTGTGGCTGGTCGGCCACTGGTTCACCAGTTCGGAGCAACACCTCGGTCGCAAGGTGCTTGGACGCCGGCTGTGCGGTGCGTCGCTGCTCGTCGGAGCGATCGCGTTGACGTTGGTGTGACGCGAGGGTCGGGCCGATTTCGACTTAATCGGCCGGCAAGTAGCGGATGATCGCGCCTCCCGCGCCTTCGGAGGTCACGTAGAGGGTGCGTCCGTCGGGGCCGAAGGCGATGCCCTCGGCCTGCCGCAGGCCGTGGGGCGCGAGCACGCGGGGTTCGCGCAGGAGTGCGGTTTCCCACGGCTCGTCCTGTTGTCGTGGAAAAATCAATACATCGCCGTAGCTGAGGATCGCGGCAACGGTGCCATCGGCGGCGAAGTCCATGCCGGTCGGTTGGGCGCGGTAGCGGCCGGTGGCGATGGGGACGAGTTTCTGCGCGGCGGTGGGTTGCGGGAAGACGTTGTTGGCCACGTGGGCGACGGGGACGGCGGCCGGCACAACTCCGTCGGCGGGGCGATGCAACGGGACGGTGTAGAGGCCGTGGGGAGTGGTGCGCTTGGCGAGCAGGTAAACGAGTCCGGCTCGCGGATCGACGGCGACGGCTTCGCAATCGCGCGGACCATCGACGTAGCGGACGGGGATTTTCCAAGCGACGGACGCGGCGGTTTCCTTGGTGGGCGAAAGCGTGGCGGGGTCGGGTTCGGCGACGATGTAGAGCGCGCAGTCGGTGCGGCGGCTGCCGTTGTCGCCCACGTCGGCGATGAGCAACCAGGAGCGCCCGTCAAATTCGAAAGAGGCGAGGTCTTCCCAGTCGCGGTTGGCGAGGTTCGTGATGCGCAGGGTGCCACGCAGCAGGCCGTTGGGCTCAATGGCGTAAAGGACGGGTTGGTTGCCGCTGTCGGCATGGGTCCACAGGATTCGTGAGTCGCGACGCGAGGCGGCGAGTCCGCTGGACTCGTCGACGCCGGAGGGCAGGGTGCCGGTGCGTTGTGGAGGAGCGTAGGGTGGGGGCTGGGCGCAGGCGGTGAGAAGGAGCGCGCAGAGGGAGGCGGTGACGGCGAGACGCACGGTTTAATAGCTTCCGACGTGCGCGGTCACGGAGCCGGTGCCGTTGAACTCGGCAAGGAGGGCGGCGGCGTTCGACGTGCCGAGGCGGGTGGCGCCGGCGTCGAGCAGGGCGCGGGCATCGGCGAGGGTTTTGATGCCGCCGGAGGCTTTGAGGGCGATGGAGGTTTTGCGCGCGGCGGCCCAAGCGGCGATGTCGGCGACGGTGGCGCCCGCAGGGCCGAAGCCGGTGGATGTTTTGATGAAGTCGGCGCCGGCGGTTTCGCAGATCTCAAGGGCGATCGCTTTCTGGGCGTCGTCGAGAAAGCAGGTTTCGACGATGACCTTGATGAGTTGGCCTTGGTCGTGGGCGACGTGGGTGAGGCGCGTGACCTCGGCGGTGACCTCGGCAAGGTGGCCGGCGCGAAGGGCGGGATAGTTCATGACGATGTCCACCTCGTGGGCGCCGGCGCGGTGGGCGGCGACGATTTCGGCGGCTTTGGCATCGGTGGAGAAACGACCACTGGGGAACCCGATGACGGTGCCGATGCGGGTGTCGGTGCCGGCGAGCACGCGGGCGGCGAGCGGGACGCTGGCGGGGTAAATCATCACGCAAGCAAAGCGGTGCTCGGCGGCTTCGAGGGCGAGTTGCTCGATGTGGTTCTCGGAGGCGTCGAGCCGGAGATTGGTGGAGTCGAGCGAAGCGGCAAGTTGCGCGGCGGTGAGCGGCATGGGACACACCACTAATCGAGGAGGACGGCGGGGCAAGCGAGGGATCAAGCGTGCGCTCCCAAGCCAGGCGGAGCCGAAGATTTTTCTGCGCAAACTTCCGCCAATCCTTGCTCGGATTGTCGTCGGCTAAAAGTGTGCGGGCCGCCTTATGACGTCATCCCGATGAACTGCCGACCGGACTGCGGCGCGTGTTGTATCGCGCCTTCGATCACCTCGCCCATTCCCGGCATGCCGCACGGAAAGAAGGCGGGCGAGCGTTGCGTGCAACTGCTGCCCGATTTGCGTTGCGCGCTCTTCGGGAAACCGGAGCGACCGGCGTTCTGCGCGAGCCTGCGACCCAGCGCGGAGATGTGCGGAAGCACCCGTGACGACGCCCTCGCGTATCTTTGCAACTTGGAGGAGCTAACGCGTTGAGGCGCGTTTTTTATCGGGGATTTTCCGGTCTTTGTGCCCGTGTTTATCCGGATTTTTCGCGTCCAAACGGGGGTAGGGTAAATACGACTAGACAAAGAAATCGGGCCGGATTGAAACGTGGCTTTCACTTCCGTCGTGGGCTCAGGGCTAGCGTCGGCCCCATGATTCTCGAAGACCTTAAAGTTCAAACCCGCCTCCAGCACACGAACCTGGAGCAACTCAACGGACTCCCCAACAACCGCGCCGATTACGTCGCGCAGTTGGAGCGGTTCTACGGCTTTGTGAAGCCGTGGGAGCGGCGCCTTGCGGAGTGCCTGCCGGCCGACGACCTCTTGCGCGACGGTCGCGAAAAAACCGGCTGGCTGGAGGCGGATCTCTCGCATTTCGAGCGCGACGCCGAGCAGCGTGCGGCGCTGCCGACGTGCGAGGATCTGCCCGAAACCGGATCGCGCGCGGCGATCCTGGGCGCGTGTTACGTGCTCGAAGGGTCCACGCTGGGCGGGCAATTCATCGCGCGACATTTGCAGGAAAAGCTCGGCGTCGTCGCCGGCGAAGGGGATCGGTATTTCCGCAGTTACGGCCCGGAGGTGGGCATGCGTTGGCAGGCGTTTCGCGGAGAATTGATGCGGCATTCGTCCCCGGAAAACGACGCGGCGATCATCGCGGGCGCGCGGGAAACGTTTGAAAAACTGGGCGCATGGTTCGCGAAAAAACCGGAGGTATCCGCGTGAGCGATACGCCGATGGCCGACACCTCCGTGGATTATTCCGCCTGCGAACATGAGCCGATTCATCTCGCCGGGAGCATCCAGCCGCACGGGTTCTTGTTGGCGGTGGACGAGGCGACCGGGCGGGTGGCGCAGGCGAGCGAGAATCTCGGTGCGATGATCGGTCGCGAGGTGGGCGCGGTGCTCGGGCAAACGCTCGACGAGGTGTTGGGCGCCGAGTGGGCTTGCCGGGTGCGTTGCGCGGCCAAAGACCCGCAGTTTGCGTTGGGCGCGGTGTTGATTGATCGCTGGACGGCCCGCGCCGCGGGTGAACAGCAAGTCTTCGCGCTGTTGGGGCACCGGTTCGGCGGGCACCTGATCGTTGAGGGCGAATGCCTGGGTGAAGAGGACGCCGCGTTGCCCGTGGATGTGAACCACCAGTTGCAGGCGCTACTCGGGCAGGTGGAGGCGGCGCGCGGCGTGGAGGAGCTGTTGGGCCTCGTCGCGAAGGAGGTGCGGCGCATCAGCGGCTTCGACCGGGCGCTCGTGTATCGCTTCGATGGCGACTGGCACGGGCGGGTGATCGCGGAGGATCGCAACGACGTGTTGCCCTCCTACCTGCACCTGCATTTCCCGGCGTCCGACGTGCCAAAGCAGGCGCGCGAACTCTATCGACTCAATCGCTTGCGATTGATCGCCAACGCCGACTACGAGCCGGTGCGGTTGTGCGGTTTGCCCGGGGCGCAGACACGTCCGCTCGACTTGAGTCTCTCGACCTTGCGCAGCGTTTCGCCGGTGCATCGCGAGTATATGCGCAACATGGGCACGGGCGCGTCGTTTTCGATTTCGTTGATCCGGGGCGGCGAGTTGTGGGGCTTGATTTCGTGCCATCATCGCGAGCCGAGGACGGTGCCGTTCGGGTTGCGCGTGTCGTGCGGATTGCTCGCGCAGGTGTTGTCGTTGCAACTGGCGGTGCGCGAACAGGCCGAAGGGCTGGCGCAGCGGATGCGTCTACAAGCGATCCTCACGCCGATGGTGGCGGCGATGGCGCGGCACGAGCGGCTGGTCGAAGGCGTCGAGGCATGCCGCGACGATTTGCTGCGCATCGTGGGCGCGGATGGTGCGGTGGTGATCGAAGACGGCCGGGTGGTGCGTTACGGCACGACGCCGACCGAGGAGCAGATCCGCGCGCTGGCGGGCTGGCTCAACCGCCAAGGTGACGACGACGTGTTGGCCATCGAGTCGTTGTCGCAGGTATTCCCCGAGGCGCAGGCTTATACGCCGGTGGCGAGCGGCCTGTTGGCGTTGTCCGTTTCGCGCTTGCGGCACAGTTGGGTGCTTTGGTTTCGGCGCGAGGTGGTCGAGACGGTCACGTGGAGCGGCGCTCCGGAAAAAGCGGTCTCGGTCGACGCCGAAGGCGCGCGGCGGCTGCACCCGCGCAAGAGTTTCGACCAATGGAAAGAGATCGTGCGCGGACGATCGTTGCCGTGGCAGCAAGCCGAGGTGGACACGGCGCGGGAGTTTCGCGTGGCGGTGGTGGACATCGTGCTGCGCGGCGCGGAGAAACTCGCGCAACTCACCGAGGAACTCACGCGCACGAACCGGGAGTTGGAGAACTTTTCCTACACGGTGTCGCACGACCTGCGCGCGCCCTTCCGGCATATCCGCAGTTATGCCGAGCTGCTGAAAGTGGACAAAGGCGAGTTGCTCGACGACGAGGGGCGCGAGTTCCTCGGCTACGTGCTGTCGGGTGCGCAATACGCCGGGCGTTTGGTGGACAACATCCTCGGGTTTTCGCGCATGGGCCGCGTGACGCTCATGATCACCACCGTGGCGCTCGACGAGCTGCTGCCGGAGGTCGTGCGCCAGGTGAAAATTGATCCGCCGTCGCGCAATGTGGAGTGGGTGATATCGCCGCTGCCGCGCGTGCAGGCGGACCAGACGCTGCTCTTCCGTGTGTTGCAAAATCTCCTCGAAAACGCGGTGAAGTTCACCCGAGACCGCGAGGTCACGCGCATCGAAGTGTGGGCGGAAGAAACAGCCACGGAACACGTGGTTCACGTGCGGGACAATGGCGTGGGTTTTGACGAACGCTACAAGGACAAGCTTTTCGGCATGTTTCAACGGCTGCACGCATGGGAAGAATTCGAGGGCACAGGCATCGGCCTGGCCAGCGTGCGGCGCATCGTGGCGCGCCACGGCGGCAACGCGTGGGCGGCGTCGAAGCTCGGCGAAAGCGCCACCTTTTCCTTTTCCCTGCCTATAACCCCTTCTCCGACCAATCCCATCTATGCTTAAGCCCATCCTTCTCGTGGAAGATAATCCACGTGACCTCGACCTCTCGTTGCGCGCACTGGCGCGCACGCGCCTCGCCAACGAAGTGGTGGTGGCACGCGACGGCGAGGAGGCCTGGAACTACCTCACGCGCCGTGGAAATTTCGCCGACCGCCCGCAGGGCAATCCGGCGGTGGTGCTCCTCGACCTGAAGCTGCCGAAGATCGACGGCGTCGAGTTGCTCAACCTCATCCGCAACGAGCCCGAGTTGGAAAACCTGCCCGTGGTCATGCTCACCGCCTCGCGCGAACAAACCGACGTCGCCCGCAGCTACGCCCTCGGCGTCAACGCCTACGTGGTCAAACCCATCGAGTTCGTCGATTTTCTGGAAGCGATTCGCGATCTCGGCGTGTTCTGGGCCGTCATCAACGAGCCGCCGCCGGGCTCGATCCGCCTGCGCCCGTAAGCCGTCGTCAGCCCCGTTTTAGCCCCGTCGCCCTATGTCGTTGTCGTGTTTCGCCGATTCCCCTCCCTCCGGGACGGCGGAGCTATGGGTGGAAGGACGGCGCGCGCAACTCTGGGTAATCGACTCCGACGCGTCGTCCCGCGCGGATTTGCAACGGCTGCTCGCGGCGCATCACGACGTGGAGGTTTTTTCCGATCCGGAAGCGGCGTTGGCGGCGTTGCGCGAACGGTCGGTCGATCTGATCTTCGCGGCGGCGGCCTCGTCGTCGGACCCCAACAAAGCGGGCTGGCTGCAACGCCTGCGCGCCCATACGCATCTGCGTTCGTTGCCGGTCGTGTTGCTCGGGGACCGTGCGGACAGCTCCGACGAACCGGGACCCGACGATCCGTTGGCCGACGATTTTTGCATGAAACCGGTCTCCGCGCGCGAACTGCTCGCACGCGTGCGCACGCACCTGAAGTTCACCCGCGTGCGTCGTGACGCCGACGCGCGCGTGCGGGAGAGCGAGGAGCGGTTTCGGCACGTGGCGGAGCACTCGCCGCTCATGTTTTGGTTGAGCGAACCCGACGGCCGCTGCTCGTTCCTCAACGAACGCTGGTATGAGTTCACCGGCCAACGACCCTACGACGCGCTCGGTCGCGGCTGGCAGGACGCGATTCATCCGGGGGATCAAGCCGGGTTCCGGCGCGAGTTCGCGGAGATTTTTAAAACCCAGAAAGGCGGTCGCCTCGGTTATCGGCTGCGTCGCCACGACGGCGTGTATCGGTGGATGCTCGACACGGTGACCCCGCGGTTCCTGCAAGGCCGCTTCGCCGGGTGCGTGGGCTCGGTGATCGACATCACCGACGAACGCGAGGAGCGCGAGGTGCTCGCGCGCAGCCGACGGCACTTGGAAATGGCGTTGCAGGCCGGGCGCATCGGCACTTTCGAGTGGGACATTCCCACCGGGCAGGTGATGTGTTCGCCCGAGTTGGAGGTGCTCTACGGTCTGGAGCCGGGCGCCTTCGAGCGCACCTACCGCGCGTGGATGCAGCGCATCGCGCCGGAGGACGCGGGTGGTTTCGACGCGGTGGTGCGCAGTTGTTTCGAGCGAGGCACGGAAGAGGCGCGCCATGAGTTTCGCATTCTGTTGCCCGACGGCACGCGCCGGTGGTTCGAGGGCAAGTGGCGGTGCACGTTTACGCCCAACGGACGCCCGCGCCGCATGGCGGGCATCCACATCGACATCGACGACCGCAAACGCGCCGAACTGAACGCGCGTTTTATCAACGGACTCAGCGAAGTCGTGGCGTTGCTCTCCGACCCCGCCAAAATCCTGCACACTGCGGCGGAGTCGCTGGGCACGCACCTGCAAGTGGACGCCTGCGGTTTCTTTTCGGTGAAAGACGGGGCGGCGGCGTCCGTGCCCGAGCATTGCTGGAACCGGGAGGGCGCGGCGGAGGCGTTGGGCGAAATCGACGGCTTTTGCATGCCGATGGAGTTGTTTCAGGCCGACGGCCATCGCGTGGTGCATGTGGACGACGTCGGCACGCGTCCGTTAAACGACGACGCCGAGGTCGAGCCGCCGACCGGGATGGTGCGCTCGTGGGCGATCGCGCCCTTCAGTCGCGACGGGCGATGGATCGCGTCGTTGCGTTTGGTGTCGGCGCAACCCCGCGCGTGGCACGCGACGGAGTTGTCGTTGATCGAGACGGTGCTCGCGCGCGTGTGGCCGCTGGTCGAGCGCGTGCGCAGCGAGCAGGCGGTGGCCGACGCCGAGGCGAAGATTCGCGAAAGCGAGGAACGGTTGCGCGCCACCATCGAGGCCGCGCAACTCGGCACGTGGTCGATTTATCCCGGCGAAGATCGCGTGATGTGGGATGCGCGTTGCCACGAACTCTTTAATCGTCCGCCGGGCGAGGAGCCGTCTTATCGCGGGTTCGTCGCGAGTGTTCACGAGGCCGACCGCGACCGGGTTCACCATGCGGTGCAGAACGCGTTGTTGCCGCAGAGCGGCGGGGCCTTCGACCAGGAGTATCGGGTGTCGGACGGCGGCGCGACGCGGTGGTTGCGGTCGAGCGGGCGCGTATTTTTCGAGAACGAGCGTCCGGTGCGCTTCTTGGGCACGGCGTTCGATATCACGGAAGTCGTCAAGGCGCGTGAGACGCTGGCCGAGCGACGCGCCGAGTTGGAGCGGCTGGTGGTCGAGCGCACGGCGCGACTGCAGGACACGATCACGGAGCTCGAAAGTTTTTCCTACAGCATCTCGCACGACCTGCGCGCGCCGTTGCGGGCGATGCAGAGCTTCGGCGAGCTGTTGCGCGAAGAGTGCGGCGAGCAGATCGGCGTGCAGGGGCAGGATTATCTGCGTCGCATCATCAACGCTTCGGGCCGCATGGACCGGCTCATCCAGGACGTGTTGGTTTACAGCCGCGTTTCCCGCACGGAACTCACGCTGCTACCGGTGGATTTGCAAGTGTTGGTGCACGGCATCGTCGAGAGCTATCCGCAGTTCCATGCCGATCATGCGGACATTGTGATGCACGGGCAGCTGCCCAGTGTGCTCGGCAACGAGGCGGCGCTCATGCAGTGCGTGGCCAACCTGATCGGCAACGCGGTGAAGTTCGTGGCGCGCGGCGTGCGACCTCGCGTGGAGATCTTCGCGGAAGTGGAGGGCTCGCGGGTGCGCCTGTGCGTGCGCGACAACGGCATTGGCATCGCGCCCGGCGCGCGGGCGAAAATCTTTGGGATCTTTCAGCGCTTTAACACCGAGTATGAAGGCACCGGCATCGGACTGGCCGTGGTCCGCCGGGCGGTCGAGCGTATGGGAGGCGGGGTGACGTTCACCTCGCATCCCGGTGAGGGTAGCACCTTCTGCCTCGATCTTGCTCTCGCCTCATGAGCACCCCGGAAAACTCCGCGCCACGCCATCACGTGCTTTATGCCGAGAATGACGAAAACGACGCGTTCATTATGAAGCTCTGCTGGAAGCGCGTGCCCGTGGAGCACCCGCTGCACATTGTCGAAGACGGCCAGCACGCGATCGACTATCTGTCCGGCGTAAACGGCTACGCGAACCGCGACAAGTTCCCTTTGCCGACGCTTCTGTTGCTCGATCTGCAGATGCCGCGCTGTTCGGGGTTCGATGTGTTGACGTGGGTGCGAAAGCAGCCGCAGTTCGCCGACCTGCCGGTGTTGATCGTGAGTTCGTCGAACCAGGAAAAAGACAAGGCCATGGCCGCGCGATTGGGCGCGACCGGCTACGTCGTAAAACCCGCGGGCGTGGCCGGCTTCGTCGAGGTGATCCGCGAATGGCAGCAGAAGTGGTTGTCGTGAGTCCGGGGCGTGCCTGGGTGGCATGGGCATCCTGCCCATGGTTCGGATTCGCCACGGGCAGGATGCCCGTGCCACGTCGGCGCCGCCCGAACCTCGCACTCGCCAGACACCTGCGGTGCATTCAACGTCGCCGGCATGCCGAATCTCTTCGTGATCGCCGGACCGAATGGCGCGGGCAAGACGACTTACGCGCGCCGGTTTTTGCCGGAGGAAATGCGCACCCGGGAGTTTGTGAACGCGGATCTGATCGCGGCGGGCTTGTCGCCCTTTGCGCCCGACAAAGCCGCGTTTGAAGCCGGACGCATCATGCTCAAGCGACTGCGCGAACTCGCGGCGCAACGGGAAAATTTTTCCTTCGAGACCACGCTCTCGGGCCGAACCTACGCGCCGCTGCTGCGCGAGATGCGCGAGGCGGGGTATCGTATCTGGCTCGATTTTTTGTGGATTCCTCAGCTCGGCATCACGCGTCAGCGGGTGCGACAGCGTGTCGCCAAAGGCGGTCACGACATTCCCGAGGAGGTGCAGCAGCGGCGGTTTCACCTCGGGGTGCGAAACCTTGCGACGCTTTATCGTCCGTTGATCGACCGCTGGCGGCTCTACGACAACACGTATGAACAACCGCACCTCGTCGCGTCCGAGGAGGACGGCGTGTTCGCGGTCGCCGATGCCGGGAAGCTTGCGCGGATCGAGGAAGCGGCCAGCGTTTCGTTTATGTCGGATGCGTCCAAAGAGTGGCAGGTTGAGGAGTCGGCGAGCCTTACGTCGAAAGAAGTGGATCGCCGTTCCATGCGCGCGATGCGCAAGGCCTATGCGGACGCCGTTTTGGAAAACCTGCGTTTTGGTCTGCCCATCATCCAGTATCGCGATGGCCAGATCGTCGAGGTGCCCGCCGAAGACCTCGCTCCGCAAGCGCGCCGCATCCTCGAAGCCAACGGCGAACTCCTCCCGGAGGAAATCGCCGCCGGTCAGAAACTGTGATTCGCGCGCGCGAACCCGCTTACCGCTGGGGCACGCGGCGCAGTTTCGACAGGTCGTGGCCGGTTTCCGCGAGCAGGCCCAGCAGTTCGTCGTAGCGGTTCTCGGGGATCGTTTTTGAGCGCGCCATGATCCAGACGTAGTCGCGGTCCGGCACGCCGACCACGGTGGTTTCGTAGTGCTCGTCCAGATACAGGATCAGATAGGCGGCTTTGAACGGCCACACGAACTGCATACGCCACTCGGCGTTGGTCTCGTGGTTGTGCACAAACCCCTTGGGTCGGTAAGTCTTCAGCGGACCGTCGAAGTCGCCTTTGTTGAAGGTATATGTCGTGGCGATCGTGCCGTCGGGCGAGAGTTCGTAGCGCTCCACAGCGTTGTAGGCTTGTTTCTCGATGAAGGTAGGGATGTGCGCGATCACCCGCCATTCGCCCATAAAGCGGTTGAGATCAACCGGCTGGTTCATTGCCTGCAGCGGTTCGGTCCACGACGTTTTGGGGGCGACTTGGCAGCCGGCGAGGCCGTTGGCCACAAGGCCGACGAGCAGGGCGCCGGAGACGGTGAGCGGTGCGGGTCGTGCGGTAGTCATGGCGTGGGTGCTCCTGTTACGCGCGGGAACATGGGTTGGATGCGGAGCGCGGAGGTGTTTTATGCGTCCCCCTTGACCCGGGGCGGCGCGCGGCTTCCATCGCCCGATGGCCAAGCCCGACGAACCGAAAATCATTTTCTCGATGATGCGCGTCTCGAAGAAAATCGAGCGCAAGGAAATCCTCCGCGACATCTCGTTGTCGTTTTACTACGGCGCGAAGATCGGCGTGCTCGGCTTCAACGGCTCCGGCAAATCCTCGCTCATGCGCCTGCTTGCGGGCCGCGACAAGGAATTCGACGGCCATGTGCATTTCGAGCCCGGCTACTCCATCGGGTTGCTCGAACAGGAACCGCAACTCTCCGCCGGAAAAACCGTGCGCCAATGTGTCGAGGAAGGCGTGCAACACCTCACCGATCTTACCACCGCCTACGACGCCTCGTGGGATGAGCTCTCCGCCGCCGCGACCGACGAAGAGCGCGACGCGATCACCGACAAGCAAACCAAGCTCCAGGAGGAGATCGACCGTCTCGGCGCGTGGGACGTCGCCCCGCAAGTCGAGATGGCGATGGACGCGCTGCGTTGTCCGCCGCCCGACGAGATCGTTGACCACTTGTCCGGTGGTGAACGCCGACGCATCGCGCTCGCGCGGTTGCTGCTCAAAAAGCCCGACATCCTGCTCCTCGACGAACCGACCAACCATCTCGACGCCGAGAGCGTGCATTGGCTGGAGCAACACCTCTCGCGTTACGAAGGCACGATCATCGCGGTGACGCACGACCGCTACTTCCTCGACAACGTGGCGCAGTGGATCCTCGAACTCGATCACGGCCACGGTATTCCTTGGAAGGGCAACTATTCGCAGTGGCTGGAGCAGAAACAGGCGCGCGCCAGCGTGCAGCAAAAGACCGAGGATCGCCGCCAAAAGGCGATGGCGCGCGAACTCGAATGGATTCGGTCCGGCGCCAAGGCGCGTCAGGCCAAAGGTCAGGCGCGTATCAACGCCTACGAATCGATGCTCAAACAGAACGTCGCCGAAAAGGAGCGCGAATTTGAGATCATCATTCCGGCGGGGCCCCGCTTGGGTTCGCTCGTCGTGGAGGCGCAGAAACTATCGAAAGCTTACGGCGAACGCGTGTTGTTCGAAGACGTCAACTTCTCGCTGCCGCCCGGCGGCATTGTGGGCGTGATCGGACCGAACGGCGCGGGCAAAACCACGATGTTTCGGTTGATCACCGGCGTGGAGCAGCCCGACTCCGGTGCGTTGCGCGTGGGGCCGACGGTGCAACTCGCGCATGTCGATCAGTCGCGCGATTCGTTGCCCGACGCGCAGACGATTTACGAGGCGATCAGTGGCGGTGAGGAAATCCTCAAGCTCGGGCCGCGTGAGATGAACGCGCGCGCCTATTGCGCGCAGTTCGGTTTCACGGGCGCCGATCAGCAGAAGAAGGTCGGGGTGTTGTCGGGTGGCGAACGCAACCGCGTGCACTTGGCGCGTCTGCTCAAGAGCGGCGCGAACTTGATCCTGCTCGACGAACCGACGAACGACCTCGATGTGAACTCGATTCGCGCGCTGGAAGAAGGCTTGGAGACGTTCGCCGGGTGCGCGGTTGTGGTGTCGCACGATCGGTGGTTTTTGGATCGTGTGGCGACGCACATCCTCGCGTTCGAGGGCGACTCGCAGGTGCACTGGTTCAGCGGCAACTATTCGGCGTATTTGGAAGATTTCCGTCGGCGCAAGGGCAAGGAGGCCGATCAGCCGCATCGCATCAAATACCGGCCGCTCACGCGGTAGGGCATTTCAGCCGGCTCGGTTGAAATTAGAGCCATAGCCGCCAGACATGCCCTGTTTTGACTGAAGGTGGATGGGCGCGTCCCTGCGCCCG
>DFYA01000200.1:25773-28213 GCA_002382525.1 Opitutaceae bacterium UBA4094
AAGCGGCGTTGGCCTGCGCGCGTTCGAGCTGGCGGGCTTCGGCTTTGGCCAGCGCGGAGGTTTCAACGCGTAGTTGGGCGGCGGCTTCTTCGGAGATGCCATGGGTGAACTGGAGGTCAAAGCGCTCCTGCAGGTAGTCCTCGAAGCTCACCCATGCGCCGTTGAAACGGACTCGTTTGGTCCACGCGCACACCGTGACCATGTCTTCTAGTTCGCCCATGCGGCGGCGTAAGAGCAACGCACCGGCGCCGCCCAACACGCACGCGGCAACCAGCAGGCCGACGCTGATACGTTGAAAAAACTCGGCGCGTTCCGTCACGGCGGCCGAGTCGAACGCGAGCAGGGATAGTTCGCGTTGATCGGCGGCTGCAGCGACGAGGTCCTCGACGGAAGGCGGGTGTGCGAGTGGTTGCTCGTGGGAGGCCTCGATGCGCTGGTGGAGTTGCGTGAGGCGGTCGTCGATCCGGGCGCTGGACGCGGCGAGATTGCGGGTGGAAATGGACGCGAGGATCGCGGTGCCGGCCGCCAACGCAAAACCCACGGCGAGGCTCAGGATAAGCCAAGAAGGTGACATCAGGACGGGGCGGGGGCGTTTCATGGGAGCAGGTGCGGTTTGCGGTGTGGCGGTTCCGACCGGTGAATACCCGACGGGTTCACGGGGCCGAAAAGGGCGGGTGGGTTTTACGGTATTTTATGCCGACTACTCGGTGGCGCCTGATGGGAATGCGCGTAGGATCTCCGCATGGCGTCACTCAAGTCTTTGGTCCTCGGCGGCGGCTGCTTCTGGTGCACGGAAGCAGCGTATGAACTTTTGCCCGGCGTCGAAGCCGTGGTGAGCGGTTACGCGGGCGGGCGGCGTCCGAATCCGACCTACGAACAAGTCTGCTCCGGTGCGAGCGGTCACGCGGAGGTGATTCGTATCGATTACGACCCGGAGCGCATCACGTTGGACGCGCTGCTGGATTTTTTCTGGACGATCCACGATCCGACCACGCTCAACCGCCAAGGGGCGGACGAAGGCACGCAGTATCGTTCGGTTATTTTTTATGCGGACGCCGAGCAAAAAGCGGCGGCGGAGGCGTCACTGGGACGGGCGAATCCCGGTTGGGGCGGGCGGATCGTCACGCAGATCGCACCGCTGGAAACCTTCTACGAAGCCGAGGCGTATCATCAGGACTACTACAAAAAAAATCCGCATGGCGGGTATTGCCAGGCGGTGATTCGTCCGAAAATCGAGAAGCTCAAGAAGGCGCTGTGACGATCGGGCGGGGGTAGCCGGGGNNGGGATGTAGCCGGGGTCGCCGACCCCGGGAGCGAGCGAACCCTGATGCACCGGGGTCGCCGACCCCGGCTACACCAACGCGCGTTTAGTTGCGCGGTGAGACGACGATTTGATTGTCCACCACTTCGAGGCGGGAAGCCTCGACGGCGATGGCGCCGGCGCGGAGTCGGTCGGCCTCGGAGCGGGCAAAGCCGCGCAGGGTGACGCGACCGTCGAGCGTGCCGACCTTGACCAGAAGGCCGCGAATCTTGGCCTTGCGGAGTTCGCGTGAGATCAAGGCGGTGCGGTCGATGTCGCGGTAGCTGGCGCCTTGTTCGAGGGCAATGTCGGTGCGTTCGCCCGAGTAGGGTTCCTCGACCGACGAGGCGGCTTGGCCGTGGGCGGCGGGGGTGACGATTGCGCGGGGTTGCTCGGCGAATTGGGCCTTGGTCTGGTCGAGCAGGAGGGACTTGCGGTCGGCGCTGAAGCTGAGGGCGGTGGCGGGGACGACGCTTTGGGTGTCGATATAGCCGGGGCTTTTCACGACGACGGTGAGGACGGTGCCCGCCTGAATGTCATACTTGATGGAGGAGACGGTGCCGAGCGGTTCGTTTTGAAGGTTGCGCACGGGCATGCGCAGGAGGCCGCTGGCGCTGTGGACGGTGCCGAGATCGACCTTGGGACGGGAGGCGAGGAGGCTCGACGTCTCTCCGCGCACGAGGAAATACGGCTCTTGGCCAAATCGCTGATAGGCGGCGGCCACGAGATCGGTGCGGTGGTCGTCGGGCAAGTCGGAGAGGCGGAGGGCGGGCGCGGCCTTGAAGGTTTCGACGGTCGTATCGAGGTAGGCGACCGGGCGGGCCGGGTCGAGGCGCAGCGCGCCGGGGGGCACGGCGACGATTTTTCCTCCTAAGCCGAGGAAGCCGCCCGAAGTGACGAACACCTCGATGATCCGGCCGTTGGAGAGATCGATGCCGAGGTCTTTGATGCGACCGAGGTGTTCACCTTGGACGGTCTCGACGCGGACGAGGTTCATGTCGTTCGTTGGCCGGGAGGCGCCGAAGTTTTCGTGGCCCGGCTCGGCTTGGACCGTGGAGGTGAGGGCGGCGCAACAAACGAGGGCGCCGATGAGGCGCGGGAGAGGCAGTTTCATGTCCGCCGAGAATAGGGTAACGTCCC
>DFYA01000324.1 GCA_002382525.1 Opitutaceae bacterium UBA4094
TTCCCTCCGCCCACGCGTTACTCGAAGGCAAGTTCCTCTACTTCCCGACCCACGAACAAAACCGCTCCGACCTCGCCGAGTGGCGCATCGATAATCGAATCGCAGGCTATGCGCGCACCGTGGACGCACCTCGTGCCATCTGGCTCATCCTGCACGGCAACGCCGGCCAAGCCGCCGACCGCGGCTACATCATCGACCGCCTGCCCGCCGACACCTCCGCCTACGTGCTCGAATATCCCGGCTACGGACAACGCTCGGGAAAGCCGTCGCTGAAGTCGATCAACACCGCCGCCCGCGAAGCCTACGAACACCTGCGCGTTCTGCATCCTAATTTACCCATCGGCGTGTTCGGCGAATCACTCGGTAGCGGCGCCGTTTCGTATCTGTGCTCGTTACCCTCCCCGCCCGACCGCCTCGTGCTGGCGGTTCCGTTCGACAACCTCCTATCTGTCGCCAAGCGGCACCTGCGCTTTCTCCCCGTCGGCCTGCTCATGCGCGACAAATGGGACAACGTAAAAACGCTCTCCGGCTACCGCGGCCCGGTCACCATCTTCGGCGCAGCCCGCGACACCGTGATCCCCATCACGCACGCCCGCGCCCTCGCCGACTCTGTCCCGCAAGCCCGTTTCATCGAGTTGTCCGGCGGACACAACGACTGGTCGCTCGATCCGCTCACGAGAATCTCCGACTGATATCAACCTCCGCTATCAAATAGACTGCTGAGCGCTCCGCCCACGCAGCGGAATCCAAACCG
The DNA here is from genome assembly GCA_002382525.1 of Opitutaceae bacterium UBA4094. Lineage (GTDB taxonomy): Bacteria > Verrucomicrobiota > Verrucomicrobiia > Opitutales > Opitutaceae > Rariglobus. The sequence continues at coordinate 755 of DFYA01000324.1, forward strand.
CCGATGGCGCAGATAAAGAATCCGGTATCTGCGACCATCTGCGCCATCTGCGGTTAAAGTCTTATTGTTTTAGGCTGTTGGTATGATTCCAACCCCTCCGGCATTTGTGCCCGTTTGTGAAATCCGTGGTTAAACTCTGAATGCCCGGGTCTATTGGTATCCAATCGTCACATACAAGCGCCGCACCCCCAGAATCCGCGGTCAACTTTTGAAGTTCCGAGCGAGGAGGGAATCACCCGCTCGTCGCATCGTCGGCCGCGTCATCGAGGATGACGTCGAGGTTGGGCAGCCGCTGACGCAACGCCTCGTCCACGTGCGCCGCCCCGCCGCACGAACCGCGCACAACGAGCTGCGAACGCGGCAACGAACTCGATTGCTCCAACTCGCCCCGCGACAGCGCCAGCGCGCTCTTGAGCAGCCAGTGTCCGATGTAGGTGAAGTTCTGCCGAATTGTCGTAAGCGGCGGATCGCTGAAGGCGCTCGCCTCGGTGTCGTTATAACCGACGATCTGAAAGTCCTCCGGAGCGCTTAGCCCGAGCTTGTGCATCGCGGTCATGAAACGAAGCGCATGCTCATCGTCGTAACTGATCACCGCGAAATCGCCCCGGTGTTCAATCCACCGCTCCGCGAGTCGACCGATCGAGCGCGCATCCGGCCCCACCAGGCCGCAGAAACTCGGCAGCCCCAACCGCGACGTGAAGCAGGCGTAGGCGCTGAGCAACCGTTGCAACACCGCATCCCCCGACGCTTCCGGGCCCAACAGCGCGATCCGCTGGTGCCCCAGCGCGTGAAAGTAGCCGCACAACTCTTCGGCCGAGACCTGTAGACTCGCGCCAAACAAGCTCTGGTGTTCGAAGCAGTTTGCCTCAAGCCCCGGCACCAGCATGGGCAGACTCACGGGCATCGCGCAGCCGCGCACAAACGCCCGCGCCTCATCGGCTCGATCGTGCGGAAACCATGGGAGCACCAGCGCCACGCAGCCCTCGTTTTCCAACATCTTCGCCTGCTCCAGCCCGCTGGCGCCAAATTCCCTCACCCAGCCCGACCGCAGCTCCACGCCGGTTGACACCGCTTCGTGCGCCAAGCTCTGCAAGACGCGGTTCGCATACGCGCCACCGCCCTCCTGCCACACGAGAACGCCCACGCGAGCGTGGTTCGCCTTCCGCGCCACCACGCGCGTGTGTCGCGCGACAAACGTCCCGCTGCCCGCTCGGCGGACCACCGTCCCATCGTCCACCAGCTCCTTGAGCGCCCGCCGGACCGTTAGGAAATTGCACCCATAAAGTTCCGCCAGCCGCCGCTCCGCAGGAAGGCGTCCGCCGACCGGTAACGTCTCCACCAGCCCACGAATCTCCGCCTCCACATGCTGGTGCTTAAAACGCGGCGGTTCGACTGCGATGAATTCCATAGAATACCGGAAGCCGACACGGTTTCCACGCTTCTGTCAACCGAATCGCTGTATCTGTTAAACTGGATCTACTTATTCNNACAAACAAAGTGCTTGTAATCCAATTCAAGGCCTCCAGTCTTCGAGACACTCAACCCCAGCCCCCGAACACCAAACGCATATGCCCTCCTCACGTCTCCAAACTCGCCTATTCACCGCCGCCTTGGCCCTTGGCCTGGCTTTCCCGCTTGGCGCACAAGTCCTCATGCTCGACTTCGGCGGCACCGCAGTCACCAACGCCAGCCGCACCAACAGCCCCTACCACACCGCCAACGGCAGCTTCACCGACACGACGTGGAACTCGCAGGGCCAAGGTAACGACAACACGTTGACATGGTCCGACAGCACGACCGCGACCGGCCTGTCCTACACCGCCTTCAAGAACAACTCGTCCGGGCAGACCGCGATGGTCGCCGGCGGATGGTCTGCCTCGTTCAGTGGCTCCGCAGTGAACACCGGCATCTATGCGACGCCTTCAGTCGGCCTCGACGGCTACATGATGTCCACCACCCTCACCGACGCCCGCGCAATTGGCATCCAGGTCTCCGGCCTCGCCCACGGCACCTACGACATCTACATCGCCGGCCGAAACACCAACTACTCGGCGTCGGCCTACACCGTGAATTACTACGCGTCTGCCGCCAGCGCCACGGGCAACTTCAACTTTGGCACCTACGACAGTGAGTCGGTCACCTATGCCGCCGGCACCACCGACAAGACCTCGTCATGGTCGTTCGACCCCAACAACGCTTCCGAAAGCAACTACGTGAAGCTGACCGTCTCGATCACGGCGGCCAATCCCTACCTTAACATCGCTACCATGGGCGAAGTCGGCTCTGGCATGGCCCAAGGCGTCTTCAATTCCATCCAGATCGTCACCGCGATTCCCGAGCCCTCCTCATACGCCCTGCTCGCCGGCGCCGGTGGTCTGATGATCGCGTGCAGCCGCCGCCGCGCCCGCACGCTCTAAGCCGCTTCATTTGTCCGTCGAACTCCCACGGCGCTCCGCTTTCGGCGTCGTGGGATCAACGGGTCGGCCGATGCGGCCGACCCCGCGGAGCTTTGCTCCTTATCCCGCCCCCTTCGCCGCTCGTCCGTCTCGGCCATTTCACCATGCCCGCCCCGTCCCCCACGGTTCCTGGTCACACGTCGACCTTGATGCACATGCGACCGCGCCGCGGCTTTGCGTTGCTCATCACAATCACCTTGCTCGCGTTCTTGGTGCTGCTGCTCGTGTCGCTCGCGAGCTTGACCCGCGTCGAGACGCAGGTCGCATCCAACACGCAGCAAATCGCCCAAGCCCGCCAGAACGCGCTCCTCGCCCTCAACATCGCGCTCGGCCAGCTCCAAAAGCACGCCGGACACGACCAACGCGTCACCGCCCGCGCCGATGTAACGATTCCCTCCGTCGTCACCATCAACGCCAGCACGGCGACGTCCACCGCCCTCACCGCAATCGACACCCACTGGCGCGCGTCTCGCAACCGCCACTGGACCGGCGTCTGGTTGAACAACAATAGCAACGCGGACGCCTACGACGCCGACAATCCCGCCTCGTTCAACTCCGACCCCAGACTGCAGGCATGGCTTGTAAGCGGTAACGAAACCACGCCCGACGCGTATAATCCTGAAACAATCATCTCGGGCCTCTCGGCCTCCTCCACCGCCCTCGACCGCCTTCTCGACGCCCAAGGCCGCGCCCACCGCCTTCTCGTCAAAGCCTCCGCTGGGGTGACCTCGGCGAACGATCTTGATCGCGCCGTGACCGCACCGGAGATTCCGATCACCGCAAACAACACTCCCGGCCTCACCGGGCCCCAAACCATTGGCCATTACGCTTGGTGGATCGGAGACGAGGGCGTTAAAGCCCGCGCCAATCTCGTCGATTCTTACGCAGAGGCACCATCCGGCGAATCCCTCACCGACAAACTCGTGCGCGAAACCACGCGCCGCCAGTCCGCCCAGCGCCCTGCAATCGAGGCCATGACCACGAACGGGACCGATGGCATGGGGGCATCTTATCCCGCCAACGACCCCGGACTGCTCAAGATTTTGACGGCCGACCAGATACGCTATCTCAATTCCGCCCCGCCCGCTTTTCCTGTCGAATTAAAGAACCGTTTTCACGACCAGTCCGTCACCTCCCGCGGTGTTCTCTCGGATCCAAGGCACGGCGGACTTAAAGCCGACCTCTCTTACCTGTTCGGCCAGCCCACTCTGTCCGCGTTTCGCACCGCCCTGCGCGAACATTTCGGCACCAACGCCATTGCACCCCTCAACGCTGCAGCCGGCGACCTCAGCGCCAACCCGCTCCTCAGTCCCACGGCCGCGTTTCGCGCCACGCTCCCTTCCGCCCCGCCTGGTGGCAACTATACGGATCGATTCATCAACACCGCCACCTGGGAACAGCTCTGGTCTTTCGCCAATCAAGGAGCTTCGTTTAACACCTCGAACCAGGCAGCACCGCGCCTTCACAGCGCCACGCAGCACGGCCTTTACCCCCTGGTCATACAGATAAAGACCTTCTTCCGGCTCCGCATGGTGGGCGGCGGTCCCGACGCAGACGGGATCAATCGCACCGGGACCTTCTCCATCGACACCATCCCGGTCGTCCTGCTCGCCAACCCCTACGCCGTTCCCCTCGCTCCCGCCGATTACCAACTCCGCTTCTCCGGTAGCAATCCGCAGCTAGTCTTCGGCAACACCGACGACACCTCGACGCCCGACTCAAGCTTCGCCACCCGCGCCTTTACCAACGAACCCACCTACGCCGGCAACATTCAATTCGTGCTGCGCTCCACCGGCATGGCCGCCGGCGAAGCACAGATCTTCACCATCGATCCCACCGGCAACCCCGGCCTCATCGACAGCGAAGATCGCATCGTTGTCGCCAGCTCGACCGACGCGAAACAGGTCGTAATGAAAAACGACTACGACCCCACCCCTGCACTCACATTCAACACCACGGCCACGCTGCCTGGCACCCACACCCGCGCCGCGCTCCGCCTTAGCAACGGCTCGCTGAATGTCCGTCTCTACCTCGGCTTTGCTGCCGGCCAGGGAGAACGCCGCCTTATCCAATACATCACCGCTCAAGGCCTGCGCGACAGCGCCTTCTCCGGCTCCAATCAATACACCCTGGTCGTCGACCCCATGTCCGACGGCATCCGACAGGGCGGCGGCGTCATCGCCGTGATCAATCAGCCACCGACCACCGACAATCGCGCCGCATACCCCGGTAGCCCCAGCGTTTTTTTCTCTCACCAGCAGGCGCCGTTTCTTCAGGTTAATTATCGCACCATGCTCGTCACCTGGGCAGGCAACTCGACCTACAGCCACCCCTTGGAATGGGCTCGCCGCTTTGTCAAAAACGGGTCGACCGGCAGCCCGGGCAACACACCAAACCCGTGGCTCGACGCCAACCTTCTACGCCCGTCCGGCTCCACCACGACCGCCCGCTGGGGGATCGTTAACATAGGCGAAGGTCAGAATCAGACCGTTCCGCCCGCGTCCATCGGCGGTCCGTCCGCTTCCGACGTCGGCTTCAAAAATCACCTCTACGACATTCCCCGCCCCGATCAGCCGCTCAGCTCTCTCGGTCAGCTCCAACACTTCAATACCGCCGGCTACATTCCCGACACCACCGCCCAAGCCACCAGCAGCATGAACAGCTGGCAGACCAACTACCCCATCTCCAACTCCTACCCTCAACCTCGCGTCCCGCGCGATCGTCTCTTTAACTACGTCAACAACACCACCGTCTCCCTCGGCTACCACTTCGACGGTTCTTCACTCTGGAACGACATCTTTTGGGACCGCTTCACCGTCTCCACGTATCCACAAACCGGAGACTTCGACTTCGCCACCGACAAACTCGTCAACGCCCGCTACCGCCCGTTCCGCGACCCGTCCACCGTCTCTTGGGACGACGGGTCCCGATTCCGCGGCGACGGCAACCCAGCCTCTGCCGCCAACGCCCGCGCCGCCGCAAGCAACCTCCTCGTCGAGGGCGCCTTCAACATCAACTCGACGTCCGTCGAAGCGTGGAAGGCCCTTTTCTCCTCGCTGAAAAACGTCCCCTTCGGCACCGAGCTCAGCCCCTCCGCCCCGTTCTCTCGCACCCTCTCCCCTGACGCCGGCTCCGCCGACGCGGCCACCGGCATCTCGCCTAATTCGTGGCTCGGGTTTCGCGACCTTTCCCGCGACGAGATCCAAGCCCTCGCCGAAGAAATGGTCATGCAGATCCGCAAACGCGGTCCCTTCACCTCTCTCGCCGAGTTCGTGAACCGACGCCTCATCCCCGCCGCCTCCGACCCCCACGGACTGGGACTTTCCGGAGCCCTTCAGGCCGCCCTCGACCGCGTCGTCAATCAGCCCTCGAACCTCGCTCCCACCTTCCGCGTTAAATCCTCCGCCACCAGCTCCACTTCGTCCACCAACGTTAACCAAATCGCCATCTCGGATCTCGGCTACATTCTCCCCTCCGCCCTCGCCGGCTTCCCGGGCTACGTCCTCCAAGGCGACATTCTCTCCACCCTCGGCCCTTCGCTGGCTGCCCGCTCCGACACCTTCACCATACGCTCCTACGGCGACGTAATGAATCCCGCCAGCGGAGCGACCACACCTGAAGCCCGCGCGTGGTGCGAAGCCGTTGTGCAACGCGTCCCCGATTACGTTGACCCCAGCGATCAACCCCACGCCGTCCCCGCCGCTAACTCCACCAACGAAAAATTCGGCCGCCGGTTTCAAATCGTCTCCTTTCGCTGGCTCAGCCCCGACGACATATGAGTTTTCTTCGCACAGTCTCTTTCTTGTCGTGGGTCGTCACGTTCTGCGCTCTCGCCGCCGGGACCTTCGCGCAGAACGCCCCTGTTCCACCTAAACTCCGATTCCTCTTCATCGACGAGACTCCGGGACACTACTCGCTCAAGCTGGCTACGGCCTCCCGACAAATCAGCGCCAACCCCTACGAGATCAGCGCCCCATATACACCCACCGATTTCCGTCCTCTCGACGTTTACAAAACCCTTCCTCATCCCGAGACCGGCGTCCCGACTCCCACCAAGATCGCCACCTTTACACCGCCTGAAAACACCACGTCCGCGCTCATTCTGATCACACCTCGACCTGCCGCCGTGCCGGACACCACGCCCGTTTACCAAGTCGAGATCATCGACAGCAACCCGGCCGATTTCCCCGCTGGTTCCATCCGCATCATCAACCGCAGCCCACTGACGATGGCGGCTCAATTTAGCGATAGCCGCATTCTCACGCGGCCTGGCGAAACCAGCCTCGTTCAACCGGTGACCGATTCACGTCGTCGCATCCTTTTTAAAATCGCCATCCAGGTCCAGCAGGACGCCGGTGGCTGGCGACTCATCCAAGACAGTATCACCGTGATTCGGCCAACCGAACGCATGGTCGGCATCCTCGTCTATTCCCCTTCCGGCATGCGGCACATGCTCACCCCCGCTGAGATCGACGAGATGGGACCGCCCCAACCCGGTTGCTTCTGGCTCGCCTTCTCCGACACCCCCTGAGCCCTCCGTCTCTTTCTCTTTCCTCTTAATCTTTCTCTTTCTCCTCCGACCTTCGCGCCCATTCGGGCCCTTCGTGGTTAAATAACGTCTCCCCCGACCGCGGTTGCGACCGCACCCTAGCTACTGCTTTGCCCCCTTTCCCCCCATGAACATAAACATACCCCCAACCCCACCCAACCGAACGGCCCGCCGTTCGTTGGTCTCCGCCCTCGTCACCGTCTCCGCGCTTGCCTTCGGCTTCTCCTCGCCCGCCTCCGCCGCCGACTGGTTCCTCGATAAAAACCAGGCCCGCTACAACAGCTGGGCCACTCTCGCCGACTGGAAACCCGAGGCCAACGGCACCGGCACCAGTCCGACCGCGTTGTCGTCTGCCGACACCTATCACGTCAACGGCTTCATGCTCCGCACGCCGGAACTCAGCACCTCAGTCACCTTTGGTGGCGGCGTGCTCTCGCTCTCAAACAGCGCCGACCAGATCTCGCTGAAAACCACGGGGTCCGCCGTCGCCATCATCCCGTCTTTGGTCACCACTGCGGGCCTTATTCAGAACGCCAGCAGCGGAGGCACGAAAAACCTCCAAATTAACCACTACGAAAACCGGACCGGTTCCACCCTCTATGCCGCTCCGTCCAATCAAGGCATCAACCTCAGCATCGGCACCCTCGTCGGCTCCGGTCAGTTTCGCTTCTACAACGGCGGCAACTTCTATCTGAACATCACAAACGGGGCCAACTACGACGGCGAGATCTACGTCCAATCCGGACAGATCGATTTCAACAACGACCTCGCCATCAACGGCACCCTCACGATCAACACCGGTGCCCGCGTCGCCCTCGACCAGTCGGTCACCTTCACCGGCCTGACGATCGCCGGCACTGCGTATCCATTCGGAACCTACAGCTTCGCCACCCTGCAAGCCGCGCATCCGACGGTCTTCGTCTCCGGCACCAGCGACGGCGCGATCGTCGTCCGCGCTCCGAGCGACTGGTATCTGTCCACTCACCAGCCCGTCGGTGCCAGTTGGAACACGATCGCCCACTGGCGCGCCAACCCCGATGGCACCGGCGCCACCGCTGATTCCATCAACTCCCACGACAACTACATCAACCAGGTCTCTGGCCGTAACCTCCGCACGCCCGAGGTCACCGCGACGTTCGGCGGCGGCTCCCTCGTCCTCGCCTCCGGCGGCAACCTCGTGCTCAAGGCCCAGTCCGGAAAAACCAGCACCATCCCGGCTTTCGCCACCTCCGGAGCCTCCTCGATCAGCAGCGGTTTCACCGGCATCACCCAACCGCTCTTCGTCGACGACTGGCAGGCCGGCACCGGCACCACCCTCCTTAATGTCGCCAGCACCGGCAACGTGACGCTCAACGTCAAACGGCTCGCCGGCCCCGGCAACATCACCTTCGCCACCGGCCAGACCCGCGCCTCCTTCGACCACTCGAGCGAGCTCACCGGCACGCTTACGGTCAACACCGGCGCCTCGCTGCTCATCCAGTCCACCCTCGGCACCTCCGGATCGTTCGTCGTCAACACCGGCGGCAGCGTCACCCTCAACGCCTGGGCCTACTTTACCGGTCTCACTGTCAACGGCGTCTCCAAACCCGCCGGCATCCACACCGCCTCCAGCCTCGGCTTCACCGGCACCGGCAGCGTAGTCGTTTACAACGGCACCCTCCCCGCCTCGCCCCAGATGTTCGGCGTCAACCTTGCCGGCGCCGAGTTCAGCGGCACCGCCTTCTGGCAAACCAACCCCGCCGTCTGGGACTACTACCAAGCCAAGGGTCTCACCCTCATCCGCATGCCGGTGAAATGGGAGCGCATCCAGCCCGCCCTGTTCGGCCCGGTCACGTTCACCCAGATGGACCAATGCATCGCCCTCGCCTCCGCCCGCGGCATGAAGGTCATCATCGACCTGCATAACTACGCCTCCTACGGCAGCGGCACGCCCACCCCTCGCCTCGGCGCCGACGTGCCGATCAGCGCCTTGGTCAACGTCTGGACCCAGATCGCCGACCACTACAAAAACAACACCGCGATTTACGGCTACGACCTCATGAACGAGCCCGTCGGCATCGACATCGCAGTCTGGTCCGATGCCGCACAACAAACCGTCGACGCGATCCGCAAAAAAGATCCCAACCACTTCGTCCTCGTCGAGGGCCTCGGCTGGTCCAACGCCAAGAGCTGGCGCATCGGCACCACCAACGGCACCCTCGACATTAAAGACCCCGTTGGCCGCCTCATCTACTCCGCCCACTCGTATTGGGATTATAAGGACAACATCTACGCTAATCCGCCCTACTACGGCTCCGACGGCGTGTATCGTTCCGATGACGTCCCCCACCCCCAGATCGGCATCGACCACGTCAAGCAATTCGTCGCGTGGCTGAAGACCCGCCCCTATGCCTACGGCAACATCGGCGAATACGCTGTTCCCAACAACTACTACCAAGCCGGTTGGAACGAGGCCATGGCCAACTTCCTTCAATACCTCCGCGACAACAACATGGGCGCCACCTACTGGGCCGCCGGCAACAACTGGGTGACCAGCCCCACCGTCTGCCACCCGCAGCCCTTCCCCGGCACCGACAAGCCCCAGATGTCCGTCCTCCAGCTCTACAACAACAACTGACCTCTCCGTCACCCAGGGCGAGGCTCGTTCAAGCCCTCCCTTGCGACACACCGACCGGCGCCCTCACGGGCGCCGGTCGTTCGTTTTTTCCATCAAACCGAATCCACGCCCCTTCGTTAATTCCCGTCCACCGCCCACATTTTTCGCGCCTTTTCCACTTCTCTTTCCGCTCCGACCTCTGTGCCCTCTGTGTCCGCGCTCCGTGTTCTCTGTGACAAAATCTCCGAGCCTCCGTCCTTCTCCGCCTTTCGTGTATTTGTTTCTTCATCTGCCCAACGGGCACCCGATTCAGTCACCCTCCACTCTCGTTCCGGGCCACGCTTATCAGCGTGCCCATCTCCGCGCTTTGCGCCCCGTCGTGGTTAAAACCTCCTCCTCATGACCCTCCGCCTCGCCTCGCCCTTCCAGAACAACGCCGTGCTCCAGCGCGACCAACCGCTCCCCGTCTGGGGCTGGTCCGCGCCTCAATGCCGCATCCGTGTCACCCTCGCCGGACACGAAGCGCACGCGTTGAGCAACGACCAAGGCGACTGGCTCGTCCGCCTGCCCGCGCTTCCCGCCGGCGGCCCCCACACGCTCACCGTCGAGGCCGCCGCCAGCGGCGAGACCCTCACGATCACCGACCTTCTCGTCGGCGAGGTCTGGGTCGCCTCCGGTCAGTCCAATATGAACTGGACGCTCGACCAAAGCCGCCCGCTCACCGACGAGGTCATCGCCTCGGCCGACTTCCCGCAGATTCGTTTTTTCAACGTCGGCCGCCGCACCCATCTCGGTTCGCACCGCACCGCCGAGGGCGCCTGGCAACCCGCCACTCCTGCCATCGCGCCCAACTTCTCCGCCGTCGCCTTTGCCTTCGCCCGCCGCCTCCATCGCGAACTCGGCGTGCCCATCGGCATCCTCAGCGCCTCGTGGGGCGGCACCATCATCCAGTCGTGGACCAGCCGCTCCACCCTCGCCCACAATCCCGAGATTGCCCGGTGGTTCACCGACTACGAAGCGCTCGCTTTCACCGCCGACCGATGGAAAGACACCGGCGAACTCGGCCCCGACGGCCGCCTCCCCAATCCCAATCTCCCCGCCGATCCCGGCATCACGCAGCCCTGGCATTCGGCCGACCTTGACGACACCGACTGGGCCAACATCACCCTGCCGGCCACGTGGCAATCCACCGGCGAAAAATACTCCGGCGTCTTCTGGTTCCGCCGCACCGTCGAACTTCCCGCCGATTGGATTGGCCGCGACCTCACGCTCCACCTCGGCGCCGCCGACAAACAGGACATCGCCTTCGTTAACGGCCACGAGGTGGGCCGCACCGGCAAAGACCGCGAAGACCGCTACTGGAACGTCCAACGCACCTACCCCGTTCCCGCCGCCTTGGTCACCGGACGCACCCTCACCCTCGCCGTCCGCGTGTATTCATTTATCTATGACGGCGGCCTCATCGGCCCCGCCGCCGCCATGCGCCTGGAACGTAGCGGGGAGAGTGAGCGACCCGGCTCCGAAAGCACGATCCCCCTCGCGGGCCCCTGGCGCTTCCGCTGCGAGCACAACTTCGGCCTCGTCGTTCAACCGGCCGCCTCCATGGGCCACGGCGAACCCAATACGCCGCACATGCTCTTCGACAACATGATCGCCCCGCTCGTGCCCTACGCCGTCCGTGGCGCGATCTGGTATCAGGGCGAGAGCAACGAATCCGCACCGCACCTCTACGCACGCCTGCTCCAGGACCTGATCACCGACTGGCGCCGCCAATGGGGACAACCCGCCCTCGCCTTCCACCTCGTTCAACTGCCCGACTTCCGCACCGCCCAAGCTCACCAAACCGAAAGCAACTGGGCTCGCCTTCGCGAAGCGCAAACCGCGGCCCTCGTTCTTCCTCACACCGGCATGGCGACGACGCTCGGTCTCGGCGAAGCAGGCGACATCCATCCCATAAACAAGATCCCGGTCGGCGAACGCCTCGCCCAAAGCGCCCTCGCCGTCACCTACGGCCGCGACCTCGTGCCCACCGGCCCCATCGCCACCGGTTTCACGCTCAACGCGGATTCCATGCGTATCGATTTCACCAATACAGGATCCGGCCTTATCACCACCGACGGCGCCGCACCGACGCCCTTTGTT
>DFYA01000226.1 GCA_002382525.1 Opitutaceae bacterium UBA4094
GGAAGCGTCGTCGAGTGTCGGGATCGCGCCGGGCGGTTCCTCGGCAGCGGCATCTACAACTCGAAGTCGCAAATCCTCTGGCGCCGCTTGAGCACGCAACGCGTGACGCTCGACGACGCGTATCTGCGCGCCGCGTTGACCAAGGCCATCGCTCGTCGCGACGCCAGCGCCACGCACCGCCGGCTGGTCTGGTCGGAATCGGACGATTTGCCCGGCGTGGTGGTGGATCAATTTGGCGACACACTGGTGTTGCAGGTGCAGACGCTTGCGATGGATCAACGCTCGTCGCTGATCGTCGAGTTGCTCGCGGAACTCGTTTCGCCGGCCGAGATCATCGTGCGCAACGACGCGCACATCCGGAAACTCGAAGGCCTGCCGCTCGGCGTGCACACGCGCAGCGGCAAGGCGTGGGAACCGCGTTGGCAGACGATCGACGGCTTCGATTACTGGCTCGATCTGCAGAGCGGACAGAAGACCGGCTTTTACCTCGACCAGCGCGAACAACACGCCGTGCTCGCGAAGCATTGCGCGGGCAAACGCGTGCTCGACGCCTTCTGTAATCAGGGCCCCTTCGCGCTCCACGCTGCGCGCGCCGGCGCCAAGGAAGTGCTCGGCCTCGACAGCGCGGCGGACGCCATCGAGCAGGCGCGCAAGAATGCCGAGCGCAACGGCGTGAACGCGTCTTTCGCGGTGGCGAATGTCTTCGATTGGTTCAACGACCCGGCGCGCCACGGCGAGCCGTTGTGGGACGTGATCGTGTTGGACCCGCCCCCCTTCGCTAAATCGAAGAGCGCGCTGGAAGGCGCGTTGCGCGGTTACAAAGAAATTAACCTGCGCGCCATGCAGAGCCTCGCGCCCGGCGGGCTGTTGGCGACCTATACGTGTTCGCATCACATGCAGGACGCGGAGCTGCGCGGCGTGCTCGCGCAGGCGGCGACCGACGCGAAGCGCAAGGTGCGCGTAGTCGAATTTTGTCATCAGCCTGCGGATCATCCGGTGATGGTGACGATGCCGGAAAGCGAATATCTGCGCGGCTACATCGTGCGCGTCGAATAACCCGCGGCGAATCATCCCCATCCTTCACTCAACTAGAAATCGGAAAAAAATGGCCTGGAGCACTCTTCATTGGAAAAGCGACGTCATCGGCAAGCAGACCACTGCGCAGGTGTTGTTGCCCGAAACCGGCACGGGGCCGTTTCCGGTGTTTTATCTGCTGCACGGCCTGACCGACGACTCGAGTATGTGGCTGCGCCGGTCACGCATCGAATGGTATGGGCGCGACCTGCCGCTGATCGTGGTGATGCCGGATGGCTACCGGAGTTTTTATACCAAGCCGGCGGCCGGCCCGGATTTCGCACGTCATATCGGCGTGGAGTTGCCGACCTTTATCGAACGGAACTTCCAGGCACGTCCGGAGCGCGCGGCGCGTGCGATCGGCGGATTGTCGATGGGCGGTTATGGTGCGCTGCGCATCGGCTTGGGCTACGCGGATCGGTTTTGCTCGGTCAACAGCCACTCCGGCGCGGTGGGCTGGGGGAACTTCGATTACAAAACCGGGCCGTCAGGGGCAAAGTCGCTCAACGGACGCGGAGAGGAATTTTTGAAAGAACTCGCCGGTATTTTCGGCGATGATCCTAAAGGGACGGACCACGATCTCGCCACCCTTGCGCGTCGCAGTGTCGCCGCGGGGAACCTTCCGGAGCTGCTGCTGGACTGCGGCACGGAGGATTTTTTGATCGATGACAACCGGGCGTTTCACGCGGAGCTGGAGGCGGCGCAGGTGCCGCATAGTTATCGCGAGTTTCACGGAGCGCACACGTGGGACTACTGGGATTCGCACATCCAGGATGCCCTCGCGTTTCACGCGCGCAACTTGGGGTTGTCCGCGACGAGCTCTGCGGCGTAAACGAGCAGAACCTTTCTCATGGCACTCCTTGTTCCCTCCTCCGCGTTGATTGTTGACGACGAAGCCCATGTCCGGGCTTACGTGAAATTGCTCCTGGGCACGTTTGGCGTGGAGGAGTTCTTCGAGGCGGGCGACGTGAGGACGGCGCGCGAGCTGTGGTCAAAACATCGCCCGGGATTGGTGATGTTGGATGTGAACCTACCGGGTGAAAGCGGGCTCGAGTTGCTCAAGGAAGTCCGCGACGGGGACGACGAGGTGTATCTCGTGATGCTCAGTTCCAACGCGCAACTCGGCACAAAAAAGCGGGCTCCCGGAGGAGCCCGCTTCGCAAGGGACGGAGGCGTGAACGATGTATTCGTTTTCCGATTATAGACGACCGGCGTAGATGCCGGTGGAACCGAGCTCTTCCTCGATGCGGAGGAGCTGGTTGTATTTCGCCACGCGGTCGGTGCGGGAGGCGGAGCCGGTCTTGATCTGGCCGCAGTTGGTGGCGACGGCGATGTCGGCGATGGTGACGTCCTCGGTCTCGCCGGAGCGGTGGGAGAGGACGGCGGTGTAGCGGCTCTTGTGGGCGAGCTCGACGGCGTCGAGGGTCTCGGTGAGGGAGCCGATTTGGTTGACCTTGACGAGGATCGAGTTGGCGGTGCCGGTCTGGATGCCCTTCTTGAGGAACTCGACGTTGGTGACGAAGAGATCGTCGCCGACGAGCTGGACTTTGTCGCCGAGGGCGGTGGTGAGCTTCTTCCAGGTGGCCCAGTCGTTTTCGGCGCAGCCGTCTTCGATGGAGTCGATCGGGTATTTGGCGCAGAGGTCCTTGTAGTAGGAGACGAATTCGTCGCCGGTGAAGGTCTGGCCGGAGGACTTCTTGAAGACGTATTTGTTGGTCTTCTTGTCGTAGAATTCGGAGGCGGCGACGTCGAGGGCGAGCATGATGTCCTTGCCGAGCTTGTAGCCGGCGGCCTTCACGGCTTCCGCGATGGCGTCGAGGGCGTCGGTGGTGGAGGCGAGCTTGGGGGCGAAACCGCCTTCGTCACCGACGGCGGTGGCGAGGCCCTTGGCCTTGAGCACCTTTTTGAGGGCGTGAAACACTTCGCAACCGGCGCGGAGGGCGTCCGAGAAGGTGTCGAAGTTGACCGGGCGGATCATGAACTCTTGGAAATCGATCGGAGCGTCGGAGTGGGCGCCGCCGTTCATGATGTTCATCATGGGAACGGGGAGGACCTTGGCGTTCGGGCCGCCGACGTATTTGTAGAGGGGCTGGCCGACGGCGTTGGCGGCGGCGTGGGCGGTGGCGAGGGAGACGCCGAGGATGGCGTTGGCGCCGAGCTTCGACTTGTTCTTGGTGCCGTCGAGGGCGATCATGGCCTTGTCAACGCCGACCTGGTCGAGGGCGTCGAAGCCGATGAGGGCGGGGGAGATGGTGTTCTTGACGTTGCTGACGGCGGCGAGGACGCCCTTGCCGAGGAAACGGGTCTTGCCGTTGACGCCCTTTGGGAGGGCCTTGGCGGTCACGTCGCTGTCGCGAAGCTCGTGGGCTTCGTGTTCGCCCGTGGAGGCGCCGGAGGGAACGGCGGCGCGGCCGACGGTGCCGTCGGCGAGACGGACGTCCACCTCGACGGTGGGATTGCCGCGGGAATCGATGATTTCGCGGGCGGTGATGGCAGTGATCGTGGTGTTGCTCATGTTGGGAAAAGGTCGAAGTGAAGCGAACGGCGGGCGCGAGGGAAGCCGAAACACTGCGCAGGCGTTGGCTTTGGCTGCGCAGGG
>DFYA01000209.1:0-9127 GCA_002382525.1 Opitutaceae bacterium UBA4094
AGCCCTTGCATGCCGGGGCCTTCGGCGTCGCCGTTGCGCCATACGTATGGCGTGATGCTATGCGGCTCGTTGAGAAGACCGAAAAGCACCGCCGGGTTGTTCTTATAGCGGTCGGCGGCGTCGCCCCAAAAAGTGGCGTGGGCGAACGTCGTTTTCACGTAACCGTGTAGATCAAAGATGACGTAAACATTGAGGTCGGAGGCACGCGCGATAAAGGCGTCCACCGTCGCGCGGTAAGTCTGGGCGTTGGTGCCGAACCAAGCCACGTTGGAGACGGGCAGGCGGATGACGTTCGCCTTCCATGAGCCGACCGCGACTTCGAGTGAAGTCATGATGTATTCGCCCTGGCCCCATTCAAGGCTGGGGATGTTGACGCCGGTCAGCCGGACCGGCACGCCGGTGGCTTTGACGACGATCTTGTTGCCGGAGGTGGCCAGCTCCGGTGGAGCCGCCTCGGCGGTGGCGACGAGGGCAAGCAGGCCGGCGAGGGATGCCTGGACGATACGACGCCCGAGAGGCATGCGCCTCCGGATCGGGGTTTCATGAGTTTGCGGGGGGTATGGGGTTTTCATGATTACACGGGTTGCACTGACGCCCGGGCGGGATGCCTGGGAATTGGGAACGGCCGGTCCGGGCAAGCGCACGCCTTGGTGCGCATGCACTGAAGATCGGACATGGGGAGTGGCCGAAAAAAAGGGGTAGACCGGTGACGCAAAGGACCGCACCGGCGGTCGGCCAAAGGGGTTCGCGAGGTGCTCGATCTGGCCTGCCGCGTTATAAGCCGAGGGCACGCCTGAGTTCCGGCATCACGATGTGCGCGTAGCCCGCTTCGTTGGGGTGAACTCCGTCCGGCACATATTTCCGAAACGTCTTCTCGTCGGTTTCCAATAAACGCATCCACGCGGGCATGTGGTCGATCAGGCGGAGTCCGCGCGCGGCGGCGACTTCCCGGTAGTTGTCCTGATAAACCTGCAGGTTCGGGCGCCAGCCGCTGTCACCCTCGGGCTTGCCGACAATCGGATTCATCACCTGCAGGATGATCTCGCACTCGGGCAATGCCGTGCGGATGCGATCAATCATCTGGGTCAGGTTCTTTTTGGCTTCGGTCGGGCTCAGCTTGAACCGGGCCACCGCGTCGTTGACGGAAAACTCGATGAACACGACGTCCGGCTTGTGGGCGATTACCCGCTCATCGACGTTTTGCAGTCCCCAGCCGGAATGCATGCCGGGACCACCCGTGTTGCGGGCGGTCACTTGCCCGGCGAACTTCGCGGTGAGTTCTTCCGTCACCAGCCGTGTCCAAGGTCCGCCGGCAGTCAGACTCGTTCCGTAATAGACAATCGTCTGCCCGCGGCCGGCTTTCAGATTTTCAATGAAAGCCGCCGGCGATTGATCGGCGTCGTGCAACGGCAAAGCCGCGTGCAAGGACGACAACAACGCGGACATAAAAACCAGAAGTCTCATACCCGACGACGACGGCTGCACAGGGTGGAGAGCGTCGCCACCCCCGCCAACACCAGCGAGTAGGTGCTGGGCTCGGGAATTGCCGTGACGGACGCCCAGTCCGTGCCGACGCGGAGGTCGTCGATCAGCATGCTCTCACCACTGTCAATAATCGTCCGGGCATACACGCCGAGGAACCCGGCCGAACCGCCGCCATCAGTTGGAGTGATATCGGTATAGGTCGCACTCACCGAACTCGCGGACTGATCGCCGGTGTTCGGGTTGATCCAAAGATTTACCGTCGTGTATTGAGGGTTGGCCACGGTCCATCCGGTGTATTGCACGACCATAAAATAGGTCGTGTTTTGCACCACAGCCCCGGCGCCGCTGGAGCTGGTTGCTCCGTCAACGCGAGCCCCCACCGAGCCATTAGTATTCACCAAACCAATACTATCATTGTTGATATCGGGACTACCGTCCAAGGCCTGCCAGCCGGCGAACACCGTGCCGGAAAACTGGAAGATCATGCTGACGTAATAGTCGCTTCCGCTATTATCTATGGCCTCGAAAACATTGCGCTGAGTTCCGTTGGAGGTGTTTGAGAGCAGCAACGACTTACCGCCGCCCAGAGTCACTCCCCCGTGGTTGTAGGTAATCGATGTTGAGGAAATCGCCGCAGTGCCGGCGCTACCGCCGATGGGCTGCACCACCCAAGCGCCGCCCCAGCCGGTGCCGCCGTTCTGACCGTGGATATTACTCCCGGCCGTGTAGTCCTCGAACGAATCGAAGCCAACCAGGCCGGCTTGAGCGGACAAGGTTCCGAAGCAGCCTAGAACCAACAGAGCGGCTGAACTAAGAATGATGTTTTTGCGGGGTGTTTTCATGTGTTTGGATTTATTGACGGGAAAAATTAGCGGGAGGTCGCAGCGACCTCGGGCCACTCGGCGACGAGCCCCACGGCGTCCAATTCACGACGCAAATCGGCGTAGGGCACCTCCTGCACCGGGGTGCCGCCCCGGAGCGCCAATTGCGCCGCGATGGCCGCGACCTGGCCGATACCCATGAACACCGGTTCCATGCGGATCGACCCGAACGCGACGTGCGAAGCCGAGAGGCAGAACGGCACGATCAAATTGGAACACTCGCCCGCGCGCGGCACGACCGAGCGATACGAAATGCCATAAGGACGCGGCACGCGGACTTGCACGTCGCCCTCGTTCCAGAGGCGGCCCTCGTGAATCACACGGCGGCAGTGATGCGAATCCATATTGTAGGCGCCGAGCGCCACCGGATCGTCCACCGTCTCGACTCCGCGGCAGTGATGCTCCGTCATGACCACGTCGGACACCATGCGCCGCGCTTCGCGGATGTAGAGCGCGTGGGGCCATCCGCCAGTCGCGGTGAATTCGTCGCGGCAAAGTCCCCAAGTCGACATCGGCTCGCGGATGCGCGCCGGCACTTCCGGGTCGTTGGCCAGGCACCACATGAGGCCCTGCTGATAGCGCACGTGCTCCTGAAAGATACGCTCGCGCTCCTCGTAACCGGCATTCGGATACGCGTGATTACGGCCGATGTTGTCGGTGGAAAACGGTCCGTGGTTGTTGGTGTCGGTCTTGCCGTTGCGCACCGCGTCAAACTTGCGGAACGCCTCGTCCCAGCCGGTGGCGAGATTGCGCTTGAGCAGGACGTAAAGCGAAGCGTCGTAACCTTCGGGCTTCGGAAAAGGCACGCGGATGTCCGCGCGCTCGGTCAGACACATGCGAAAATTGTAGGCCTGCACACAACCGTCACCGACGCCGCGCCGATAGCTGCCTTCGGGCTGGATGCCGGGCAACAGTCCGCTCGCGGGATCGCCGGCCACGACATACGGATCGAGCGCGTGCTCGAACTGATGGCCCTCGTCGATCGGCGAGCCTTCGAGCGCCATGATGAGCGCGCCGTTCAGCGTCTCGCCGTAGGTCGTATTGTCCTCGCGGCCGACCGTGTGCGAAACTCCGGCGCGGGCCATGAGGTCGCCTTCATAGCTGGCATCGATAAACATCGCGGCGGAGACGGTCAGACCGGAGAGCGTCGTAAGCGAAACGATGCGCCCGTTGCAAGTCGCGCAGGAGTCGACATACTGACCCAGCCAAGGACGAACTCCGGCGTCTTGTAACCAACCGATGAATACATCGGAGGCTACGTGCGGCTCGAAGCGCCACTCGATCTCGACGCCGTAGTGGCGACCGACGCGCTCGTAGAATTCACGCGCCTTGCCGCCGATCGCGTGCTTGTTGCCGATGTCGGTCATGCCCAGTCCGCCCGTCGTCAGGCCACCAATGTGCCGGCCTGGATGTAACAGCGCCACGCTCAGGCCACGCTCGGCCGCCTCGATGGCGGCAATGATGCCACCGGAGGTCGCGCCATAAACGCAAAGATCTACCGAAAGCGCTTCCTCGACGCGCGGTGCAGGTTGAAAGTAGGAGGGTGTTTGGGCGTGGGTCATCTGTAACAAGGATCGCGGCTAAGACTGGACGCCTGGCCGACGTGGCCAAACGTGAAGGGGTTTCTTAATGTCGTTTAATGTTATCGATTCTTATCAATCGATTGTGGTCGGCTGGCTCGGATGGAGGTGCTCGGCCGTTGTCTGGATAAGCAGGCGCGCTTCCGTCAGGCCCGGCTCGGTTTCGTCGAACGAACGACGCGTGTGCAGGAGCGTGATACTGCCCCGAAAGTTTTCGCGTAGCGTGACCAGATCGCGAACGGCCGGCGTCCAGCCGCCCTCGGGGAGCTGCAGCGCGGCGTGCAGCAACACACGATGTTTGCGGTCGGGCACGGCATCCGCCACGCGCCATTCGAGCGACGGCAACGTCGATTCGATGCCGTTGAGCCGGATAGCCGCAGCCCACGGAGTAAAGTTAAACAGGCGAACCTTGCCCACCCCGAACGCCTCGGCGTCGTTCGACAATGCGATCACGCGATAGCTTCGCCGACCGTCTTGATCGGGCATGCGAATGAGGTGGGCCTGCGCGGACCGGCACGCCGACGGTAGCGCGCCCTCACCGACGGCGACGTAGGCAACGCCGTCTTCGTTTTTAATCTGTTCGTAGATGCGCACCGGTGTCGCGAAACGCACAAAAACGGGCTTCCCAAATTCGTAGGCAGGCGCCGCGATCGCCGTGTAGTCGCGCTCGTTCTCAGTGACGAACAAGCCCGTCTGCTCGACCTCCCAGCTCATGAAACGGACTTCGGTGCGCATCGGCGCAGCCGGCGTCTGCGCGGTGAGAATCACACCGCCGCCGCCGACCGCGACGAACCCGAGAACACAAAATAAATGACGGCGAACGTTCATGGAGTGAAACGGGGTTAGATCTCGTCAGGGCCGAGCCAGCGAAAACTCGTCACGATAAACTTCCGGCCAAAGCGGCGATTTTCCGACGTGAGCGTGGCACGGCTGTCACGGGCATCGTTGCCGGCGGCGTCGACGTAATCGGGCAGGCGTTGCACCATGGCCTCGCACCATGCGCGCCCCGTGATCTCTTGCGTGACGGGGTTGCGCGCCTCGCCGTAAGTGCGGATGCGAAACGTGTCGCCTCGCGCAGTCATGAGCGGCGCGAGCGCCTGCACGACGTCCGCCTGCGAGAGCCAGCCTGCGATGCCTTCCAACGGGTGCGGTGGCACATGCTCGGGATACGGGAAGATTTTGTGTCCGGACTCCGTCGCGCTGATGTCGACCGTCACGTCGCTCCAATTCTGGATCTGTTGCGCGAGGGCGTCGTTAACGCCGGCCGCGTCGATGGCGGCTTGCACCGGCCCGCTCAACCCGAGGTCGGCGTCGGCCACGTCGTCAGGGACCAGCTTGCGGTTGATGAAGTCCGCCAATCCGAGCGAAGGACCACGGCGTTTGATCTGCGCAACGATCTCCTCGGCGAGCGTGTCCAGCTGGTCGGGAGTAAGGTTGCGAAAACCCGTCCAGGCATTCTCCGAGACCCCATCGTCGGCGCCGACGAAACCACCGGGCTGATGCACCGACCGGACGAACGGGCCGGTCAGTCCGGCATCGCCGTGCATCCGTGCGCCCGCGAGCGAGCCAAGCAACGCCCGCCAAGCCGCGACGGAGGTCGAGTTGACGTTGAATCCGCCGCGCTGAAGCAGATTGCGCGCGGGAAGAAACACATCGTTGGCGTCGAAGGCGGAGGTGGCGCCGCGGAAAGCTGCGGTGTCGTTCGTGGCGACGTCGGAACGAAACGGCGTCAACGAGGAGTTCGCGAGCCGGCCCGCGCTCAGATCAAAGGGTTGGCTAAAATCCTGCGGATAGGTGGAGAAAAAATACCCATCGAATAGCGCGCGGTTGAGCAGATAACTCTGGTCGTAATACGGCTCGCGATTTCCGGTCGCGGGCCAGCGGGTGCGGACGAGATCACGGCGCACGTAGGCGTTTGCTCGCGAGTTACCGATGGGATTGGGATTGCCCACATGACGCGGTCGCCAGATCGGGTTGGCCGATGGCCGGACGGGCATCGGAGAGGTCGCGGCGGGAAAGGTTTGCCCGTCGTTGAAGCCGCCCGCGTTGAAGTGCTGTAGTTGGCCGACTGATACCAGTCCGGACATCGGCCCGTCTGGTTCACGCGGAATGTCCGCCATCGGCCAGCTCATGCGCGCCTGTGGTAACGACGCGGCGCTCGAACCAAGACTCCCCTCTCTGCGCACGCCTTGCCACTCGACTTCGGCGGAGCTGAAGGGGTCGCTTTCTCCAAAGCGGAACCAATAGCGGAAGCGCTCATTGTTGGCGCTTTTTTGAAACTGTTGGGTGTAGAGCACCGATCCGTAAACCGAGGGCGACGACAGGCTCTTCTGCCATTCCGTCCGGGCGATCATGGGAGCGCGCAGATTGGCCAACGCATAATAGGGATAAATGCGCACCGGGGAGAGTTCGCTGTATCCGGCGGTTGGAAGCGTGAAGTTCCCGGTGTCGCCGAGCTTGAACATGAAGTAACCGCGGATCTGCGGATCGTCACGGGGAGCCCCCGTGGGATTAAAAAAGCCGCCGTCGTAAACCGACGCGCCCGAACCGCGTGCGACGTGGTTGCTGAGGCGTTGGTAAACTTCCCCGGTCTCGTTGGTGAGCGCCCACGTCATCGCTCCGTCGGTCGCGCCCGCGCTGTTGATCGTGCCGTTGGGACGCCAAGAATTCTGCACGCCGCTGTCCGAAAACACGGCGTGAAGACCGTGCTCTTTAACCTCGTCGTCGGTCACCTCGGCCTCGGTGTCCAGGGAGATCACCGTCTCGGCCCACTCGTTGTCGAACTGGTAAACCTTCTCTTCGCTCCACGTTTCGTCTTGGGCCAGCGTGAAGAGCCGCGCCTGTCCGGGGGCGAGATCAGGGCAGTTCAATTCGTAGACCTGCCCGTCGAACAGCTCCCGCAACGGCTTTCGCCAAATCGGGGTGCGCACCGTGCCGTTCACCTTGCTCCCGAGGTAAACGCCGTAACCGCCGCCGGCGGTATCGAAGATCGCTCTCACACGGTATTTCCCGCCAGCGATCGTCACGTTGTAGGGATTTGCCAATACAAACACCGGGCTCAGCCGGAAGATGAAGCGTTGCATGGTCGCATCGGTGCCATCGATGGTCTTGCCGCCGAGAAACCCCAGCCGCGCCTGCACCAGCACCGGGTAGAGGCCCTGTTGTTCGGCGGTCTGGACGCGGGGTAAAATACGGTCGTCGTCGTCGATTTCGGCACCCAAGCGGGCGTAGCTGCGCACCTGCTCCCACGTCGGCCCTTGCTCGCCGGCGAGCGTCGCTTCCGTCACCTCTGCGTCGGAAATCGTCGCGTCGAGGATGCCCGACAACAACGGATT
The DNA here is from genome assembly GCA_002382525.1 of Opitutaceae bacterium UBA4094. Taxonomy (GTDB): domain Bacteria; phylum Verrucomicrobiota; class Verrucomicrobiia; order Opitutales; family Opitutaceae; genus Rariglobus. The sequence continues at coordinate 7,282 of DFYA01000209.1, forward strand.
CGCCGCCGTGGCGGACAGCGGCCGCGACGGATCGCGAATGACCGTGCGGTATTCGGCCAGCGACTCGCGTGCAAACGCGTAGGTGAGGTCGCGCTTGAGGCCGCCGCGCAAGGCATCCGCGACCACCGACATCGATGCGCTCGTCACATCATGAAAGGCGGCCTGCAACGCCTCGCGGCTCGGCCCGGACGGGACCATCGCGGCTTGGCTTGGGTCGATCACCTGACGCAGCGACGCGTTTTCGACCGGATATCCCGCGAATCCCGCCAGTTGCTCCACACCGAGACGTTGCGGCGCCATCAAGCGGTAAACGGAATCCGTGGCCGCGCCGACATTCGCCGTCGTCATGGCGGCGGTCGGTGTCACGTAAGGATCCACGACATTGAGCCGCGCCTTCACGCCTTCATCGCCGATCCAGTAAGCGTAGCGGCCGAGACGCACGTCGGCACCCGACGGACCGAGGCCCGGCACATGCGCGGGCGCGACACGGAAATCGACCAACGGCGCCGCCACGTAGCCCCCTGCGTCCGCCGAACCGGCCGTGCCCGCGCCCACCAGCAGCACCGCATCTTCCCCGCCAATCGTCACCGAATCGGTCCAAGACATACCGGGGATCAATCCCGCCACCGCCTGCGCGGGCATGAAGCGTGGCGGGGGCGGAGTCACCGCGATGCGCCCGAAGGACGCCTCGGCATCCGACACCGAGGTGTCGGGGTCGAAAGCGGTCGCGTGGTTCCCGCTCACCAACCACTGCAATAGCACCGGAGCACTCGCGCCGCCCGTCTGCGGGTTGGCCGTGTTACCCCAAACACCGGTCCATGCCAGGGCGCCATTCTCGGCTTCGCCGATGTCTGCTCGCGCCGTCGCTCGCTGGTCGGGCCCGGCGTATTTTTGCAACTCGCCGAGCGCGATCGTCAGCGCGGCCAAAGCGTTTCGGCGCGCCACGGCTTGCTGCTGACTATTGCCCGCGACCTGGGTCTCCACGCGGACCAATGTCGAAAGCGACACCAAGAGCAGCACCAAAAACGCGAGGAGCACGATCGTTATCAAGAGCGCGAACCCGCCGCGTCGGGACACGCCGTTGGCGGTCTGGGTGACGCCTATGCGGACAAAAAACGAGCGCGAGCCTCGCAGGGGAAGGGGTGAAAGCTGGGGGTGCATGCCGACGAATCGCTAGCCGCACCGTGCGCCTCAAATCTTGATTCCACAATTACAGATGGCTTTTGATGTATCGTTTTGTATTATCGTTTTCTATCATGCCCGGCGCCATCGAGGATCCCATCAAGACATCCTTCCACCAGTGGTCCTCTTTGCAGACCCAACTGTTCTGGGCCTACGGAGGCGGCGTCCCCGACAATCTGCGGGACCTGGAGGTGGACCACACGCACGGTAATTGGCTGTGGCTGATTCGCGAAGGTCGCGTGCGCATCCGCTCCGCCGCCGGCGAATGTTCGGCGCGCGCCGGCCAGTGGTTGCTGTGCCCGACGGGCAAGCTGCGCCAGGAATTTAGCGCCGACGCAAAAATTCTCTCCGTCCACTTCCTCTGCCAATGGCCCACCGGCGAAGCGCTCCTCTCGGCCGAGCGCGGCGTGGTGTTCTCCGCGCAGCAACACCCTCGACTCACCAAGAGCGCCGAGACGCTCCAGCGCCTCACCCGGCGCCATTTCCCCGGCGTGCGCGTCATGATGTTTGAGCAAAACACATCGCTGGAGGTGTTCCTGCGCATGCAGCAAAGCTTCATCGTTTTTCTCACCGAACTCACGCGCGCCTTGAACACGCAGGACAACCCGGTCGCGTTCGAGTGGCCCACCGACCGCCGGCTCGCGCGCGGCATTCAACTGCTCAA
>DFYA01000209.1:9215-14731 GCA_002382525.1 Opitutaceae bacterium UBA4094
TACCACCTCGGCTTTAAGCAGCCGTCGCACTTCACGACGTGGTTCAAGCGCCACCTCGGCAAAACGCCCGAGGCTTACCGCGCCGAGACGAGCACGCGCTTGATTGGTTGAGTCGTCGGGCGAGGCGCCGTGCGACGTTCAAAATCCATAGCGGTCATCGTCTTTTTGTAGCGAAACGCGCCTTACATTTCCGGCGCGTTCTGGACAGTGGGGCACGTCAACCCCCACGCGACGCTTCACACCCCAGCGGCAGCCCCTCGCCTCCCATCGAAGCATTCGCCTCACCCCCGCCCTTTCGATTCTTCGCGCCCCCTCGGCGAACCTTTTTGCGTCGCAGCTTCCGCGACCGCTCCTTTTCCCCGGCATCACGCCGGAGAAGTATCCAACCCATACCTACATGAACCGATCGAATACCCCCTCGATTGCGCGCTGGTCATCGCTGCGGCGATCACTCGGGCGCAAACTCTGCTACTCGGCCTTCGCCCTGTCCGTCGCCGCGTCCACGACCGTCGATGCGGCTCCCCCCGAGCTGAAAACCCAAGGCAACCAGATCGTCGTCAAAGCCACCGGCGAACGCGTGCGCCTCACCGGCGTGAATCTCACCGGCCTCGAAGACAACAACATCAATCTCAACCTGCTCAACTCGCTGGAGGTCGCGTCGAAGACGTGGAAGGCCAACATTATCCGCCTGCCCGTCAAACACACCTACTGGTCGGGGAGCACCAGCACCTCGTATCGCGCACAAGTCGATGAGTTCATCGCGCGCGCCTCCGAGCTGAACGTGTATGTCATCCTGGATCTTCACGATTACCAGAAGACCAAGACCGCGCACGCGACCTTTTGGTCGGACGCCGCCAATCGCTACAAAAACAACCCCGCGGTCCTCTTCGGCCTGCTGAACGAACCTCACGGAATCGGCTGGGAAGTGTGGCGCAACGGCGATTCGGAAGGCCCCGGCATGCAGGGTCTGCTCAACGCGGTCCGCGCAACCGGCGCGAACAACGTGGTTCTCGCGGGCGGCGGCGACTGGGGCTACAACCTCAGCGGCATTCTCAACGGATACGCGCTCACCGACACCTCCTCGGGCAATGGCATTGTCTATGACAGCCACGTGTATCCATGGAAGAGCTACATTCAACGCGACGTGGGCAACATTGCCTTGGTGCATCCGGTGCTGCTCGGCGAATTCGGCCATCCCGGCACCAGCACGTATCTCAACACTACCGGCCTTGAGGACTACCAGAAGTGGGTCCCGCGCATGATGGAGTGGGTCAACACCAACAACCTTCACTGGACGGGCTGGTGTTTCAGCCCGCTTGCCTCGCCACTCATGCTGGTCGACTGGAGTTATCAGCCCACCCACTACTGGGGCGAATATGCGCGCGCCCACCTGCAATCCTACGCCGACCCCGCCGCGCTTCGTATCGTGGGCGGCACGGTCATCGGCACGCCCGGCACCCGCAGCAGCCCCAACAGCGGCGTCATCACCGACTATCAACGCGGCGCCGTCGCTCCGTTCAGCAACACTTACGCGTTCTACTTTGATGCCGCCACCGCCTCCGGCGGTTGGACCGGTCTCGATCTCGGCAAACCGACTCGCATCACCCAGATCAAATACATGCCCGCCAAAAAAACCGGCGGCGGCTCCCTGATGGTGGGCGGCGTTTTCCAAGGCTCGAATTCCGCGGACTTCTCCAGCGGCGTGGTCACGCTCCACACGATCACCACCGCGCCGAACGACACGTTCGACGGAAACACCGGCATCTACGCCACCGCCGCGGTAAGCAACACGGGCACGTATCGGTATGTTCGATACATGGGCCCCGCGGGCTCTTACAGCAACGTTGCCGCAGTCCGTTTCTTCACCGGCGACGACAGCGGCCTCGGAGTGAACGACGATGTCATCATCATCGATAACGGCGGCACTGGTAGCACCATCACCGGCACGTGGAGCAACGCCAGCAACTACGGCTTCCACGGCACGCGTTGGGTCACCGATGGCAACGCCGAGAAGGGCTCCAAATCCATCCGCTATACGCCCACGATCATGCGCGACGGCCTCTACGAGGTGTTTACCATCTGGAGTTCGCACGCCACCAGCCGCGACACCGCTGTTCCTTACACGATCACCCACGCCGGCGCGACCACGACGGTGCCGGTCAACCAACGCGAGAATGGCGGCGTCTGGCGCTCGCTGGGCGTGTTCCCGTTCCAAGCCGGCACCACCGGCAACGTCCTCGTCAGCAACGCCGGCACCACCAACTACATCGTGGCCGACGCGGTGAAGTTCGTCTATCAGCCTCAGGTCGACATCATCATGGACAAGGGTCCGACCGATACCGCCGGCATTGTCACGACCGGCACATGGGCCTCCAGCAACAGCGGCGGCGCCTACGGCACGACGTCCTACCACGACGGCAACTCGGGCAAGGGGACCAAATCGGTGAGCTTCACGCCCACCATCACATCGCCCGGTCAATACGAGGTGTATGTCTGGTGGACCTCGCACAGCAACCGCGCCACCAACACGCCGATCACCGTCTATCACGCCAACGGCTCCCAGCAATTCTCCGTCAACCAAGAGGTGAACGGCGGCCAATGGAACCTTCTGGACACGTTTACGTTTAACGCCGGCACCAGCACCTCCGCCGGCAGCGTGTTGATCAGCAACAATGGCAACGAATACGTGATCGCCGACGCGGTGCGCTTCCTGCGCGTGGGCAACTAAACCCCCGCATCGCGCACCGACGCTCGCACCCGCGATCGCCGCCTCAAGACGGGCTCGAAGGAGCCCGTCTTTTTTGCGCACGCTCGACGCCGCCCTATCGACGCGCGCCCGACGCGCCGCGGCTCATCCATGCGCCCACCGCGATGAGCAGCACGCCCGACGCGAGAAAAAGCAGATCGAAGAGCAATTCGTTGGGGTGGCCCGGCCGCACATGATGAATGCGCAGCACGTGGTGATCGATGACACCCTCGACGAGGTTAAACACGCCCCACCCCGCAAGCATCGACCCGGCCAACGCACGCCCCGACCACACTTGCGTCGCGACGCGCCCCGCTCGGAAGAGCATGACCACGCCCGTAATCGTGAGCAGCCACGTCGCCAGATGAAAAAACCCATCCTGCATGTTCTGCACTTTGAGAGCCTCCACTGTCTCCGGCTGACACGTCTCAGTCGTGCAGATCAAGTGATGCCAGCCGAGGATCTGGTGGAGCACGATGCCGTCGGCGAAACCGCCGAGGCCGAGCCCCAAAACTAATCCGGCGCGCGTAAGCGGTGCTTTGAACATCGCGCTCACTGTAGGCCGCACACGACATCGCGACAATCGGGCGGCGCAAGGATCCGCGTCTCGGTGTTCGCCCCGCGCCGACCGCCCAACCGGCCACTCAGTCCGGCTTCAGCTGATCGAGCGGTGCCACCGTTTTTAACTGCGGCACGGCACGCGCCACCACGAGCACCGTAAGGATCGTGCCCAGCCCACCCCACACCACCGCGCCGATGGGCCCGATGAGCGCCGCCATCAAGCCGGCGCGCAACGTGCCGATCTCGTTGGAGGAGCCAACGAAGATCTGGTTAACCGAGGTCACGCGACCGCGCAGGTGATTGGGCGTGAGCAACTGCACCAACGAGTGCCGCACGACGACGCTGACGTTGTCGAATGCGCCGGTGAAAAACAGCGCGACCAACGACAACCAAAACCAGTGCGAGAACCCGAACACCACGATCGCCACGCCGAAACCGGCCACCGCCCACAATAACATCAGTCCCGGGCGCTGCATCGGCCGGCGGTGCGCGATCCACATCGCCATGCCAAACGCCCCGATGCTCGGCGCGGCGCGCAACCAACCGAGCCCGATCGGCCCCACGTGCAAGATCTGGTCCGCATAGATCGGCAACAACGCGACCGCGCCACCGAGCAACACCGCGAACATGTCGAGCGCGCTCGCGGCGAGCACCACCTTTTTGCTCCAGATAAACTCGGCGCCCGCGAGCAGGCTGCGCCACGAGCGCTTGCCAACCGCCACCACGGGCGCGACCGACGGTGGCACATGCACGCCCGCCAGAAGCACGACCAGCAGCCCGCCGAAGAGAGCGTCCAACGCATACACGATGGGAAAGCCTTTCCATGCGATGAGAAACCCGCCGATCGCCGGGCCGACCATGGTGGCGATTTCGAACGCACTTGAGTTCCATGTCATCGTATTGCTCAACACCGCCGACGGCACCAGTTGCGGCACGAGGGCTGAACGCGCCGGCCAGCCGAGGATGCGCACCACGCCCATCACGAACAGGATCGCATACACCACCGGCAGCGCCGGGTGCGTGAAGTCGAGCGACGCCGAATCGACTTGCCGCTCGAACACCAGCGCGAGCCGCCGCAGGCCCGCGTTGACCGTGTCGAGCACCGCAAGCCGCGGCACCGCGTCATGGAAAAACGCCACCACCGCCAGCAGCAGCGAGAGCACCGCCAGCGACGCGGTCGTCAGTGCGATGATGCGCTTGCGATCAAAGCGGTCCGCCAGCGCGCCCGCCGGCAAAGAACACACGAGCAGCGGCACGATGTTGAGCAACCCCACCAGGCCGAGCGCGGTCGCGGAATGTGTCCACTGGTAGATCTGCCACGCGACCGCGACCGAGGTCATTTGGCGCCCGATGTTGGCGCAGAACGTCCCGATCAAATAACGCCGATACGCCGTGTGGCGTAACGCTGCGTAAGGATCGTGCGGAGCAAGGGGCGCGGACATGAGAGCTCATCACTCACTCGCTATGCGGGAGAGGCGTCAAGCGACGTGCGCGCGCCTGCGGCGAGGCGGAGAGACAAACGATCGCGAGCAAGCTCGCCTCCCACCCGCAGCCCCTCCGCGGCCGACGTGGCTCTGAGCGTGAGCTCAGAGGGATTCGCTGCCCGGTCAATTGCGGCGCAATAGTGGCGTCATTCATCCACCTTTCGCAGCTCGATCCAGAAGCGACTTCCTTCACCTGGTGTCGATTCCACGCCCACGCGGCCGCCCATGCGCTCGATGCCTTTGCGCACGATGGACAGACCGACCCCCGTCCCCGGGTAACTTGCGCCATGCAGCCGCTCAAAGACACGAAAGACGCGCTCCTTCATCTCGGCCGGTATGCCGATGCCATTGTCTTCCACCCACAGGCGCACCCCAGTCCCTCGGTCCTCCGCACGCAGGCGGATCTGCGGGCGCACCCCCGGCGCGACGAACTTCATCGCGTTGCCCAAGAGATTGGCGAACACCTGGCCCAGCGTCGCCTCATGCGCGAGCACGTGAGGCATTGGCCCAATCGCCTCCACCTCCGCTTGCGACTGCCCCCGTTGCGCCGCCGTCTGCGAAAGCGCGATGGACCAGGCTTTGCTCACGTCCACGCGCCCAAGCTCGATTTCCGCCCGCGCCGTCCGCCCGAATGCGAGCAGATCGAGGATCAACCGGTCCATGAACTCCGCCGAACCCTGGACGCGTTCCAGCATGTGGCGCGCGGCTTCGTCGAGCTGCTCCGA
>DFYA01000209.1:14875-39915 GCA_002382525.1 Opitutaceae bacterium UBA4094
TAGTGCCCGTCATGCCGACGCACGCGGTGCTCGATCTGAAACGGCTCGCCAGATTCCACCGCCGCGCGCCACAAGCGCAGGTTGTCACCGACATCGTCGGGGTGCACGAACTGGTGCCAGCCGCCCTGTTGCAGTTCCGCGAACGACACCCCGGTGAACTCGGTCCACTGTTGGTTGAAATACTCGAACGCTCCGCCGGCTCCCGCCGTGAAGATCTTCTGCGGCATCGATTCCGCCATGAAGCGAAAACGCTCCGCCGCCTCCCGCAGTTGGCGCTCACTGCGTTTGAGTTCGGTTATATCCACCATGACGACGGCCACGGTTTTTCCGTCTTTGTCGATTTGAGGCTCGTAGATCATCTTGAAGAACCGCTCCCCGGCGCCGTCGTCGCGCGGCGGCAGCGTGAGTTCGTAAGACACTCGTTGCCCCGCCAATGCACGGTTGAGCCTCGGCTGGATCTGACTCCATCCGGCAGCAATCACGTCCATGGCCTTACGCCCGATGATTTCCTCCGGTTTCATGCCCACCACGTCGCCGTAGGCTTGGTTGGCAAAGAGGTATTCGTAGTGCTCGTTGACAATCACCAAGCCCACGCGCGCTCCGCTCGCCACCGCACGCAGCAGGCGTTCGCGCTTTTGCACGGCCTCGCGCGCCCGGCGTTGCTCGGTCACGTCATGAAACACCAGAACCACCCCGAGCATCTCTCCCGACGCGGAGCGGATGGGCGCCGAGCTGTCTTCGACGGGAACGGGCTCGCCGGTCCGCGGCATCAACACGGAGTGGTTGGCCACCGCCACGAGCACGCCCTTGCGCAACACGGCCTCCACCGGATCGGAGACCGCCGCGCCGGTCTCTTCGCTTCGGAGTCGAAACACCTCTGTCAGCGGCCGGGTGCGCGCCTCGTCGAGGGGCCACCCAGTGAGTCGTTCCGCCACCGGATTCATAAACGTCACCATGCCGTGCGCATCGGTCGAGATGACCGCATCGCCGATGCTGGACAACGTGACGCGCAACCGCTCCCGGCTCTCGGCAATCTCCTCTCCCCGCGCCCGCGCCCGCGCCTCCGACCGCGCCAGCGCCAAGGCGATCCCGCCAAGCGCGCCGCTGAACACCACGCCGCCGAATGTCACCCACAGGGCCCAGCCGCGCGAGGACGCCTCTTCGAACACGACGGTCGAGCGGTATCGCACCGTCCAAGTATGATCCGCGATTTGTAACTGCACCAACCGGTCGAACGCAGGCTTCGCGAACACCGCACCGTCCGAACGATAAAGCAACTGGTCGGAAACCAAATCCTGGCCGTCGTAGATCTCGAACATGACCCACGGCAGGCGATTGTCGCCCAGCATCCCCGCCAAAAGATCGTCCGCCCGGAACGGGCTGTAAACGAAGCCCTCCAACCGCTCGCGGCGTTCCGCCTCCGTCGCGGGCACCCGCCCGCCCCGATACACCGGCTCGTAGATGAGAAACCCGGCCTGCTTCCGGGCATCGATCTCCTGCACCAATGTCACGCGCTCCGAAGCCGCCGCCGTTCCCGAATCCCGCGCCCGCTCCATGGCTTTGCGCCGCGTCGGATCGCTGAACATATCGTAGCCGATCGCATGCCGATTACGGCGATCTTCAGGCTCTAGAAAAACGATCGGGAAATACTCCGGCCGTTCGCCCTCCGGCGAGATGTCGAAGTCCGCCGGCCCGAGCCTTCGCTGCGCCGCCACGAACGCCTCCCGGTCCGCCGCCATCACCCGCTTGGCGAAACCGATGCCTTGCACGCCCGGATAATATTTCGGCAACTGGAACCGTTCCGCCGCCGCGCGGAACTCCTCGTGGTCGACGTGCAGGCTCCCCGCAAAAAAAGCCGCTCCCGCGCGGAGCAGTCCTATGTAGGCATCCAGCTCGGCCTCGATCGACATGCTGGTGCTTTGAACCGCGATCTCAAAACGCCCTTTGTCACGCACCCCGCTGCCCCACAACGCCACCCACGCCAGCCCTGCGGTCAGAAGCAGCCCGGCCGCAAATACGACAAGGGGCCACAGCAAGGCCGGCTTGCGCGAGTAGCCTTCGCCCAACAAGTGCGCCTCGTGCGACGGAGCGCGCGTCGCGTCACCCGGCGTCATGGTGCGACACGGAGGACCGATGCCGCGGCAGCACCGCATCCTGGTTTTGTTCTGAGGAAACCGGCGCGATGACCACGTGTTCGTGCCAGGCCCGAAGCGCCACGACGAAGGATACCAGCTCCTGCATCGACGTCGGCTTCACCACATAACTGTTGGCGTTCAATTCATACGCCCGTTTCACATCCGCCGGCCTCGCCGAGGCCGAGAGCACGTGCACGATCAATCCCGGAAAGCGCGAGTCTTTGCGTATCCACTCCAGCACTTCAAAGCCGTTGCGGCGAGGCATGCTAAGATCCAGCAACAGAACATCTGGAAACGGGTGCGCCGCCCGGTCCTCGAACACGCCCTCGCCGTCCAAATATGCGATCGCCTCGACCCCGTCGGGCACGGTGAAAAACGGCGGTTCCCACCCGGCTTTCCTAAAAGCCTGCGTGAGCAGGAAAATGGCGTCCGGGTTGTCTTCGGCCAAGAGGATCGTGGGAGCGGGGTTCATGGGGACAGGAGGTTAGACGCACACGCCGACTGCGTTCCCCCGAACGAGGCTCAGGGATCACCGCCATGCGATAGTCGAATGCTACGCGTGACCCGGTCGGCGCGCAACGAGTTGGCGCCACCCGCGCGCCCCACTAACACCCGGTGAGATTCCCGGCGGGAGAGTCCGGCGCCACCCTAGGGCAAAGTCCGAGACAGAACCTCGGCGACCCACTCAAGGAGCACCCGGGCTCCCGCCTCCGCTCATCCCTCCTCGTATTTTTTAATCGCCGCCTTGGCGCGCTGGTTGCCCTTGGCCGCCGCACTTCGGAGCCCATTGGCGGCCAGGCGCCACAGAGCCTTGGATTTGCCGCTTTCGATAATATCGATCATGAACTCCACGGCCTCCGGGATGTTCTTCTCGGCGGCCCGTTGCAGGGAGATGGTCGCGGTCGAGAGGAGAATGCCGTTCGCCTTGTAATCGAGGAGCGTGGCCAGCGCAGCCTTGTGACCATTTGCGGCGAGTTCGCCCAAGGAACTGGCGGCGATCCCTTGGATGTAGCTTTTGCCCAACGCATAGGTGAGCGCGTCAAACGCCTTGGCATTCCCCCTGCCGACCGCCTTCGCCATGGCGTCGAACGCGGGCTCCAGCAGTTCCCGGTTCGCCCTCAAGGCGGACGCACTGTCCGACCCCGGTTTCTTACGGAGGTCCACAGCGATTTCGGCCAGACGATCTACCGCCTCCAGATTACCGTTCGCGGCGCTCTGCCCGAGTTGTTTGACTCTGGATTTCAGCTGATTGGTGGACGGTGCCGCATCGGCGCCTCCGATCACCACCAGCATGAGGAACAACGACAGGACAAAAGAGGAGAGAGACTTCATGGGTTTTGGAAGGAATTGGTGAATGTCTGTTTTTGACGTTCCTCGCGAGAGGAACGGATCACAGAACAGGCGGGCGCACGGAAACCCCTACACACCGGGCTGCATCCCTTCAAGCTCTCGGAGCCAGCCTCGCCCCCCCCGCCGGTTCGCGGAGGCAACGATCCCAACGTTGCTCAAAACGGCGTTTATTTCCGCAGCCTCTATCGGTAGCCCACTCGCATGTTATCCCCCGCCCCCTTCCTCCGCCGTTTTCTTTGTGTCGCCGCGTCGGTTACGGCGTGCGTGCTGGCGGCCGCGAGCGCGACGGCGGCGCAGGAGCGTCCGCAGGTCCTTTATCTTTATGGCGACGTCGCCGCCGACGGCACCGTGCCCTCGGGCGCGGCAGAGCCGTTTCACCAGATGCGCCTCGACGACACCGGCCCGCGCGGCATGTCGCAGTTCAAGGCCGCGCTGGAAGCGGTGGGGTTCGACGTCCGCGAAGCCTACGACGCCGCCGTGCAACTCGACGCCGCCACGCTCGCGCCGGTCAAGGTGCTCATCCTCGGTTCCAATCAACGACGATTCACCGCAGCCGAAGCCGCCGCGTTGCGCGCCTGGGTGGAAGCCGGCGGCGGATTGCTCGCGTGGTCCGACAGCGCGTTTGGCGGGCATTACAACAAAGTTGGTCTCGGCAACGAGGCCGGGCGACTGTCGAACAACGATCTGACCGTGCAGTTCGGCATGTTCTTCATGACCGACAACGGCGCGGGTAACTACCTCGTGCACACGTATGAGTTCGACCACTTCATCAACGCAAACCAACGCGCGGGCGGCATCGCGTTTCGCGGTGAAGGCGTGAGTCCGGTGCGGGTGAGCGCGCCGGCCCGTTTGCTCGCCAAGCTGCAAGAAGGCGGATTGGGCGGCGGCCTTCGGCTCAACCCGGTCGATGGTCCGCTCGACGCGACGCGCGACGCCGCGCTGGCCATCGCCGAGATCGGCCAAGGACGCGTGGTCGGCGTCTTTGACCGCAACCTGTTTTGGAATGCCGGCGAAGGCACACGCCTGAGTCACGACGACAACCGCGCCTTCACCCAGCGCATCGCGCTGTGGGCCGCCAGACTCGACGGCGACGCCGCGCGAGTCAGCGCCATCGCGCCGCGCTGAAGGCGCCCGCGCCTTCCCTTCAGCCCGCGCTCACCGCCGCTTTGGCGCGCAACACCCAGCGCGTCGGACTCAGCTCCTCCTCCAACGTCAACGGCATATCGCCCGCCCCGGCCAGCAGCTCCAGATACGTATCGAAATAATCGATACTATGCCCCTCGGCCGGAAGCGGGCCGTGGTCGGTCGAACCGATCACCAGTCGCGTGATCTGGCCGCCACGAAGGGACTCCACAAACCCGTTCTCGCCGAGGATGCGTAACGATTCATAACCCCACACGCCCGTGCCGCCGGGGTTCAGATAGTTTGCCGCGAGCGAGGCGATCCCGCCGCCCTCGAGTTCCATCATCAATGTGGCCGCCATGCGCAGGCCGCCATCGCCCGCAGGGTTGCCCGCCGCGGTTTCCAACGCACGCACCGTTCGCACCCGCGCGCCGGCCACATGCTCCACAAACCGCAGGGCGTGCACGGCGCATTGCAGAATGAGGCCGCCGTCCACGTCTTCGTCGCGCGGTCGCCGTTCATGAAACGGATACGATTTTTCAGCGATCACCTGCACCACGCGCCCAAGCCGGCCCGAACGCACGACCTCGCGCATCGCAAGATAAGGCTGCTCAAACGCGGTGCCCGCCATCTCGCGAAAATGGCGACCGGTTTCCTTCGCAACCGCCAGCACCTCGTCGAGTTCGGGCTCGGTGAGCGCAGTGGGTTTCTCCGCATACACATGGCGTCCGGCGCGTAGGGCGCGGATTGCATGCCCCGCCTGCTCGGAGCGGCGCGGCGAACACAGAATGACGAGTTCCACGCGAGGATCGTCCAACAACGTATCCAGGTCCAAATACGCGCTGATTTCCGGGTCGTCACGCAAAGCGACGGGCAGCTTTTCGCGCGGGAACGCGGCGATCGCCACGAGCCGCGCGCGCGGGTGATTCACGAGGTGCTCGTGCACTTGATGACCGTTGTCGCCATAGAGGGCGACGCTGAGGCGGCGTTGTTTCATGAGCGGATCGCAGAGACGAAACCGACCGCCGGCAAGGCGGCGTTCGCCGGACCAACCGCTTCGCCTCGCCCGGCGCGATCAACCGTGCTTGACGGAGCGGGCACGCCCTCGCGCCCGGGATCGAGCCTTATAACCGCACGGTCGCGGGGCATGCCCGCTCCGTCGCAGCACCGGATCCCACACGTGACGAGAAGGGTCTTTCCTGACCCCACCAGCAGGACCGGCTACGCGTCCGCCGTGGCGCCGAACTGCAACGCGTGCAGGCGGGCATAGTGGCTTTCGGGGCGGGCCAGCAACGCGGCCACCGGGCCGTCCTCGACCACGCGGCCTTGATGGAACACCAACACGCGATCCACGCCGCGCAGCGTGGAGAGGCGATGCGCGACGATGAACGTCGTGCGTCCGCGACAGAGCGCGTCGAGGTCGGTTTGAAGGCGGGCCTCGGTCTCCACATCGAGCGCGCTGGTGGGTTCGTCCAAGATGACGATGGCCGGATCGCGCAAGAACACGCGGGCGAGCGCGAGGCGTTGACGTTGTCCGCCGGAGAGACGGCCGCCGCGTTCGCCGCACAGCGTGCTGTAGCCTTGGTCGAGGCGTTCGATGAACTCATGCGCCTGCGCCTTGCGCGCGGCGGCCTCGACCTCGGCGTCGCTCGCGGTGGGACGGCCGAAGCGAATGTTTTCGCGCACCGAAGTGTTCCACAAAAACGCGTCCTGCCCCATGATCGCGACGGAGCGACGAAGGTTGAGCAGGCCGATCTCTTCGAGCGGCCGATCGTCGTAAAGAATCGCTCCCTGCGTGGGCGGATAAAAACCCATGAGCAGGTCGAGAAACGTGCTTTTGCCCGCGCCCGTCTCGCCGACCAAACCGATGCGTTGACCGCGGGGGATGACGAGGTCGAGTTCGCGCAGCGACCACGTGCCTTCCTCGACGCCCGGGTGACGGAACCAGACTTGGCGCAACGCGAGCGCGCCTTGCGGCCGGACACCGCGCGGGGCGTCGCGGAAACCCTCGATCTCCTGCGAGTCGAGGATCGACAGGATCGCCACAAAGCCGGGACGTGCCTGCATCCACGCGTCGTAACCACCGAAGAAGGCGTTGAAGCCACCGCGCACAAAGCCCAGCAACGCGCTGAAGGCGACGAGCGCGCCGAGTTCGAGCGAGCCTTCCAAGAACAGGTAACCGCCAACGCACCACACGATCACACCGAGATATTCACCTGCAAACTGCATGAGCATCATGACCCAGCGCATGGTGACGCTCGCCTCCAGCCCGGCGGCGCGCAGACGTTCGATCGACGCGCCGAGTTGGGCGGCGGCGATGTCTTCGTTGCCCAGGCTCTTGGTCGCGCGCATGCCGCCGATAAACTCCACGACGCGTTCGGAAAAATTTTCGCCCGACTGCTGCACCCGCTGGTTGAGCAAGGCGACGCGTTTGCGCATCGCGCGGATGATCCCGATCTGCGCCGGCACGGCCAAGGAGGTGATGGCGGCGAGCGTGGGGTTGAGCCAGAACAGGTAGGCGAGCGCGCCGGCGCCGATGGTGATGTTCACCATGAAGTGGCCGACGATCTGATTGAGGAAGTTTTCCACCTTGGTGAGGTCAACCGTTACCTGGTTGGACAACGCGCCTGCGCCGCGTCGGGTGAAAAAGCTGAGCGACATGCTCTGGAGTTTATCCACCAGCATGCGGCGAAGCCGCGCGGTCACGGCACGCACGATCTCTTGGCTGCGGGCGAACGCACGCACGGTAAACCAGCTGTGGATCGGCCAGAGCGCGAGGTTGCCCAGCGCGTAGATAACGAGCCAGAAATGCTGATCCTCGCGGGAGAGGGCCTCGTTGCGCAGGATGTTGTCGATGAGGATGCCGACCGCCGCGTAAAACGGGATGTAGGAGAGCGCCTGCATCGCCTGGAGCACGACGGCTCGGCGGAGGAGGCCGGACTCGAAGCGAATGAGCTGTCCGAGACGGCGCAGCGGTGCGGATTCTTCCAACGTGGCCGACTCCTGGGGAGGGTTCATGGTGCGGTTGCGAGCCATGGCACGCAGCGCCGTCGCATGCAAGACACAGCATACTTTGAAGGTGGATGGGCGCGTCCCTGCGCCCGTGGATCGGCCGGATCGCATTGCATCGGAAGGCGGGCGCGGGGACGCGCCCATCCACCCAAGGCCCGCCATGCCAGTGGCGGGTATGACTACGCGGTCTCCTCGTTGGAGAACACGTGCTGCACATCGTCCAGCTCGTCGAGGAGATCGTGCAGCGCGGCGAGCGTGTCGGCGGCGCGGGCGTCCACGGGCACCAACGTGGTCGGAATGTAGGCGATCTCGGCGCTCTCGGTCTTTAAGCCGGCGGCCTCCAGCGCGTGTAACACTTTATCGAATACATGGACGTCGCAGCGCACCTCGTGACCGTCGTCGGTCGTGATAACGTCGTCCGCTCCGGCTTCGATCGCGACCTCCATCAGGCGGTCCTCGGTGGCGTTCTCTTTCGCGACAAGGAACTGGCCGGCGTGAAGGAACTGGAACATGACCGCGCCACTGCCGGCGAGGTTGCCGCCGTGTTTGGTGAACACGCTGCGCAATTCGGCGGCCGCACGGTTTTTGTTATCGGTCGTGACCTTCAGCACAAACGCCACGCCGCCCGGCCCGTAGGCCTCGTAGGTGACGTCTTCGTAACTGACGCCGGGCAATTCGCCGGTGCCCTTCTTGATCGCACGGTCGACGTTATCGACCGGCATGTTCGCCTCGCGGGCTTTCGAGAGCAGCGTGCGCAGACGGGCGTTGGCCTCGGGATCGCCGCCGCCGGCCTTGGCGGCGATGGTGATCTCGCGCGAGAGACGGGAGAAAACCTTGCCCTTGCGGCCGTCGGTGACGGCCTTTTGGCGCTTAACTTTGGACCACTTGTTATGGCCGGCCATTGCTTAGGAATTAGTGACTAGCGGGTAGTCGGAGGCGTTACCGGTTTGGCATGCTCGCTAACCGCTAGTCGCTACTGATTACTTCTTCTTTGAAGGCGTGACGTTCTTGATTTTTTTGCCGCCTTTGCCGGTCCCGCTGGGAACGCCGAGCGGGGTCGGAATCGGAGCTTCCTTGGTGTATTTGTTGACCACGATCTGCTGACCGATCGTGAAGAGACCGTTGATCGTCGAATAAAGGGCGAGCGCGGCGGAGAAGTTGTAGCAGATCGCCGTGAAGAAGAACGGCATGAACTTGAAGATCTTCGCCTGCATGTTGTCCGTCGTGGGCGACGGCGTGAGCTTCATCTGGTAATACATCGTCACGCCCATGAGCAGCGGCATGATGTTGATCGGGAGGCCAAAGACGCGCCACACGGTGTCGGGAGCGGAGAGGTCCTTCGTCCAGAGGAAGCTCTGGAAACGCAGTTCGGCGGTGCCCATCAACATCGTGAAGAAACCGATGAAGAGCGGAATCGTAATGAGAATCGGGATACAACCGCCGGCCGGGTTCACCTTGTGCTCCTTGAAGATCTCCATGATGGCCTGGTTCATCTTCTGCGGATTGTCCTTATGCTTCTCGCGCACCGCCTGCATGAGCGGCTGGAGCTTCTGCATGCGCTTGGCCGACTTCGACGCGGCGAGCGTGAAGGGCAGCGAGATGACCTTGAGCAGGATCGTCATGAGGATGATCGCGATGCCCCAGTTCTGCACGAAGCCGTAGGTCCACTTCATCAGCTTGTTGAGCGTCGGTGCGACGATGCCGCTGAGGAAGATTTTCCCCATGCCGTAGCTGAACTGCATGATGAGGTCTTCGCGCTGGGCGAAGGTGTCGAGGCGGGTGTATTCCTTCGGGCCGACATAGAGCTCGCCGACGAGCACGGTGGAGGCCGAGGGCGCGAGCGCGGGCAGATCAAAGCGCGAGGACGCGGTCATGCCGACGGTGGGATAAATCGAGCCCGGGAGCGGAGGCAGCTCGATACGGCGGACGAGCACGCCGACTCCGGGCTGCTCGGGCGTGAAGATCGTGGCGAAGAACTGGTTCTTCACCGAAGCCCACACCGTGCGCTCGGTGCGCTCGAGGAAAGGAAGGTCGGCGCGATTGCCAATGCCGACGGAGCTGAGGAACCCGCTCGTCAGATCGCCGCGGTCGATGAAGCGGGCATCTTCACCGTCGTAGGTGGCGATGTTCAGGTATTGGCCGGTGTCGTTGCCGTCGATGAGGCTGGCGGTGCCTAGGTTAAGCGCCGTGCGCGGAAGAGGCGTGGTCTGCTCGGTGAGATTGCGAAATGTAGTCTCGTGGCGAATACGATAGGGATCGCCGGTGGTGTCATCGGACGAACGCACGACATAACGACGGGTGACCTCGATGCGGTCCTCGAAGACGGCGCGGTAAACGACCTCGTTTTCGGTCGCGCTGACCAAAGTGAAACGCGTGCGGTGATCGAGGCCGGGGAAATCGTTAAAGGCGAGGATCGGGGCGGCGTGAAGGCGGTTGAAGACGAACGGCTCTTCGCTCCCGTAGGTGGCGGCGTAGTGCTTGAAGGCGACATCACGAATGGCGCCGCCGAAATCGGTGAAGCGCACCTCGACGTGGTCGTTGGCCAGCACACTGATGGTCGCGTCGGCATTGACTCCGACGAGCGGGGCAAACGTCGCGGACGGCGCAGGCGGGGCGCTGATGGCCGGCTGTTGACCCGGGGCGACGGGCTGGCCGTCGGCGGTTTCGACAGCGGGCGTGTAGCTCGGCTGCGCGGCCGGAGGGGCGAGGGGCTCCGGACGCGGGGCCATGTAGAGAGTGGCAAACCCGACGAGCAGGAGAAGGACGCCAATGGTCGTGTTCTTTTTATCCATGAAGAAAGAGGTGAGTGACTGAGTCGAAGCGGAGGAAAGTCGGAAAAACAAAAAATCAGCCCCGCGTGCAAACGGGGCGACTGGCGCGGCGGCGGGCCGGCACCGGATCGAGGCCGCCCGGGTGAAGCGGCGTGCAACGAAGCAGGCGGCAGGCCGTCAGCCAGACGCCGCGCAGGGCGCCGTGGACGCGAACCGCTTCCGCCGCATAATGCGAACAGGTCGGATGAAAGCGACAGGCGCACGCCGGACCAAACACCGCCGGGATCACGGGCGAGAGCGTGTGTTGATACAGCCACACGAGGCCGAGCAGTCCGCGCGCAGGCAGGCGCAGGACGAAAGTGATCGGCGATGGGAGGCGGGATGGCATCAGTCTCGGGCGGACGGGAAAATTTTGCGACAGGCGTCGGCGAATCTTCGTTCGATCTCGCGATATTCAAGCCGATTGAGCGCGTGACGGGCGACGAGCAGAATATCGTAACCCTCCGGCACTCCTTGCTGATGAGCCCGGAAGACCTCGCGCAACCGGCGTTTGGCGCGGGCCCGCTGAACCGCGTTGCCCACTGCGGAGCGAGACGCGACCACGCCCAGACGCGCGGGAGCCGATTTTTTTTCGGGACGTGCGACCGGTGACGGGCCGGTTGGCGCGGCGGCGGACGGCGAGATCGACTCGCTGACGCTCGCGGCCTCGGGGCCCGGGTCGCTCACGCTTCCCGCTACGGGGCGCGTCGGCGCCTGTCGGGCATACCAAAGCATAAAGGCGCCGCAGTCGTGGCGGCGCCCGTGGGTGCGGACATGCTGGAAATCCAACTGGCGCCGCAGGTGTTGCTCGGCGCGAAAACGCATGTCAGGCAGGGAAATAACAGCGGCGCGAGCGGCCGCGTGCTTAGACGACGGTCAGCCGTTTGCGGCCTTTGCGGCGGCGGTTCGCGAGAACTTTACGGCCGCCGACGGTGGCTTTACGGGCAAAGAAACCGATTTTGCGGGCGCGCTTGAGGCGGTGCGGGCGGAAGGTGGGTTGCATACTTTTAAGTGGTTAAGAGGTGACTGAAGTGCCGAAGCCCCCGGAGCGTGTCAAGGCGGGGTTTTGCACGGACTTGGCCGGCGCCCGGGCGGGGCAACGAGCGCGTCACCCGATCAACATCACGTCATCGGCGGCAAGCGCCGGCGTCGCAGGCTCACTCTTGATGGCGGGCAACGTGAGCATGAATGTCGTGCCCGTGTCGCGCGACGATTCCACCGTGATGTTGCCTCCGTGTTTTTTCACGACCGCGTAAACCGTCGCGAGGCCGAGGCCGGTGCCTTTTGACTTCGTGGTAAAAAATGGCTCCCAGATGCGCGGCAACACCTCCGCCGGAATACCGCTCCCGCTGTCGGCAATCGTCACGATCACAACCGGCCGGTCGAACGGCGAACCCGACGACGGCCCCTGCCAACCGGCGGCGTTTGCCGCGGCCACCCGCAGCCGGCCGCCGGCGGACATGGCCTGCACGGCGTTGACGCACAGGTTGGAGATCACCTGGTCGAGCTGGACGGGGTCTGCTTTCACGGCGGCGAGATCCGGCGCGACTTCAAGCGTGAGCTCCACCGACGCGTGACGCACCGCGCCTTGCGCGGCTTCCGCGATGAGCGGGCCGAGGGTGATGCGCTGCAGTTGCGGTGCCGATCCGCGCGCGAACGCGAGGAGGTTCTTCGAGAGTTCTTGGGCGCGCCACGCGGCGGACTCGATTTCGTTGGTGCGCTTGACCGCGCCGGCGGGAAGCGTGGCGCTCATCGATTGAAGGATGCCGGCGTTGCCGATGATAATGGTGAGCAGGTTCCCGAAATCGTGGGCAACGCCCCCGGCAAGCATGCCGAGGGATTCGAGGCGTTGGGCACGGGCGGAGCGTTCGCGTTCCTCGGCCAAGACGCGCTGGGCGGCAAGACGCTCCGTGATGTCGCTAAAAACGCCAAAGATGCCGATGGGGTTGCCAGCGTTGTCGCGGATGATGTCCGCGCGAACAAAGGCAGGGATGATTTTCCCGTCTCTTGTTTTGATGTCGGCTTCCCCGTGCCAGGAGACGCCGGCGCGAATGCTCTCGTGTATCTTAGCGGCGACCGCCTTGTCGGCAAAGAGCGCGGCGGGCACGAGACGAGTGCGTCAGGTTGGTGGGTTCGAACGAAGGCGCAAGCGGCGCGGAGGCAGATGCGTTGCGAGGGAAACGAATCGGTTTTGTGCTTGGAGAGCGGATTTGTGCTGGCAGTTGGCGCTTGTTGCGAAACCAAGCGCGACGCACGCTGGCCGCTTCCATTTACCATGAAAATCGACGTCACGCTGACCCCCGCCAAGCTCCAGAAGAAAGTTGACCGCGTGTTTGAACTCGCCGGTCAAAAGATCGATTCGATCAACAAATCCTGGGACCCGTCCAAGGGCACGCCCGTCTTCACCGTGAAGGGCAAATACACCTCGCGCGGCTGGACCGAATGGACGCAGGGCTTCCAGTTCGGCATGGCGTTCCTGCAATACGACGCCACCGGCGAAGATCGTTTCCTGAAGCTCGGCCGCGAGAAAACCGTGCAGCTCATGGCCTCGCACGTCTCGCACATCGGCGTGCACGACCATGGCTTCAACAACGTCTCCACCTACGGCAATCTCCGCCGCCTGATGTTCGAGGGCAAAATCCCTTTCAACCAGGACGAACTCAACTTCACCGAGCTCGCGCTCAAGGTCTCCGGCGCCGTTCAGGCGGCCCGCCACGCCACCACCAACCAGAACGATCCGTGGTCGCCCGTCAAAGGCGTGCCCGGAGTGAAGCCCTCCGGCTACGTTTACTCCTTCAACGGCCCGCAGTCGCTCTTCGCCGACACGATCCGCTCCATGCGTTCGCTCGTCGTCGCGCACCAACTCGGCCACTCGCTGATGGGCGAAGGCGACAAGTCCATCAACCTCCTCCACCGCGCGATCGAACACGCCGCGACCACCGCGCGCTACAACGTGTTCTTCGGACAAGGCCGCGACAGCTACGACGTGCGCGGACGCGTTGCCCACGAGTCGGTGTTCAATCGCAACGACGGCCAGTTTCGCTGCCCGTCCTCGCAACAAGGTTACTCGCCGTTCACCACCTGGACGCGCGGCGCCGCCTGGATCATCGCCGGTTACGCCGAGCAGCTTGAGTTCCTCGATACCATCAAAGGCTCCGAACTCGACGCGGTCGGCGGACGCCGCGCGGTCACGAACCTTTTCCTCGAAACCGCGATGGCGACGAGCGACTACTACATCGACGGCTACTCCGCGAAAGACGGCATTCCCTACTGGGACAGCGCCGCGCTCAACTGGGCCGCGTTGGGTGACATCACCAAAAAACCCGCGGATCCATTCAACGCGTTCGAGCCCGTGGACAGCTCCGCCGCAGCGATCGCCGCACAAGGTTTTCTCCGCCTCGGCAACTGGCTCACCGCGAAAGGCGAAAAGGCCGCCGGCAAACATTACACGCAAGCCGGCCTCACGGTCGCCAGCTCGCTGTTCTCCGACACGTATCTCTCCGCCGACCCGAAGCACCAAGGCCTGATCCTCCACAGCGTCTATCACCGCCCCAACGGCTGGGACCACATTCCGAAAGGCCAGAAGGTCCCCTGCGGCGAATCCTCGATGTGGGGCGACTACCACGCGATGGAGTTGGCGCTCCTCATCAAGCGCATGGGCGA
Organism: Opitutaceae bacterium UBA4094; assembly: GCA_002382525.1. Classification (GTDB taxonomy): domain Bacteria; phylum Verrucomicrobiota; class Verrucomicrobiia; order Opitutales; family Opitutaceae; genus Rariglobus. Next base: position 28,968 of record DFYA01000209.1, read on the forward strand.
GGACAACTACCTGACGTTCTTCTGAGCCAAAGGATGCAGTGATCCCGTAGGCCGCGAGTTTGCTCGCGATCCGGGCCCGCGTCCACAAGCGGACGGCCTACACGATTCACCTTTCAATCCCTAACAAACGAGGCGCGCGCCGTCATACGCGCCGGTCGCGCCTTGCCGAGGCTTGTGGTGCAGGCGGCGATCAGCCAAACCATGCCCGACGCCCTTTTCCATGAGCCGCATTCTCCTCGTTGATGATCATGTGGAGTTTTTGAACATCCAGCGTGAGCTATTGGAAGACGCGGGGCATTCGGTCGTCACTGCCACGAACGGCATCAAGGCTCTGGCGGCGGTGGAAGCGGAGGAGTTCGATCTGATGATCACCGACATCATCATGCCCGGCAAAGAAGGCCTCGAAGTGATTCTTGAGCTGCGACGCCGCCATCCGCTGCTGAAGGTGATGGCCATGTCCGGCGGAGGCATGGTCGGCGCCTCCAGCTACCTCGACCTCGCCGAAAGATTCGGCGCCCTGCACACGCTGGAGAAACCCTTCACCGCGACCAAGCTGATGGACGCGGTGACGTTGGTGCTGAACGCGTGAGCGCCCGCAGGCACGCGAGCTACGGGGCTTGGGCGCAGCATGCTACTTTTCTCTCCGCCAAGCCCTACGTGCGCGCCAACCGCTCCACCGGCCTCGGGGCTTTGGGGTGCGGCGCATGCTCCCTCTTGTTTGGCTGGTGGGGCTTTCCTTGGGGCATCATCTACACCCCGATCAGCCTTTGGCACAACGCGCGCGGCGGCTCGGACCACACGCACGAGGTGCTCACCGCCTACCTGGGCAACGACCACGCCGGCGAAATCATGAATCAGGCGACGCCGCGCAAGGCTGACGCCGCAGTCTGGATCCTGCGCACACTCATCCTCGGTTTCGTGGGCGCGATCGCCTACTTCATCCACCTCGTCGCAACCGCGACCTGAGCGGTTCGCGCTTAACCGAGACACGCCGCCCGCGCTTCAGCGCCGGAGCGGCTCTGCCTTGGCGGTGATGAATACCAACAGCGTCTCGGATTTTGAGTTCGCCGCGCCCGCGCCCGACTCACCCTGGCTGCCTTCGCCGCGCAACACCACCGTCTCGCCGGACTTCATTCGAACCTTCGCGGTCACCGTGCGCGTCGAAAACACCGGCTCAAAAAACGGCGCGGCATGCGGCCCCATATCAACCGGCGGCTGCTTCGCTCCGGGCTTGGCGTTGAGCGAGGCAAGGAACCCCGGGAGTGCCGTGCTCTTCGCGGTGGGTTCCGCGTGCTCAACCAGACCCTCGAACTCCGATCGCTCCACCGTCACTGTTAACTGGATACGTCCGTCCGTCACGAGCCGGGAATCCGCCCGAATGCCCACGCCGTCATTGCGCGTCTCGATATTCGAGGCGATCCAACCGCCACCGGCCGCCGTGTTTTTTGTCCAGCCAGTCGGATAACGGAGCTCGCGCGCGATCCACATGCTCGCCGCCTTCCCGAGTGCCTGCGACACCCGCGGCGTCGATGCCACCTCTTGCCCCGTCACGAGCGCCAACTCTTCCAGCACCGCGTCCGCCTGCTCTCCACTCAACGTCACCTTGCCCGTGCGCAATGCGACGTCGTCCGACAGAAACGCCAGCGCTCCCTCCGCCGGAGGCGTCTCGCCCGCGAAACGAATCATCCGACCCGAAACCTCCAACCGATGCGTGAAGATCGGCCGACCGTCCGGCGTCCACTCCACCGGCACGAGCGGCGCCAATGCGCCGTCTTCCGGCTCGTCCACCGCCCAAACGGGCAGGCTCGCGATGAACAGCCCCAGCGACATCCGCCCAAACGCACGCGTTAAAACCATGCCGCCGAGCCCAACGCGTGCTCAAGTCGGTCGCAAGACCGACGTCGTTCCGCCCGCGCACTCCGACGGGCTGCGGCTTACTTGGCGAACAGCCCCTTGACGGTGCCGACCGCGCCCGCCGCCTTGGTGGCGTCGATGCCGTAGGCGTTGAGCACGCCTTTCAAGAGGTCCTGTTGTTCCCCCGTCACGCCGCCTTGCGCCATCACGCCGGACGCCTGCGTCGCGAGCGCCGCGTAGTCTTGTTTCTGCAACGCCCCAAGCACGCCGGAGATCTTCGCCACATCGAAGCCCTGCTTCAGCGCCCACGCGCTTACCAACTGCGTCACGGACGCCGCCATGCCTTCGGCGCCGGCGTTGCCCTTGACCGCTTGATTGACGCCACCCAACGAAGCCAAGGCCGCCTTCGCGTCGTTCGCCGCCATCGACGTCTTCACCGCGTTCACCTGCTCGGACAACGCGGGGGAGGTCGCCGCCGTCGCGACACCTAGGTTGGTCAGCGCCCGCGTCGCGAGTTCACCCAACCGCTTGACCGATGCCGTCTGCAAATCCGGAACCTTCACCGGCGTCGCCAGGACCGCCGTCTCCGGAGCGGGCACGCTTGCAACGGTCGGCGCAACGGCCGCCGCCCGCAGCTCCACCGGTTCCGGCACGGGAGTGTGGCTCGTGCCGGCGGCGGGCGTCATGGGCTGCTCCACTGCGGGCGTGACCGCGACGGCCGGCTCGGCGGCCTTCGGCTCCGACTTACCGCAGCCCGTCAGGCCCACTGCGCCAACCACCGCCAACACCGCCCAGACCAAAGGAGAAGAGTTCATACGGAGAACTCACAGCGGCTGTGCCTCCAATGCAACACGGGCGCCGCCCGCTCCCCTCTTGCCATTTTCGGGCGCGCTCCGTTGTTTCCGTCCTCGCTTTATGAACGACGCCGACGATCTCTCGCACGCCCCCGCCCGCTCCGAACCCGGAGAGGTCGGCCTCGTCGAGCCGCGCGACTTCGTATCCACCGAGCCATTCACGTTCGACAACGGCCAGTCGATCCCCGGCTTCACGTTGCGCTACGAGACTTACGGCCGCCTCAACCCCTCCCGCGACAACGCCGTCCTCGTCTGCCACGCACTCTCCGGTGACCACCACTGCGCCGGTATTCACTCGCTCGGCGATCGCAAGCCCGGCTGGTGGAATAACCTCATCGGCCCCGGCAAGGCGCTCGATACCAACAAGTTTTTCGTCCTCTGCTGCAACGTCATCGGCGGCTGCCAAGGATCCACCGGGCCGTCGTCCATCGACCCGCGCACCGGCCGCGCCTACGGCATCACGTTCCCTGCCGTCACCATCCGCGACATGGTGCGCACCCAGAAGCGCTGGCTCGACTCGCTCGGCGTCGCCTCCCTCTACGCCGTCATCGGCGGCTCGATGGGCGGCATGCAGGTGCTCCAGTGGTCGATCGAATACCCGGCCTTCGTGCAACGCGCGCTCGCCATGGCCACCACCGCCCGCGAAGGCGCGCAAGCCATCGCCTTCAACGAGGTTGGCCGCCAAGCGATCCTGCAGGACCCCGAGTGGAACCACGGGTTTTATCCAAAGAGCGGCGGCCCGCGCGTGGGCTTGGCCATCGCTCGTATGATGGCGCACATCACGTATCTCTCCGACGCGTCGATGGACCGTAAGTTCGGACGCAAAGCCGTGGCCGCCCACCGCAAGGCGGTCGCGCCCGCCACGCCCGCCGAGGACGTTTCCGAACTCTCCATGGAGGGCGTCGATCCCACCGCGCCGACCGCCACCTTCGACGTGCGCTTCGAGGTCGAGAGCTACCTGCGCTATCAAGGCCAAAGCTTCATCAACCGCTTCGACGCCAACTCGTATCTCTACATCACGCGCGCCCTCGACCAATTCGACCTCGCCGCCACCCACGGCTCGCTCGAAAAGGCGTTCGCCGAGGTGCAAGCCGCCACGCTCGTCGTTGGCTTCACCAGCGACTGGTTGTTTCCGCCCGACCAAAACCGCGCCATCGCCCTCGCCCTCCTGCGCGCCGGCAAACGCGTGAGCTACGCCGAACTCGCCACCGACCTTGGACACGATTCGTTCCTCCTCGAATCGCCCCAGCTCTACGACCTCGTGCGTGGGTTCCTTAACTGAACCGCGCCCACGCACCGCACCCGCCATGGCCAAGCACTCCCAGATCAAACGCAGCGTCGATATGCAGATCATCGCCGACTGGGTCGAACCCGGCGCCCGCGTGCTCGACCTCGGCTGCGGACGCGGCGTGCTCCTCGATTACCTCGCGCAAACCAAGAAGGTGCATGCGGTCGGCGTGGATCTCGATTTCGACAAGATCTCCGCCTGCGTCCGGCGCGGCCTCACCGCGTATCAAGGCGACATGATGGCCCTCATGCGCGAACTTCCCGAAAACCACTTCGACCGCGTGATCTGTTCACGCACGCTCGAAGAATTGCCCGATCCCGGCGCGATCATCGAACAGGCGCTGCGTATTGGCCGCACCATTACAGTGGGTTTCGTGAACCACGGTTACTGGAAGAACCGCACCGCCGCCTTCTTCCTCGGACGCAAACCGCGCAACGCCGTTTACACCACCGCGTGGTATGAGAGTCGTCCGACCAACCCCGCGAGCATCGCCGATTTCGAGGATTTCTGCGCATTGAGAAAACTCAAAATCGCGCGCCGCGCCCACCTCGGCGGCGACTGGAAAACCACCAGCAGCCTCCTGCCGAACCTGCTCGCCGGTTACGCCCTCTACGACCTCACGCGCTGACCCGCCCAGGGAGGGACGACCTCCGTGTCGTCTGTTTCGTTTTCTCTCGGTCGTCACCATCCCATCCCCGTTTTACTTTTCGCCTCATGTCCGCCGACGACCCTCTTTCCTCCGACTTGATCCCCGCCCCGCTCCGCGACGCCCTGCGTTTCTCCCCCGACAACGCCCCGCTGCTGCTCCACGTCGCCGAAACCGTGCTCAAGCTCGGAGGCTTCGCCGAAGCCGAAAGCCTCTTCAAACGCGGCCTCGCCCTCGCGCCCGACAACCTCGCCGCGAAGCTCGGCCTCGCCTCCGCGTTCTACCACCTCGGCAAACGCAGCGCCGCCCTCGTCATCGTCGAAGGCATCACTCCCGCCGAAACCGCCCCCGCCAACGCCCTCGTGCTCCACGCACGCCTCGCGCTGCAAGCCGGCGAACACCGCTTCGCCGCCCGCCTCTACCAGCGCGCCCGCACCGCCAATCCGCCGCTCACAGATGCTTCCCTCGAAGAGGAACTCGCGCCCCATCTTCCCTCCGCGTCCACGCCTACGAAACCGTCCCCGGCCAAGCCGTCCGCCTCCTCATCTGCGCCTCACCCGCCTTTCCCCCCGAGCGAAAACCCGGCAGCCGCATCCGAAGGCGAAGCGTGGCGCGACGCCGACAACGACGACGATTCACGCGAACGCTTGCCCGTTGGCGATCTTCCGTCCGATCCGCACGTCGAGATCGAACGCCCCGCCATCAACTTCGCCGACATCGGCGGCATGGACCGCGTGAAAGAAGAGGTCCGCATGAAGATCATCCTGCCGATCCAGCAGCCCGACCTCTTCAAAGCCTACGGCAAAAAAGCCGGCGGCGGCATCCTCCTCTACGGACCTCCCGGCTGCGGCAAAACGTTTCTCGCCCGCGCCACCGCCGGCGAAGTCAACGCCGGCTTCATCAGCGTGGGCATCAGCGACGTGTTGGACATGTGGATCGGCCAGAGCGAAAAAAACCTCCACGCCCTCTTCGAACAGGCCCGCTCCCATACGCCCTGCGTCTTGTTCTTCGACGAAGTGGACGCCCTCGGCGCCAACCGCACCGACATGCTCAAGAGCGGCGGACGCCAGATGATCAACCAGTTCCTCAGCGAACTCGACGGCGTCGATACCAACAACGACGGCGTGCTCATCCTCGCCGCGACCAACGCCCCGTGGCATCTCGACAGCGCCTTCCGCCGCCCGGGTCGTTTTGATCGCATCCTCTTCGTGCCCCCGCCGGACCTCGCCGCGCGCGCCTCGATCCTCCGACTCCTCCTCAAAGGCAAACCCGTCGATGGACTCGATTTCGAAGCCGTGGCCAAAAAGACGGAAGGCTACTCCGGCGCCGACCTGAAGGCGGTCGTCGATCTCGCCGTCGAGTCGCTCCTGCGCGACGCGATGAAGAGCGGCAAGATCCGCCCCGTCGGCACGCGCGACGTGCTCGAAGGCGTGAAGCAACACCGCCCGACCACCCGCGACTGGTTCGAGAGCGCCCGCAACTACGCCCTCTACGCCAACCAAAGCGGTCTCTACGACGACGTGCTCGACTACCTGAAGCTGAAAAAATGAGCGCCCAACTTCAACGCGCCCGCCTGCTCCTTCAACAATCGCGTCCGGCCGATGCCGAACGCGAACTCATGCCCGCGCTCGCCGCGTCGCCCGGGAACGCCGAGATCCACGCCACGCTCGCCCTCTGCCGCCTGCGCCTCGACCGTCCCGCCGACGCCCTCGAACCCGCCACCACCGCCGTCGGCCTCGCACCCGACTGGGCGTTTCCCCACTACGTGCACGCCGTCGTCCTGCGCGACCTCAACAAATTCAAACCCGCCCTCGCCGCCGTCGCCGAAGCCATTCGCATCGATCCCGACGATGCCGATCACTTCGCACTCGAGGCGTCGATTCACCTGCAACGCTCCGATTGGTCCGCCGCGCTCGCCTCCGCCGACAAAGCGCTGCGCCTCGACCCCGAGAACACCGGCGCCGCCAATCTCCGCGCCATGGCCCTCGTGCGCCTCGGCCGCAAAGAAGAGGCCGTGAACACCGTCCACGGCTCTCTCTCGCGCAATCCCAACGACGCCTTCTCCCACGCCAACCAAGGCTGGAACGCCCTTCATCGCAACGACCCGCGCCTCGCCCAGGAACACTTCCGCGAAGCCCTCCGCCTGGACGCCTCGCTCGACTACGCGCGCCAAGGATTGCTGGAGGCCTTGAAGGCCCGCAACCCGATCTACCGCGGCATGCTCGCCTACTTCCTCTGGATGGGCCGCATGAGCCAAAAGATCCAGTGGGCGTTCATCATCGGCGTGATGTTCGGCAATCGCATCGTGCGCAATCTCGCCGAGACGCGCCCCGATTTGATTGTAGTGGTGGTTCCACTACAGGTGTTGTTTTACGGGTTTATCTACCTGTCGTGGACATCGGTCCCGATGTTCAACTTCACGCTCCTCTTCGACCGGTTCGGACGTCAGGTGCTCACGCGGCGTGAACGCGCCGGCGGGCTGGTCTTCGGTGCCTCGTTCCTCTTCGTGATCGCGGCGCTGATCTGGTGGAGCACCGGCGGCGCGCACGGTTTGCTGGCGACGCAGATCGCCGCATATATCTCGGCGTTTGTCGCCACGACGACGCTCGCGACGGGACTCCGCGCGTGGGTTTTCGGCATCGGCACGGCGCTCCTCGCGGTGCTCGGCGCGGGCGGACTCGCAATGCTCCTCAACGGCAACGAAAACGGCTTCGCGCTCATCGGCCTCTTCCTCGTGAGCTCCCTCGGCTTCATGCTCATCGCGCTTTTCTGGAAGGCCAAGTGAGCCGTTCTGAGACCGACACGCCGAAGCTTTTTGACCCCGAGGTGGATGGGCGCGTCCCTGCGCCCGTTTTCGTGTCCCCGGACATTCGATCCACGGGCGCAGGGACGCGCCCATCCACCTACGATCTGACTTGATCGGTTAGGAATAATACAGCCACCGCCCTCAGCCTTTCCACGCCCGCAACCGGCCGGCTTGGATCAGGCACACGCAATTGCAGCCGTCGGCCGTATGCATCCAGTAAAGATCCAGCGCCTTGAACTCGCGGTCCATCGCCTCCTGCAAACCGCCGACTTCGATCAGCACGACGCCGTGCGGCTGCAGACGGTCGCGTGCTTGGCGCAGCAGTTTGCGGATGATGTCCAAGCCGTCTTTACCGCCATCGAGCGCCATCAGCGGCTCGTGGTGAAACTCCGGCGGCAAGGCCTTGCAATGCGCGCTCGGTTCATACGGCGGATTGCTCAGGATGACGTCGTATTTCACTTTCGGCACCGCGTCGAACACGTCGCTCTCGTGCAAAGTAAGGCGACGGGTCAGCTTATGGTTGCGCACGTTCATCCGCGCCACGTCCAGCGCGTCGGGCGACAGGTCGATGGCGTCTACCTTTGCGGAGGGAAAATGGTGCGCCAGCAAGATCGCGAGGCAGCCCGACCCGGTGCACACGTCCACGACGCGTTTCACTTTGGTCGGATCCGGCAGCCAGGCGTTGAGCTGCTGCGGGATGATTTCCAAAAAGTAACTGCGCGGAATGATCACGCGCTCGTCCACGTAGAAACGGTATTCGCCGAGGAACGCCTCGCGCGTGATATACGCCGCCGGCATGTGGAGATCGAGCCGGCGCGCCAACACGTTTTCCACCGCCATGACCTCGCCGGTCGAGAGCTTGCGCTTCAACACCGACGGCTTGCTGTCGAGCGGCAGGGCCAGCGTGCGCAACAACAGGTAGAGCGCCTCGTCGTGCGCGTTGGTGGCCACTTGGCCGAGGGCGGCGTTGGTCTCCTTGTAGCGCGCGATGGCGTGCTTCAACCAGTCCCCGAGCGTGACGGGAGTCCGCGAAGGAATCTTTTTCTTGGCGACGGACGCCTGCCGGGGTTTGGTTTTTTTAGAGGAGGAAGCCACGATTGTTAAATCGGCGTAAAGCGCGGTTCTACCCAAAGCAGCCGAACCGCCGCTTGAACAGAAAAAGAAATGATAAGGTTAACAAACCGAGCAGCCGACCCAGCGTCAGCGCTTCGGTTCCTCCGTCACATGCTCATGGTTCGAGATATGATCCGGGCAGTAGCACTGGTCGCCCGAACATTTCGAGCAGTAGCGGAAATCCAAGTCCGGGTGCGTGTTGCTGTTTTTCGAACACACGAAACACCGGTGCCGCGGCTCCGCCGCACCCGATGATTTCGCAAACCGCTCCGCCTGCACGGCCATGCGACGGCGGTTTGCCTTCATGCTCTGCACGATGTCGCTGCCGAAAAACAGGAGGAAGTTACCCGTCGCCGCCACGATCCCCCAGCGCGTGGACCAGTCGCCCGTCACGAATTGAACCGCGTAAAGCACCCAAGTGAAGAGCGCCAACCACTTGATGCGCACCGGCAGGATAAAAAACAGCGCCAGCTGAAAATCCGGATTCAGATACGCGAACGCCAAAAACACCGAGCCCGCCACAAACGCATTGGACACCGGGTCGAACGGCGTCGCGAACCCGAGCGCGATCGACAACGCCGCCCCGACCAAGATGAACAGGTTAAACCGAAACACGCCCCAATACTCCTCGAGCGACGTGCCCATCAGATAAAACAGATACCACGCGAACGCGATGAACAGCGGGCTCGCCGGCGGCGGCACAAAGAAGAACGACAACAACCGCCACACCTCGCCTTGCTTCACCAGAGCCGGATACAGCGCCAGCCCGTCGAGACTGATCGAGCCCATCATCCAGAGCAAATACACCGCCACTTGCCCCATCACCAGATACAGCGGCAGCCGCGCAATGGCAAAGCGGCCGAAGAGTCGTTCGAGTTTGTTCAGCATCAGTAATCAGGAGTTCCGAAAGCGGCCTTGCACCGAGGGCGTTATTTCTTCGCGCCCGCGTCCAGCTGCGCAACCAGCTTTTGTTTCTGCGCCTGCAGCGCCGGCTCGCCCACGGTCGCGAGCACGCCGCGCGCCTCGGAAAATTTCTCCTGTTTGATCAACACGTTGGCCTGATGCAGGCGGATCGTCTCCTTCTCGATGGGCGAACTCACCTTCTCCTCAAACGTCCGCCAAAACGCCAACGCCGCCGACCATTCGGAGCGCTCGAGATCGTAGAACGATTCGCCAAAACGATACGCATACGCCGCATTGCCCGGCGCGAGCGCCGACGCGCGTTCAAACGCTTCCTGCATCGCCTCGTCGAGCGTCGTGCGCGTCCAGGCATCGCTCTTCACAAAGTCCTCCCGCGCCTCCGTCAGCAGCACGCCGATCTGGTAGTGATAAAGTGGCTCCTCCGGCGCGAGCCTCACGGCCGCGAGGTAGTAGTTGAGCGCGTCGAGCGGTTTGCCCTCCTCGGCAAGGTAGTTGCCGAGCTGGTTCTTCACCAGCGGCAGATTTGGGTCGAGCTGGTTGGCCTTGAGCAGCAGCGCCGCCGCACGCTTGCGTTCGTCGATCACCGGCTGGCCGAGCAGCAGCGCATAACTCACATAACCCGCCGGCTCCTTCGGATGCCGTTTGATGTAGGCTTCGTAGTCGAACACCAAGTCCTGAAAACGCCCGCGCAGATCCTCCATCTCGACGAGTTCGGTTTTTTTGGCTGCTTCGGCGAGCAACACCCGCTGCCGCTCCACGAGCCGTTTCAGCGACTCCACGGCCTTGTCATCGGCGTGCACACACACCGCCGACAGCCAGCACATCAACAAAACGAAACGGACGATAAACTTCATGGGCGCGAAAGCGGACACTCTGCCCCGCGCAGCGTGCCGCGCAACCTCTTCGTGCCCGTAGCCGCGAGCGTGAGCGAGTGGTCCGTGGCCTGCAGCCCCGCCCCTTGCACCCGCGGCAATCCTACGCACGTTCCCCGCCATGCAGCCCGCCGACGACCCGCGCCCCTCCGCCCTCCCCGGACGCGGCACGGCGCTGTCGGTGCCCTACCGCTTCGAGCGCCTCCACCTTGCGCCCGATCCCGATGCCGATCCGGGCCCCGACCACGACTTCTCTCCCGACCCACGCACGCAGTTCTACGACGACGCCAGCGAATCCATTCTCAATCCCATCAACAGCCCCGACCTCTCGCTCTCGATGGGGCTCAACCCCTACCGCGGCTGCGAACACGGGTGCGCCTACTGTTACGCCCGGCCCACTCACGACTACCTCGGCTGGGACGGCGGCCTCGCCTTCGAGACCAAGATCATGGTCAAACGCCGCGCACCCGAGCTGCTCCGCGCCGCGCTCGCCTCGCCCCGCTGGAAACCGCAGCCCGTCGCGCTGAGCGGCATCACCGATTGTTATCAACCCGCCGAGCGCCGCTTTCGCCTCACGCGTGCCTGCCTCGAAGT
>DFYA01000209.1:40000-60649 GCA_002382525.1 Opitutaceae bacterium UBA4094
CGCCAGCTCGCCGACGCCGGCATTCCCGTTGGCGTGATGGTCGCACCGGTGATTCCCGGGCTCACCGACACCGAGTTGCCCGCGATCCTCGCCGCCGCCGCGCAAGCCGGCGCCCGCTCCGCCGGCTACGTGCTCCTGCGGCTACGTGCTCCTGCGGCTACCGCACACCGTCAAAGACGTGTTCACCCAATGGCTCGACGACCACGCGCCGACCAAAAAAGCCCGCGTGCTCGACCGCCTGCGCGACCTTCGCGGAGGCAAACTCAACGACCCGGCCTGGGGCGCGCGCCTCGAAGGCGAAGGCGTATTCGCCGAACAACTACGCAGCCTTTTTCGCGTGGCCGCCCGCCGCGCCGGCCTCAATCGCGACCCAGTTGAATTGAGCACGGCGCACTTCCGCCGCCTCGACCCCGACGGACAACTCGATCTCTTCTGAAGTGGCATGGGCTTCCAGCCCATGGGACCGAAACACCACCCCTCCCTGCCCGTCGCTCCATCTCACTGCTTGCTCCGCGCTCCCGCCCCGCCTCTGCTCAACCCACCCTCACCTATGTCTTCCCGCGAACTCGCCATCGGCTTCGACGCCGACGACACCCTCTGGCACAACGAAACGATTTTTGAGGACGTTCACGCCCGCTACCGCGAGATGCTCTCGCGTTATCACGACGCCGACACGGTCGAGGCCACGCTTTACGAGACCGAGATGCGCAACCTCGATCTCTACGGCTACGGCGTGAAGGGCTTCACCCTCTCCGCGATCGAGACCGCGATTCAGCTCACCGACGGCAAGATCAGCGCCGACGAGATTCGCCAGCTCATGGCCCTCGGCCGCGACATGCTCGCGCACCCCGTCGAGTTGCTCCCCGGTGTCGCCGAGACCATCGAAGCGCTCGCGTCCAAACACCGCCTCCTCCTCATCACCAAAGGCGATCTGCGCCACCAGGAGCGCAAACTCCTCAAGTCCGGCATCGCCGAACATTTCCGCCACGTTGAAATCGTGTCCGAGAAGAACGAGTCCACCTACGCCGCGATTCTGCGCCGACACGTGATCAACCCGGCGCGTTTCCTGATGGTGGGCAATTCGCTCAAGTCCGACATCTTCCCCGTGCTCGCGATCGGCGGCACCGCCGTGCACCTGCCGTATCACCTCACGTGGAAGCACGAACTCACCGACACGATCCCCTTGGAAAACGGTCGCTTCTTCACCCTCGAAGGCGTGCGCGACCTGCCGCCCCTTCTCGAGACCCTGCTCGCCCGCGCCTGAATCCGTCTGCGTGGCCCTGAGCGTGAGCGCAGGGGAACTCGTCACCATGTGTTGCCGCTACGTCCTCCTCGAAACACACGCCAAGTCGCTCCTCGACAAACTCGGCGTGCTCCTCGAAACCGGCTCCGCCGCGCTCGCATCCCGCTACAACATCCCGCCCGGCGCCCCGATCATCACCGTTCGCAATAAAACCGCCGCCGCGCCCGCCACCTCAACGGCGGCCGCTTCCCCTCCCGCCCGCGAACTCACCGCGCTTCACTGGGGCCTCACGCCAGGGTGGGCGCGTTCCGCCAACGCGCCCGTCACCAACGCCCGCGCCGAAACGCTCGCCGACAAACCGACGTTTCGCGACGCCGCGCGCTTTCGCCGCTGCCTGATCCCCGCCAGCGGTTTCTACGAATGGAAACGCCACGGCCACGCCCGCGAGCCCTGGCTTTTCCGGCTGCGCGACGAGCAACCGTTTGCCCTCGCCGGAATCTGGGAGACATGGCGAGCCCCCGACGGCACCGCCCACGAATCCTGCGCCGTCGTCACTACCGCACCCAATTCCCTGATGGAACCCATCCATCATCGCATGCCCGCGATCCTCGCCTCTCCCGCCGACTGGAACCTATGGCTCGATCCGCGTATCGATAGCACGGATACACTTACTCCACTCCTCGCGCCATTTCCCGCCACCGCCATGACCGCGTTCGCCGTGACCCCGCNNCCCATTTGTCACTTAATAAGTGACAAACCGGATCGGACCTTGCGCCGCCGCTGTTGAGGATTGCACGTATTTCTCCGCCCTTCACACACTGCCCGCCCATGTCTGCCGCCAAGCCGTTTATCTTCGTTTGCGGAGCCGATGACTACCTCGTCAACCGGACGGGCAAGGCGCGCTACGACGAGTTGACCGCCGACGTCACCGACGAGTTTGCCCGCGAGGTCATCAGCGGTTTCGCCAACAACATGGGCGAAGTTGAAAGCGCCCTGAATCGCTTCCGCGAAAGCGTGCAGACCGTGTCCATGTTCGGAGGCAAACGCGTCGTCTGGTTCAAGGACGTCAACTTCCTCGCCGACACCGTTACGGGCCGCGCCGAGGGCACGCTCAAACTTGTCGCGGATCTACAGGAACTCCTCGCCTCGATCGATCCGTCCCAAGTCGCCGCGCTCATCACCGCCGCGCCTATCGATCGCCGGCGCGCGTTTCCCAAATGGTGCGAGAAAAATGCCGACTTCACGCTCGTCGGCGGCGACAGCGAAGGTGGCGCCGATGCGCTCGCGGGCGTCATCTTAGCCGAGGCGCGCGAACTCGGCGTCACGTTTGGCGAAGGCGCCGCGCAACTGCTTCTCGCCAAAGTCGGCGCCAACACCCGCCTGCTCATCGAAGAAACGCGCAAGCTCGCAACCTTCGCCCAAACCAACGAAGCCGCCGCCTCCGGCAAACCCGTCGCCATCGAAGAGGCGCATGTAGCCGAACTCACCGCCAACACCGCCGAAGGCGATTTCTTCGAAGCGGCCGAGGCGTTTTTCAGCGGCAACCTGCCTTGGACGCTCAAGGCGCTGCACCACCACTTCTTCACCGGCGGCGATGCCCGTCCGATCATCAGCGCGATGCAAAACCGCAATCGCATCCTCATCCAAGTCCGCGCCCTCGTGGACTCCGGCGAAGTGCGCATCGGCGGACGCGGCCTCGACGGCCTCCCGAAAGCCGCGCCAACTTACGCGCATCACTTCGTCGGCGTGACCGAGAAGAGCTCCTACAACCTCTTCAGTCAAAACGCCTGGTATGTCGGCAAACTCGCCGGCAGCGCCAAACTTCCGACGCTCCGCCGCCTGATCGACAACCAACAAGAGTTCATCCGCGCCTTCGAAGAGATCGTCCAGCGCCCCAACGACCAAGAGGAAGTCCTCCGCGAAATGGCCGTCCGCTGCCTCTCCGCCTGAACCTTGCGGGAAGCTGCCCCCGTGGGAAGCGAGCTTGCTCGCGATGACGCGCGTAGCGCGCCCTCCCCTCCGCTGGTCCCCGGCCCCGGGCCCGCCCGCGTTCCCCCTACGACCCAAACCCCGGCATTGCGCCCGCCCACCGCGCCCGCTTGCCTCCTCGTTTTTCATCATGTCGACCGCCATTCCCAACGTCCTCGCCGAACGCTACGCCTCGCCTCTCATTAAAGACATCTGGTCGCCCACCGGTCGCATCGCCATCGAGCGTGACTACTGGATCGCCGTCATGAAGGCCCAACGCGACCTCGGCCTCGACATCCCCGCCAAGGCCATCGCCGCCTACGAAAAGGTGAAGGGCAACATCGACCTCGCCGACATCGACGCCCGCGAACGCGTCACCCTCCACGACGTCAAGGCCCGCATCGAGGCCTTCAACGCCCTCTCCGGCCACGAGTGTATCCACTTGGGACTTACATCGCGCGACCTCACCGAAAACGTCGAGCAGCTCCAGGTTGCCCGCTCCCTCGGCGTCGTGCGCATGAAGACCGCCGCCGCGCTCCTCAAGTTGTCCAAGCGCGCCAAACAATTTCGCACGCTCATGCTCACCGGCCGCACGCACAACGTGCCCGCCCAGCCGACCACCCTCGGCAAACGTTTCGCCATGTTTGGCCAGGAGCTGCTCGCNNTTCAACGACGCCAAAAAAGTCGCCCGCCTCGAAGCCGGCATCATCAAACACCTCGGCTTCAAAACCACGCTCTTCGCCGTCGGCCAGGTGTATCCGCGTTCCCTCGATTTCGAGGTTGTCTCCGCCCTCCACCAAGTCGGCGCCGCCGCCGCGAGTTTCGCCACCACGCTCCGCCTCATGGCCGGACAAGGCCTGCTCACCGAAGGCTTCCAAAAAGGCCAGGTCGGCTCCTCCGCGATGCCGCACAAGGTCAACGCCCGCAACTGCGAGCGCATCTGTGGTTTTTCCACGATTCTCTCCGGCTACGTGACGATGACCGGCGCGCTCTCCGGCCACCAATGGAACGAAGGCGACGTGTCGTGCTCGGTCGTGCGCCGCGTGGCGTTGCCCGACGCCTTTTACGCCATCGACGGCCTGCTCGAAACCTTGCTCGCCGTGCTCAACCAGATGGACGTCTTCGAGGCCGCCATCGCCGCCGAGAACCAGCGCCAGCTCCCCTTCCTCGCGACGACGACGATTCTCATGGAAGCCGTGAAAGCCGGCGTCGGCCGCGAAACCGCGCACCTCGCGATCAAGGAAAACGCCCTCGCCGCCGCGAAGGCGATTCGCACCGGCCAGGGAGAGACCGACCTCGTCACGTTGCTTGCCGCCGACACGCGCTTGGGCCTCACCGAGAAACAACTCCGCGCGATCCTCAGCGACAGCAAACGCTTCGTCGGCGCCGCCCCGCAACAAGTGGACACCTTCGTGAAAACCGTCGCTCCCTTGGCCCGCAAAGCCCCCGGCTCCGCGACCTACGAGCCGGGCAAGCTGCTCTGAGGGAGGACGACCTCCGTGTCGTCCGCGTCTCCCCAGTTCCGTCTGTGTTCTCCTCCGCCTCCTATTCTTCGGACGACACGGAGGTCGTCCCTCCCTCACGCGAAATCCGCTCCTTCATCACCGCAATCTGCCGATCCAACTCCGCGTGCGTGCCGCGCAACACAAACGGCAAATCCGGCCGGCTTAGACTGATCGTCCGCGCCGCGTCGTCGCACACCCGGATCGCCAGCCGCAGACTATCCTTGCCCTCCTCCACGGCATACCACTGCCGCTCTTCGCGCGTGTCGTCCAATAACGGCGCCAGCAACTCCACCGCCCATTCCGGCCGCACGTGGACCGCCGAACACATCGCGATCCTCCGCCGCAACGAAGGCTGCTCCATGAAGCGCAAGTAAACCGGTTTCGCCGCCGCCCCGAGCCGCTCCCCGGCCGCCCGCACCAAACGATACCCATCGCCATACGGCCCCTCGGCCAACTCGTCCGGCTCCGGCGGCAGCGCGTCCAACAACGCCAGCATCCGCTCCACGACCAGATCATTGTCCCGCTCTCGCTCCGCCGCCGGCAAACACAGGAGGAAAACCTTCGGATCATCCGTCTCGCGAAGAACGTTCGTCACCTCCGCGCGCACCGCCGGTTGTTCGCTCCACGCCACCGCTTTGAGCAACTCCGGATAATTCATCCCCCAAAAACGTTCACCACCGGCATCGCGCGCCTGCGCGAGACGCCGCGCTACCAGCCCGCCCGCCTCGTCCGGAAAATAATACAGCAACCGCATCGCCGCCCCCGTCGGCAAAAACCACGCGGTCTGCGCCTGTCCGCGAAGCTCACGCGTCGCGTCTTGCGGCAGCTCGACCGTCGTGGAAAAATCCAGCAGCAACGAATCCAACAACCGCTGCGACGGATCCCCGCCCGCCCAGACCGCGCGGACTTGCTTCACGAGCTCCGGATCGTCCGTCGGGCTATTGATGATCGTAATCGCAGACGGCTGATACCGCGCCACGCGATACGACGGACGCCCTGTGATCTGCCCAATAATCACAAAACACACATCGCCCACCGTGACGGCATGGAGCCCGTCCTTCACCGGATGGTTGAAACCCCGCTCCCCGCGAAGATACCCCGGCCCGCCCACGCCCACGATCGCGAACTCCGCCGTGTTGGCTGGATTGCCACTGATCTCGTTGGATCGAAACACCCCTCCAAAACCCATGGCACCCGCCCCAAGAGAATGCCCCAGCACCAGCTTCGTCGGCGTCGCGTCATCTAGCGCCTCCAGCAAAAACGGCAGCGCCTTCGGCCCCAGTTTCACCAACTCAACCACATCGCCCGAAGTCTCCGGCCGCGGCGCCCCCAAGATCACCACGCCCGCATTGAGCGTCTGCGAAAGCGGCGCAAACGACGACCCTCCATACGTGCTCGAAAGCCCCATGTCGGGACGGTCGATGTTCGCGAGACCCGCAATGTGTCCCTTGATCCGCGCGATCTCCGCGTCGGTCGGCGCCGCGCGCACCGAAAGCCGCAGCACCGGCACGTCGCGCGCACGCACCACCTCCGTCAGGTCCTGCGCGCCCGCCGCGGCCGGCCACACCGCCGCGATCAAAATACCCACACCCAATCGCCGGCACAAAGGGACGAATAACCGCATGGCTCGCGAGCGAAGTGCCCGTTCCTCACCGAGGCGAGCCATCATCGCCCGAGGGGAAATTTGGGTTTGCCAGTGCCGCCCGCCCGCCGACACCCTGACCGTTCACGTTCTCACTTTCCCCTCACATTTTAACCAACACACACACCCATGGCCGAAGAACTCGTAGGTAATGCACTGGTGGGCCAATCCGGTGGCCCCACCGCCGTCATCAACGCCAGCGTGGCTGGCGTCATCGCCGAAGCCCTTAACAACAGCGAAATCGAAGAGATCTACGGCACGCTCAACGGCGTTCTCGGCATCCTTCAGGAAGACTTCATCGACCTCGCCTCCGAGTCCCAGCAGGCCATCCGCGCTCTCAAGCACACCCCCGGCGCCGCCCTCGGCACCTGCCGCTACAAGCTCAAGAAGCAGGCCGACTTCGAACGCGTTCTCGAAGTCTTCAAAGCCCACAACATCCGCTACTTTTTTTACATCGGCGGCAACGACTCCCAGGACACCGCCGACAAGATCTCCAAGCTCGCCGCCGAACAGGGCTACGACCTCCGCGTGATCGGTATTCCGAAGACGATCGACAACGACCTTCCCGTCACCGACCACTGCCCCGGCTACGGCTCGGTCATCAAATACATCTCGACCACCGTCCGTGAGATCGCCTGCGACAACGACGCGATGGGCCAGCACGATCTCGTTCAGATCGTCGAGGTCATGGGCCGCAACGCCGGCTGGATCGCCGCCGGCGCCGCCCTCGCCAAGCGCAAGGACCACCCGCACGACGCCCCGCACATCATCCTCCTCCCCGAGGTCGCGTTCTCCCAGGAGAAGTTCATCGCCGACGTGCAACGCGTCCTCAAGCGCGAGAAGTCCTGTATGATCGTCGTCGGCGAAGGCCTCATCGACGCGGATGGCAACTACGTCTCCGCCGCCGAAGCCACCGATGCCTTTGGCCACGCCCAACTCGGCGGTGCTGCCGACTTCCTGCAGTCCCTCGTCGAGCAGAACATCCCCGGCATCAAGGCCCGCACCGTGAAACTCGGCATGGCGCAGCGCGCTGCCGCCCACGCCGGCTCCAAGACCGACGCCGATGAAGCTTACCTCGCCGGCCAAGCCGCCGTCAAAGCTGCCATCGCAGGCGAGTCCGATGTCATGATCACGCTCCTCCGCGGCGATCACGACCACTACACCGTCGAGACCGGCCTCGCGCCCCTCTCCGACATCGCCAACGGCGTGAAGAAACTTCCCCGCGAGTGGATTAACGAAGACGGCGTCAGCATGAACCACCAGTTCCTCCGCTACGCTCAGCCCCTCATCCAAGGCGAGACCGCCGTCCCCTACGACAATGGCCTCCCGCTGTTCGCCAAACTCGAAAAGGTCCGCGTCGAGAAACAGCTCCCCGGCTACGACCTCTGATCGAGCGTCTGGCAGGCCGCGAGTTCGCTCGCATTCCGAGCCTCTCTTAAACCGGCCCCCTTGAGGGCCGGTTTTTTTGGCAAAACACGCTTCCACCTCGGCCTCTCCGAAATCACGGTGATTCAACTCCATTAAATGCGCTGGCTGATCCTGACCTCCTCCACCGGCACCGGCCACAACATGCGCGCCGATTCCCTGCGCCAGTGGGCCGATCGCGTGTTCGGTTCATCCGTCGAGGTCCGCATCCACCACGTCCTGGAAAACACCCACTCCCTCTACAACCTTGGGGTGGGCCTTTATAACACCATCCAGCGCTGGTCGCCGCGCCTGCATCACCTGTATTTCAACTATCTAGAGCTTGCGGCCCTTCATCGCAAAGGAGCCAAGATCCTCGGAAGCAACTCATTCGTCGATCTTGTGACCGACTGGGCCCCGGACCGCATCATCAGCGTTCACCCCCACACCAACCACGGCTTCTTCGATCTCGCCCGCCGCGCGTTGCCTAAACGCCGCACCCGCTGCATCACCTACTGCGGTGAACTCTCCGGCGGCTACGGGCTCAGCCGCCATTGGGTCAACCCGCGCGCGGACGGCTTTATCGGCGCCACCGAGGAGATCTGCGCCGCCTCCCGCGCCGTTGGCATGCCCGCCGACCGCATTTTTAATGGCGGTTTTATGCTGCGCGCCTCCTTCTACGGCGCGCCCGGGCGTCTCGACCGCGAAGCCGAGGTGATGGCCCGCGAACTCGAACTCGACCGCAACGTCTTCACGGTGCTGCTCAGCACCGGCCTTGCGGGTGCCAACAACCACATCGAGATCCTCAGTGAGCTCGCCAAGCTCCCGCACCCCATTCAAGTCGTCGCCCTCTGCGGGCGCCGCCATCGCACGCGCGAAAAGGTCGAGGCTTTTGCCCGCCGCAATCCGCGCCTGATCATTCGCGCTCTCGAACACACCGACCGCATCCTTGCCCTTAAACGCCTCACGTCCGTGCTCGTCGCCCGCCCCGGCACCGGGGCCACCAGCGAGGCCATCCAGCTCGGCGTGCCGCTCATCCACAACGGCATCGGCGGCATCATGCCCCAAGAAATGATCACGGTGAAATACTGCCGCATCCATGGATGCGCCTACTCCGGCGAGACCGCCGCCGAGATTGTCCGCCACATTCGCCGGATGATCGAAGAGCCCGCCGTGTTGGAACGACTCCGCAATAACCTCGCCGCCGCTCGCCCCGCCGGTCGGCCGGAACAGATCGTGCATTGGATTCACGACTGCCCATGACCGATCCCGCGCTGCAGGCCGCACTCTACCTTGAAGCCGTGCTGCCGGCGCTCCCCCGCCTCGCGGCCCACGACGCGCCGCTTGCATCCGCACTCGAAGGACCGGATGTCGCGGTTTCCCTGTATGCGCCCGGCGCGCTCCGCGCCCGCGTCGCCATTGCCTCCGGTCAAGCCGCCGTCGCTCGCGAATCGCATCCCGGAGACCTGCGCCTGTGGTTCCCCACCCACGGACAACTCATCCGCGCCTTCGACGGTGCCGGGCGCCCCGCGCTTGCGCTGCCTTTTGCCGGCTTCTCCCGCCTACCGCGAGCCCGCCGCCTCGTTGCAGCCGGCAAACGCCTCGAAACCTTGCTCAACACCCGCGCGCCCGAGCACCTCCCCCTCCACGCCTGGGGCAACCTTCTCGTCGGTATCCAAGCCGCCACTACTCTGCTCCGCCGCCGCGCCCTAGCCGGCCCGCGCCTCCCTCTCCGCGGCCTGGTCGTGTTCGCCTGCCCGGCGTTCCCGTCCGCCCTCTGGATCGACCTCGCAGCTCTGACCACCGGCACCGGAGAACCCGCCGCGCCTTTTGCCGCGCGCGTCACCTTTGCCAACCTCGCGACCGTGCTCGCAGAACTCGACCACCAGCTCGACGCGCCCGCTGCGCTCGGCCTCGGCACGCTTCGCATCGAAGGCCACCTGCCCCTCGCCGAAGCCCTCGGCCAGCTCATGCTCCAGGCCGGTCAGCTGCTCAAACCCCATTAACCGCGAAGAACACCCCGTCTCGCGAACTCCCGACTCTCTCTATCTATTCCGAACCTTTGCGGCTCTTCGCGTTCTTCGCGGTTAAAAACTTCCGATTCTCCACTCCCTGAACTTCTCCGACTCCCAGTCTCTCTTCGCCCGCGCCGCCTCCGTTATTCCCGGCGGCATCTACGGCCACACCACCCCCGCCGCCACCGTGCCCGGCGCGGTGCCCTACTTCGCGGCCTCCGGCTCCGGCTGCCGTTATCGCGACGTCGATGGCAACGAGTTCATCGATTTTATGGGCGGCTACGGACCGCTGGTGCTCGGCTACCATCACCCCGAGGTCGAAGCGGCCGCCGACGCCGCCCGCCGACTCGGTTCGGCCTTTAACCATCCGACCTCCCTGCTCGTCGAGCTCGCGGAAAAACTTACCCAACGCATCGATTTCGCGGATTGGGCCGTCTTCGCGAAAAACGGCGCCGATCTCACCACGTGGTCCATCATGGTCGCCCGCGAAGTCACCCAGCGCCCAAAGATCCTCAAGATTCGCGGCGCCTATCACGGCACTCACGCATGGTGCACGCCCGGCCACGGTGGCCTCCTCCCCGAGGACCGCGCGCACATCCACGATTTTTCCTTCAACGACGTCGCCGCGCTCGAGGCCCTCTTCACGCAACATCGCGGTCAGATCGCCGGCCTTATCCTCACGCCGTTTCACCATCCGGCGTTCGCCGACTCGCAGTTACCCACGCCGGAGTTCGTCGCCACCTGCAACCGCCTTTGCCGCCAACACGGTGCGCTGCAAATTCTCGACGATGTGCGCTGCGGTTTCCGGCTATCGACCAACGGCTCGCACACCACCTACGGCTACCAGCCCGACCTCGCCGTTTACTGCAAGGCCTTCGCCAACGGCCACCCGATCTCCGCCTGCGTCGGCCGCGCCCCACACAAACCCGCCGCGAGTCGCGTCTTCCTCACGGGCAGCTACTGGAATGATCCCGCGCCGATGGCCGCCGCCCTCGCCACCCTCGACATCGTCGCCCGCGACCAAATCCCTCAACGCCTCGCCCTCACCGGCCAACGGTTCGTGGACGGTTTTCTCGCACTCGGCAAAAAACACGGGCTTGCCCTCGTCGCCAGTGGCCCGCCCGCGATGCCTTACGTGCGCGTCGCCGACGACCCCTCGTTCCTCCGCACGCAGCGCCTTTGCGCCGCCTCCGTCGCTCAAGGCGTGTTCCTCCACCCGCATCACAATTGGTTTATCAGCGCCGCCATGACCGACGCCGACATCGACGACGCACTATGCCGGATTTCCCGGGGCCTCGAATCGGGAATTCCCTGATGCTGCACTCGGAATGCAGGTTGACACTCCATGCAGCAGTTACAGAAAGTTTTGTAATTGCTGCACCAAATGTCCGCCTATTCCGAGCCTACTGACACCGACCCGCCGCTCGCGGATGAAGGGGCAGAACCTGCATTCCAAAAGGAACTTACCCCCGCACAGCTCGCGATAATCGAGGCGTGGGTGCAGTTGGCCGACAGCCTTGGACTTCCCAAGTCTTTCGCGCAAATCTACGGGCTTATCTTCACCTGCAAACGTGCGGTCAGCGCCCAAGACTGCGTGGATGCGCTCAAAATCAGCCGGAGTTCCGCCGGCCAAGGCCTGAAAGCGCTGCGCGACATCGGCGCCATTCGTCCGGCTTTCGAACTGGGAGTCCGCCGCGAAGCGTTCGTCATCGAGCCGGACCTCGGCGTCGTGGTGCAAGGCATGGCTCAAGCCCGCATCGTGCCGGCGTTCGACGCGTTTTTTGCGCGGGTGGACGAAATCGAGCGCACGCAAAACCCCCAAAGCACTTTCCTCGTCAGCCGCATGCAAAAACTCCACCGCTGGCGCACCAAACTCGGTCGCATCAAAAAATGGCTGCTCAAGTAACCTCCGCTTCCTCCGTGACGATCGGTGCCATTATTCCCGCTCGCGGCGGCTCCAAAGGCATTCCCGGCAAAAACCTCCGTCCGATCGCCGGACGTCCGTTGATTGTGCACGCGATCCGCGCCGCGCTGGATTGCGGCCAAGTCACTCGCGTGGCCGTGTCCACCGACGACCCCGCGATCGCAACGGCCGCCACTGCCGCCGGTGCCGAGGTCATCTGGCGCCCGGCCGACCTGAGCGGCGACACCGCCAGCTCCGAATCGGCCCTCCTTCACGGCTTGGATGCCTGGCGCACCGACGGTTTCGTGCCCGATTATCTGTTGTTCCTCCAGTGCACCAGCCCGCTCACGCGCGCGGCCGATATCGCCGACCTGATCGCGCACGCCCGCGCAGCCGACGCCGACACCGCTTTCACCGGCGTCGCCACGCACCGCTTTATCTGGAAAGAAGCCCCCGACGGCAACTGGGTGGGCGTCAACCACGACAAAGCCAAGCGACCCCGTCGCCAAGACCGCGAACGCGAGATCATGGAAAACGGCGCAGCCTACCTCATCCGCACCGCCGGCTTCCTTGAGGTAAAACACCGCTTCTTCGGCAAAACCGTCTGCTGGGAACTCCCCGCTCACCACGGCATTGAGATCGACGATCCGCTCGACCTTCAGCTCCTCGAAACCGTCGCCCAATCCCACCAAGACGAGGACCGCCGTCGCGCGTTGCCCGCCAAGATCGAGGCCATCGTTTTCGACTTCGACGGCGTCTTCACCAACAACCGCGTCCACCTCACGCAAACCGGCGAAGAATCCGTCACCTGCAGCCGCGGCGATGGCCTTGCGTTGGCGCGCTTCCGCAAGGTCTTCACCGGCCGCATGCTCGTCCTATCGACCGAGGTGAACCCCGTCGTCCTGCGTCGTTGCGAGAAACTCGAACTGCCCTGCCTGCACGGCCAATCGCCCAAGGAGACCGCGCTCGTCGCATGGTGCCAGGAACACGCCATCAACCCGGCAAACGTCGTCTATTTGGGCAACGATCTCAACGACCTCGGTTGCATGAAAGCCGTCGGCTGCCCCGTCGCGGTCGGCGACGCTCACCCCGAGGTCAAAGCCCATGCGCGCATCGTCCTCGCCCGCGCGGGCGGCGACGACGTCGTTCGGGAATTGCTGAACCTGATCCCGACCACCCCTGCCTCCCTTTTCTAAAACGTCCCTCCGCATCCTCCACGCACACACCTCATGAACACGCCCATTCAACCCAAGCTCATTGCCGAAATCGGCTGCAACCACCGCGGCGACCTCGAAACCGCCTTCGAAATGATCCGCGTCGCCGCGCAGTTCTGCAAAGCCGACGTCGTCAAATTCCAAAAGCGCAACAACCGCGAGCTCCTCACGCCCGAGGAATACGACGCGCCGCATCCCAATCCCGCCAACGCCTACGGCCCCACCTACGGCGCCCATCGCGAAGCACTTGAGTTCACCGCAGACCAACACCGCCAACTCAAGGAATGCTGCGAAGAGTGGGGCACCGTTTACTCCACGAGCGTCTGGGACGTCACCTCCGCCCGCGAGATCGCCGCCATCAACCCCGCGCTCATCAAGGTCCCCAGCGCCTGCAACCTCAACTTCGAGATGCTCGGGGTGCTCGCCACCGACTACGCCGGCGAGATCCACCTGTCCTTCGGCATGACGTCGCACGAGGAAGAGGAAAAGGTCGTCGCATTCTTCGAATCCAAGGGCCGCGCCAAAGACCTCGTTATCTACAGCTGCACCTCCGGCTATCCCGTCGCGTTCGAGGACATCTGCCTCTTCGAGATCACCCGCCTTAAAGAACGATTTGCCAGCCGGGTAAAAGCCATCGGGTTCAGCGGACACCACCTCGGCATCGCCGCCGACATTGCCGCCTTGGCCTTGGGCGCCGAGTGGTTCGAACGCCATTTCACGCTCGACCGCACGTGGAAGGGCACCGACCACGCCGCGAGTTTGGAGCCCGACGGCCTGCGCAAACTCGTGCGCGACCTGCGCAACGTGAACAAGAGCCTCGCCTACAAGAACGAGGAAATTCTTCCCGTAGAAGCCGTGCAGCGCAAAAAGCTGAAGCGCGTCTGAGCCGCCACCGATGCCCGCCTATCAACCCAGCCCGCACGCCACCGCCGATCTCTACCTGATCGGTGGCACGTGGGACTTGATCTTCTGGAACGCCGTCGCGCTCGCGCACAACACCCCATTGAGCGGTGACTGCGTGGTGTTTTCCCGCGCCTTCAGTGCCGCTCAACGTGCCCAGATCGAGCACGCCGCCCGCGCCTTGGGCCTGAATCCACTCCCTTACGCGGAACCCGAAGACATCCTCGCGCTCGTCCGCCAGCGCGCCTCCGGCAACCTCTTCATCATTCATCTCTCGGATCCGTTTACCCAACGCATCTGCAAGCTTCATCCCGACGCACGCCTGGTCATCGGCTTCGAAGGGCTCTCGGGCTACTTCCCGAGCCCTCGCGTCCGGCCACTCCTGGAAAAGCCGTATTCATATATCCACTACTCCGCCCTGCCGGTCCCGGGCTGGGTGAAACCCGAGCACCTCTCGCACGCCGAAGCCGGTCCGTTGCGCCAGTCGATCGCGGCTACCCGCCCGCGCCTCGGCCTCGACGGCCAGCCGCTTCAAATCGGCGACAACGCGATCCTCGTCCTCGGCCAGCACTTCCATCGCCACAACGTGCTTTCGTGGGAGCAGGAACACGACCTCTACGGCGAGTTTATCGCCGCGAAGGTCGCGGAGGGTTACACCGTCCTCTGGAAGGAACACCCGCGCAACGACCAGCCCTTCGGCCCCAAATATGCCGAGCGCCACCCCGGGCGTTTTCGTATCCTTGAAGTGGATTCACTCTACTCGATCGAGCTCTGGGGAGAGGAGCTCAGCCGCCTCAAGCTTATCGCCGGCGTCTGTTCCAACTCGCTTTTCAATCTGCGCGACATCTACGGGCTTCCCGCGACCTCCATCCTCACACCGCGCTCCCTCGGGGAGTTCAACTTTAACAAGCTCAGCAAGAGCTCCCTGATCAACATGATCGGCATCGCCTGCCTGAACCACGGCGGAAACCTACCGATCGAGATGTTCATCGCCGCCTTCCAAAAATCCGCCGTCAGCGACACGCGCAAATCCAACGCCGACGAGGAGTCCCCGTCCGGGTTTTTTGCCCGCAGCCTCGCCCGCCTGAAACGCTTTGGCCGTTAAACGCCACCACGAGAATCATGCCATCCACCGATCCGAACTATTTGAAACACGGCCTGAAGGGCAAACATCAGGACATCGTCGAAAAGCTCCGCGAACACCTGCCCAATTTCATCATCATCGGCGCCGCGAAATCCGGCACCACCAGCCTCGCCGCCACGCTCCAACGGCACCCTCAGGTCTTCATGACCTCGAAGCCCAAGGAGCCAAAGTTCTTTGGCCGTAATTACGAGAACGGCTGGGAATGGTATGCCAACCTCTTCTCCCGCGGAAACGCCGCCAGCAAACCCGCTCGCGGCGAGGCCAGCACCATGTATACGAGCGCCCTGCCTCGCTTCGCGGTCACCGCGAAGCTCATGCGCCTCTACCTGCCCGAGCTGAAACTCATCTACGTGACCCGCCACCCGCTCGACCGCGTCGTCTCCCAGTGGCGTCACCTCAAAGGTAAAGACGCCGACTACACGCCGTTCAACGAGATCCTCACCAAGAAGAACCCCGCGAATCTGATTCTGGGCTGCTCGCGCTATTTTGAACGCATCTCCGCCTTCCGCGCCGAATTCCCTGACAACCAGATCCTCCCGGTGACCTTTGAGGATCTGCTCGCCGACCCGTCGGCGGAGATCAAACGCATCCTCTCCTTCCTCGGCGTGGACCCCGCCATCGACATCTTGGGCGACACCGGCCTTGCGCACGAAAACCAAGCCGGCGCCCAAAACCGCGAGCTCGTGCCGAAGCCCACGTGGGCGCCCGAGTTCAAACAACGCGTGATCGCCGAACTGCAGAGCGACACCGCCCAGTTCCTTAAATGGATGGGTAAACCCGCCGACTATTGGGAGTTGAAGTAAATCAGCCGCGCCGCCACCCCATCTGCCGGGGTGGTGATCGCATCGCTCCACCCACCCATGCTCACGGACAATAAAACGCTCGCTCGCCTCATTGCCTTTGTCGTGCCCCTGGCGCTGCTCTGGCTCTGGTTGACCTTTGGCTACACGCACCGCTACGCGACCGTCACCCAGTTCGTCCTGCGCAACCACCAAGACGCATCCGGCATGATGCTCGGCGATGCCGCGCTGCTCGGGGCTTCCGGCGCCAACCAGCAGGACCTCCATCTCATCCGCGAATACATCCTGTCGCCCAACCTGCTGGAGACGTTGGACCAGGAACTCGGCCTCCGCGCCACCTACTCCTCGTCGTCCGTTCTCCCGCCTCAAAGGCTCGACTCCGACGCCTCCTTCCACGCCTTCCTCGAGCACTACCGGTCCCTGTTGAAGATCACCATCGATACCACCTCCAGCATCATGACGCTGGAGATCGAAGGCTACGACGCCGAACAGGTCTTCAAACAATCCCAAGCCACCCTCACCGCCGCGGAAGCGTATGTGAATCGCGTCTCCAAGGAGATCGCCGAACGCCAGACGGCCAGCGCACATCAACACCTTGAAAAGGCTCGCGAAGATCGCGCCGAGAAGAACCGCCGGCTCCTCGAGTTCCAAAAGCAAAACAGCACCTTCATGCCGTCGCGCGACAGCGCATCCGCCCTCGCCCTCATCGGCGGACTTGAAGGCGCGCTTGCGTCCGAGAAAGCCCGCTTTGCCAGCATGTCGGGTCTTCTTGCGGCCAATGCGCCGGCCGTGATCGAGAGCCGCGCCAAAATCGACGCGCTCGAAAACCAGATCGCCACCGAACGGTCCCGACTCATCCAGGAATCGCCGACCGATTCCATGGCGTTCAACCAGATGCTCGCCACCTTCCAGCTCATCCAGCTGGACCTCGAACTCGCCACCAAGAGCTACTCCGAGGCCTTGGCCGCACTCCAGCGCGCCCAAATCACCGCAGCGGAAAACCTCAAGGCGTTGGTCATCGTCGCCTCGGCCACCTTGCCCGAAAAGCCGGCCTATCCGCGCATCTGGGTGTGGATGCTCCTCGGCACCGTCATCCAACTCATCACTGCGCCCCGGATCGCCGCGCTCCTGCTGGTGAACGCACCGCGCAAAAAGAAGGGCAAAGGCAAATGAGCGAAACCCCGCCAGTCGCCGCCGCCGCCGGCAACATGGCCGTCCGACGCGCCCGGCCGCGCCATCCCCTCCAGGTGCAGTGGACCGTCATCCACGCGCTGTTCGTGCGCAACCTCAGCGCCCAATTTGGAAAGCTCCGCGGCGGCTTGGCGTGGGCCTTCGTCGAACCGCTGCTGCAGGTGCTCTTCTTCACGATGATTTATTACATGCGTGGACGTCAGGAGCTGAGCAACATCCCTATTCCGATGATGGTGATCACCGGCGTCATCCCGTTCATCCTTTTCCGCCAGATCACCAACGCCAGCTCGAAGGCCTTCCGCCAGGCCGACGCCTTGTTCAACTACCGCTTGGTCCAGCCCATCGACCCCATTCTGGCCCACGCGATGCACCACACGGTGTTCTTCATTTTCACGCTCACCAGCTTCCTCGTTTTCGCCCACATCATCCACTTTTACTTCGAGCAAGTGCTCATCCTGGAACTCGTGATGAACATCAGCCTCCTGATCCTGTTCTCCCTCGGTTTCGGCCTCAATTTCACGGTGCTCGTCACGATGTTCCCCGAGGCCAAGCGTGTCATTCCCTTCGCCGTCCGCCCGCTTTTCTTTGTCTCCGGCATCTTCTTCACCGCCGAGTCCATCTCCTCCGAATATCGTCATTATCTCCTGTGGAATCCGCTGCTGCACGTGACTGAAATCACCCGCAGTTGCTTCTACTACAGCTACCCGTCGCACGGTGACCTCGGCTACGTCGCGATCTGCGCCGCGATCTCACTCACCTTCGGCATGACGGTGTTCCACCTCAACCGGCGCAGGCTGCTGCAAGAATGATCCAGATCGCGCACCTCACCAAGTCCTATGAGCTGGACGACGGTCGTCGCCACATCGTCTTCAAGGACGCGTCCGTCACGATCCCGCCCGATGTTAATGTGGCCATCCTCGGCGACAATGGCGCCGGCAAATCCACCTTGCTCCGCCTGCTCGCCGGCGTCGACCAGCCCGATTCCGGGCGCATCAAGACCAAGAAGACCCTGTCGTGGCCCGTCACCCTGCGCGGCGGTTTTCTCGGCTCCATGACCGGACGCGAAAACTGCTGGGTCGTGTTCTCCGTCCACGGCTACTCGCACAAGGAAATCTCCGAGAAGCTCGCCTTGGTGAAAGAGATCTCCGGCATCGGCGACTACTTCAATGAACCGGTCAAAAACTACTCCTCCGGTATGCGCGTCCGCCTCGGCTTCGCCCTGTGCATGGCGTTCGACTACGACTACTTCCTGCTCGACGAAATCACCAGCGTCGGCGACGCCGCGTTCCGCGAGACCTGCAAATCCTGGCTCCTCGCCCAAAATCAGCGGCACAACATCATCCTGGTCTCCCACCAGATGAGCACTGTGCGACAGTTCTGCCAAATCGCCCTCATCGTCAAAGACCGCAAAATCTTCCTCGAAGAAGACATCGAAAAAGCCGTCGCGCCTTACGCCGACGAATAAAGCGCCATGCGAAAACCCAAAGGTATTCTCTCGTTCCTGCTGCGCCCGCTGCTCTGCATCCTCGTTCCCACGCTCGCGCTGCTCGCCTACTGGACGTTCATCTACGACCGCGTTTATGAAGCCGAGGTGGTGCTCCTGCCGCGCACCAGCGAATCCTCCGCGAGCGGTGCCGCCTCCGCCCTGCTCGGCGCCGCCGCCAGCTCCACCGATCTCGATTCACGCATGCTGGCGCACTACATCGCGTCGCCCGACATGCTCACCCTGCTCGACGCCGACCTCGGCCTTCGCGCCGCCTTTACCTCAACGGAAATCCACCGGCTCCAGCGTCTCCGCACCGACGCCACCGCCGACGAATTTCTCGCCTATTACCGCGCCCGCGTTCGAGTCATCGTGGACAGCAGCGCCATCATGCGCGTGCAAGCCAAGGCGTTCTCCGGCGACGCCGCCCTTGCCATGGCGAATCGCATCATCCACCACGCCGAGGCCAAGCTCAACGCAGTTTCCGTGCAAATGGCCGCCAAGCAGGTCGAGTTTATCCAAGGCGAAGTCTCCAAAGCCGAGGCGCTCTTTAAAGATCGCAGCGCACGTCTCACCCGTCAGCAAAACACCTCCGGCCTCCTCGACCCGTCCAAATACTCCGAGGAGCTCATGAAAATCATCGCGCGACTCGAATCCGAACTCGCCCAGCAACGCGCCACTCTCGCCGGCAAAGAAAGCTTTATCTCCCCGCAATCGCCCCAGCTCTCCCTCACCCGCGCCCACATCGAAGCTCTGGTCGCCGGCATCGCCTCCCAACGCGAACGCCTTTCCGGCACCGGCTCGGGCTCCGACGCCCGCTTCTCCGAAGCCATTATGCAGTTTAACGAGGTCGCACTGGAGGCCGAGTTCGCCGCCAAGACCTACGCCGCCTCCCTGCTCGCGCTTCAAGCCGCCCACGCCGAAGCCGCCCTTGGCGTTCGCACCCTCGTGGTGATCTCCCGCCCCGACCGCCTCGAGGTTCCCGCGTATCCGCGCCTCGGATACTGGACACTCACCGCCCTCGCTCTTTTCTCCATTCTTCTCGTGCTTGGCCACCTGCTTCATGCCACGGTCATGAGCCACGTGGACCGCTGATTTTTCTCCCGCCCGCCTTCAATGAAAACTCGTCTTATCCGCCCGGCGCTCGTCGCCCTGCTCCCGCTCCTGGCCGTCCTGACTTCGGTGCAGGCCCAACTTCTCGTCCAGCCCGACACGACCGCCGTCTCCCATGAGCAGGCGCACACCGATCCCGTCCCCGTTGCGCCGCCCGCCGCCGCCCAACCGCCGACGGCGCCCGGCCCCCTCCCCCACGCCGTCTCGTCGGACGGCCATCAACCGTTCGGCGCCCATCTCTTCAACGGCGATTTCCGCTCCGTCTCCTTTACCGGCTTCAATCCCGACTACCAACTCGCCGTGGGCGACCGGGTCAAAGTCCTGCTCTGGGGCTCCGTCACCTCCGACCTGCTTCTCACCGTGGACGCCCAAGGCAACATCTTCGTGCCCGAGGTCGGCCCCATTTCCGTCACCGGCGTTCGCAACGCAGACCTCAACCGCCTCGTCACCGACCGCGTCAGTCAGGTCTATCTCAAAGGCGTCAACGTTTACGCCCACCTCGCCTCGTCCCAACCGGTCAAGGTCTTCGTCTCCGGCTATGTCCTGAAGCCCGGCCTCTACAGCGGCAGCTCCTCGGACATCATGCTCTACTTCCTGGCCCGGGCCGGCGGCATCGATCCTGATCGCGGCAGCTACATCGACATCTCGCTCGTTCGCAACCAGGCCGTCGTCGAGACCATCAACCTCTACGACTTCATCTCCACCGGTCGCGCCCACAAGAACCAGTTCCGCGACGGCGACATCCTGCTCGTCAACGCCCGCCACCACTTCGTCCGCTTCGACGGCGAAGTGCTCAACCCCCACCGCTTCGAGTTCAAAGGCGAGTCCGCCCCGCTCGCGGAACTCCTCGCGCTCGCCGGTCCCCAACCCGATGCCACCGACGTCAGCCTGCTCCGCAGCGCCTCCGGCCACACCAATGCCGACACCCACCCGCTCGCCGCTGCCGGAGAGCTTTCCGTTCGCCCCGGCGACGTCGTCTCAGTCGTGCGCCGCAGCCGCCCTCAATCGATCCTCGTTTCCGTCGTCGGCGAACAAGACGGCCCGACACGCCTCGTGTTGCCCTACGGCGCCCGCCTCGGCGACGCCCTTTCCCAGATCGTCCTCGCGCCGCGCTCCAACCTCGA
>DFYA01000213.1:0-7990 GCA_002382525.1 Opitutaceae bacterium UBA4094
GTAGTCGAGTTATGAAACTCTCCAAAAAAGGTGAATACGCGCTCCGCGCACTGATCGATCTGGGCATCGCCGCCGAGGTGGGCCGGTCGCTCGTGCAGGTGTCCGAGCTCGCCGAAAAGGAGCAGATTCCCGTGAAGTTCCTTGAGCAGATCATGCAGCTCTTGAAGGAGCACGGCTTCGTCGAAAGCCAACGTGGCAAGTTTGGCGGCTATCGATTGGCCCGCTCCACCGCCAAGATCACCATCGGCAGTGTCGTTCGCCTGATTGACGGCCCGCTCGCGCCGATCGGCTGCGTCAGCCAGACCGCCTACGAAAAGTGTAGTTGTCCCGACGAGGTCCACTGCGGACTGCGCATGCTGATGCTTGATGTGCGCAACGCCATCACCGGCATTCTCGACCGTTATTCGCTCGCCGACGTCGTCGAGGTGACGCTCCGCAAAATGCGCCGCGACGACGTGCCGCTCCCGTTCTCCGACTCGCTTGTTCCCGGACGCGCCGCCCGCCGCGCCGCCGTTCGTTCCTCGATCGTCCGCCCCGACCTCAAACCCGTCGAAGGCATCCTCTCCAATCTTTTGTCCGACTACACCATTTAAACCGTTCTCATCATGAGCAACACGGCCGACACCTCTCTTTCCCCTCCGCCCGCCTGGCTCGACATCGTCCGCCAGAAGGTCGAATCCCTTCGCTTCGGCGTGGTCCAGATCGTCGTCCACGACGGCAAGGTCACGCAGATCGAGCGCACCGAAAAAACGCGCCTCGCCGCCGGTCGCGACGACTGAGGTCGTCCCGTTTTTTGTATCCGTAGCGCAACGACAGAGTCGTTCGTCCCGTAGTGATCGTTTCCTTTTCCTACCGGTTACCGCCGGAGGTTCATCCCGCCAGACAACACCGCACTCAACTGACCCGACCACGGGAAGTTCCCATGCATTCGAAGAACACAAAAACTTCCCATGAGGAACTCAGTCAAACCGCTCCGCGCCGCCAGCCTGCTTGCCGCGCTTTCCGCCATCCCAATTGCGCCGCTCGCGGCGCAGAACGCCACCGCCGCTGACATTGAAGCGCTCCGCGAGCAGATCCGTCTGCTCGACCAGAAGCTTCGCGTCCTCGAGCGCAACTCCGAGCTGTCTGCCGAAGCGGCCGCGGCCGACGCCAAGAAACAACCGAAGCTCACCGCGAGCGATGGTCGCATCGAAATCGCCTCGTCCGACGGAGCCAACTCACTCCGTCTTCGCGGCCTCGTGCAGGCCGATGGTCGTTTCTACCTCGACGACGCCAACGCCGCGCAGGACCGGTTCCTTCTGCGTCGCGCTCGCCTGATTTTCGAAGGCAAGTTCGCCGAACGTTTCAACTACGTCATCCAGCCCGAGTTCGCCGGCAGCACCGTCTCCATCCTTGATGCCAATGTGAGCACCGCGCTCACGCCCTCGATCAACGTGCGCTTCGGCCGTTTCAAGACGCCCGTCGGTCTCGAGCAACTCCAGTCCGATCCCGTGGCGTTCTTCAACGAGCGCTCCATCGCCACCAACCTCGCGCCCAATCGCGATGTCGGCGTCGAACTCTTCGGCTCGGTTCTCGACAAGAAACTCGCCTACCAGCTGGCCGTCGTGAACGGCGTGATCGACGGCGGCAACTCCAACCCCTCCAGCGACAACCTCGAGGGCGACTTCACGGTGGCCGGCCGGCTCTTCGCCACACCGTGGGCCAACGACAAAGACTCCGCGCTCAAGGGGCTCGGCTTCGGCAGCGCCGCCTCCACCGGTAACTACGAAGGCGCGCAGCTCAACGCCTATCGCACCGACGGCCAGCAGACGTTTTTCGCCTACGGCGCCACCACGGTCGCCGACGGGCAGGCAACGGTCATTTCGCCGCAGGCCTATCACTATACCGGTCCGTTTGGTTTGCTCGCCGAGTATTTCCACGCCGATCGCAAGGTGAACAACGGACTAGGTGCGAGCGACAAGCTGACCAACAAGGCGTTCAACGTCTCCCTCGGCTACGTGCTCACTGGCGAGGAGGCCTCGTATCGCGGCGTCACGCCGAAGGCCAACTTCAAACCCTCCGCCGGCACTTGGGGCGCGTTCGAAATCGTCGCCCGCTACGCCCACGTGGATATCGACGACGACACGTTCCCGCTTTTCGCCGGCGCCACCAACGCCACCGAGGTCAACAGCTACGGACTCGGCTTGAATTGGTATCTGTCGAAGACGGTCCGCGCCGGCGTGAATGTATTCAAAAACGAATACGAGCTGGCGCCCGGCGCAGCACCCGTCGCCGACTCCGCGCTCTCCGACGACGAGCTTGTGCTCATCACTCGCTTCCAAGTCGCGTTCTGAACGCCCGCATTCCGCATCCCATGAAAACCCTCTTTTCCCTTCTCTTCTTCGCCGCTCTGACGGCCACTTCTTTCGCGAAAGCCAAGGTTCTCCGCGTCGGATATTTCCCCAACATCACGCACGCCCAAGGCGTCATCGGCAGCGATTCCACCGCCGCTGGACGCGGCTGGTTTGAGCAGCGCCTTGGCGACGGCGTCACCGTTCGCTGGTTCGCCTTCAACGCCGGACCGAGCGCAATGGAGGCCATTCTCGCCGGCTCCATCGACCTCACCTATGTCGGCCCGAATCCGGCTCTCAACGCCTACATCCGATCCCGCGGCGAAGAGATCCGCGTGCTCGCCGGCTCCGCCCTCGGCGGCGCCGCGCTCGTGGTCGGCAAGGATAGCGGCCTCGCCAAGCCCGCCGACTTCAAGGGCCGCGTCGTCGCCACCCCGCAGCTCGGCAACACCCAGGACGTGTCGGCTCGCGCCTGGCTCAAAAAACAGGGCTACCGCATCACGCTCACCGGCGGAGACGTCTCGGTATTGCCCACCGCAAATCCCGACCAGCTCAATCTCCTGCGCGCGGGGAAACTCGACGCCGTGTGGACCGTCGAGCCTTGGGTTTCGCGTCTCGAACTCGAGGCTGACGGCCGCATCTTCCTCGAAGAGCCGGATGCCGTCACCACGCTCCTTGTCTCCAGCGCGAAGTTTCTCCGCGAACAGCCCGCGTTGGCCAAAAGATTTCGCGAAGCGCACGTCGAGCTGACCGCGTGGCTCAACACCCATCCTGACGAAGCTCGCGAGCAGGTGCGCGCCGGCCTCGGCCGCGCCGTGAAGCGCGAAATCCCCGCCGCGCTGATCGCGCACGCCTGGCCGCGTATCCGGTTTACGGATGCGCTCACGCCCGCGCAGTTGGATAGCTTCGTCACCGACGCGCGCGGCGTGGGTTTCCTCCGCGATGCCATCCCGCTTGATCGCCTCTTCCCCGTCCTCCCATGACCCTCGACACCGAACTCCTCAACCCGCCGCCGGCCAAGCTCTCGGTCCGCGACGTTAGCAAGCGCTTCGTCTCCGGCGCCCGCGAAATCCACGCTCTCGACCACGTCTCTCTGGAGATCGGGGAGGGGGAGTTCGTGTGCCTCGTCGGACCGAGCGGCTGCGGTAAATCCACCCTGCTCAACATCATCGCCGGCCTCGAGCGCACCGACGGCGGCGACGTGTCCGCCGAGGGCGCCGCGATCTCCGCTCCCGGACGGGAACGCATGATGATGTTTCAGGAATCCGCTTTGTTCCCATGGCTCGACGTGCTCGGCAACGTGCTCTTCGGCCTCCATCTGAAGCCCGGGCTCACCAAGACCGAACGCGTCGCCGTGGCGCGTCATTACCTGAAGCTCGTCGGCTTGGAGAAGTTTGAGCGCGCCAACGTGCACGAACTCTCCGGCGGCATGAAACAACGCGTCGCACTCGCCCGCGCGCTCGCCCCCAATCCGCGCGTGCTGCTCATGGACGAACCGTTCGGCGCGCTTGATGCGCTGACGCGCGAGCAACTCTACGGCGACCTGCAGCGCATCTGGGCCGAGCGGCGCAAGACCATCGTCTTCGTCACGCACAACGTGCGCGAAGCCGTCTGTCTCGGCGACCGCGTCGTCTTGTTCTCGCCGCATCCGGGCCGCATCCGCGAGGAGTTCGTCATCGATCTGCCGCGTCCGCGCGACATCAACAGCGTCGAGTTGGCCCGCTATTCCACGCGCATCACCGCCGCGTTGAAAAACCACACCGCCCACAACGAGGAGCCCTCCGAATGAAACGCCTGATCATCGCCCTGCTGTTTTTCGCGTCGCTCCTGTTTGTGTGGGAGGCGCTGGTGCGCGCCGGCGTCTGGTCGGCGGTGCTGCTGCCGTCGCCCGCTATCGTCGCTCGCTACTTGGCCGACGCCGCGCTCGACGGCTCGTTGTGGGACGCGTCGCTGGTGACGCTGCGTCGTCTGTTTGCCGGCTATCTCACGGGCATCGTGTTGGGTCTGCCGTTGGGGTTGCTCACCGCGCGGTTCCGTTTCCTGCGAGACACGCTCGGGCTGGTGGCGCTCGGTTTGCAAACGTTGCCCAGCGTGTGCTGGGTGCCGCTCGCTCTGCTCTGGTTCGGGCAGTCGGAAACCGCGATGTTCTTCGTCGTGCTCATGGGCACCGTGTGGTCGATGATCATCGCAACCGAAAACGGCGTGCGCAACGTGCCGCCGATTTACGCGCGCGCCGCGTTGACCATGGGCTCGAAAGGTCTCCACACGTGGCTGCGCGTGTTGTTGCCCGCTTCGCTGCCGTTTGTGGTCAGCGGCATGAAACAGGGCTGGGCCTTCGCCTGGCGCTCGCTCATGGCGGCGGAGATTTACGTGACCGTGCTCGGCGGTTTCGGGCTGGGGCACCTGTTGCACTACGGGCGCGAACTCAACGCAATGGAACAGGTCATCGGCGTCATGGTCGTCATCATCGCCATCGGCCTGTTGGCGGACAAAGCCCTGTTTTCCCCGTGGGAACGCTTTCTCCACAAACGCTGGGGAACCGCTTCGTGACGGACGACTTCGCGTTTGCCCTTCCGCCCATCAATCGCATCTTTTTTCTCTTTTAACCCAAACACCACGACCACCATGGCCCGTATCTACAACGACATCACTGAAACCATCGGCAACACCCCGCTCGTCCGCCTCAACCGCACCGCCGCCGCCCACGGCGCCGTCGCCGAGGTGCTCTTGAAGCTCGAATTCTTCAATCCGTTGTCGTCGGTGAAAGACCGCATCGGCAACGCCATGATCGAGGAGGCGCTCAAGACCGGTCGTATCAACAAAGACACTACGCTCATCGAGCCGACCTCCGGCAATACCGGCATCGCGCTGGCCTTCGTCGCGGCCGCCAAGGGCCTTAAGCTCATTCTCACGATGCCCGAGACGATGTCTCTGGAGCGCCGCAAGCTCCTCAAGATTCTCGGCGCCAAACTCGTCCTTACCGAAGGACCGAAGGGCATGAAGGGTGCCATCGCCAAGGCCGAGGAACTGAACAAGCAGATCCCGAACAGCGTCATTCTCCAACAGTTCGCCAACCCCGACAATCCCGCGATCCATCGCAAGACGACCGCCGAGGAAATCTGGAACGACACCGATGGCCAGGTGGACATCGTGGTCTCCGGCGTCGGCACCGGCGGCACCATCACGGGTGTCGGCGAGGTGCTCAAGGCTCGCAAAGCCGGCATCAAGATTGTCGCCGTGGAACCTGCCGGTTCGCCGGTGCTTTCCGGCGGTGCGCCCGGCCCGCACAAGTTGCAGGGCATCGGCGCCGGTTTTATTCCCGCCGTGCTCAACACCAAGATCATCGACGAAATCATCCAGGTAAAAGAGGACCAGTCCGGCCCGATCTCGAAGCAGGTCATCAAGCTCGATGGCATTCCCGTCGGCATCAGCTCCGGCGCCGCGATCTGGGCCGGGCTCGAACTCGCCAAACGTCCGGAAAACAAGGGCAAGAAGATCGTGGTGATCGTCCCGTCCTCCACCGAGCGTTACCTGTCTTCGTGGCTGTTCGCCGACGTGGATGTCGAGAGCGACAACGTCAGCGACCTGTTCACGACCCCCGCCGCCGCGCAGTAAGCGCGGTTGGCTAGGTGAGATAGAGTGACCTCTAGCGACGCCGGAGCGCGGGCGAGTTCCCCGTGCTCCGGCTTTTTTTGTGTCTGCTTGCCGAATGATTAACCGTCATCTGACATCCCTTCTCTAAAAATGACGTCGCTCTCGGATTCAAATAAGACGGTTTTCCGCGTGGAATGGCTGCGGCTGTATAAGGCGCTGTGTAAGTTCATGGCCATCGCGTTCACCGTGCCGATGGTGGTCTTTATCGTCCTACGGCTAACCCTATGCGGGTTCGACACGGAAGCCGCGTTCAAGAACCTTTCCCTTCCCGTGGCGGTTCTGATCTTGGCCGGAGGCCCGGTTATGCTGTCGATCTGTGCGTTCCCGATCGCGTTCTATTTCAAATGGGCGAGTATCACCCTCACGGATACGCATATCGAAGGAAGAAGCTATTGGGGGATGAGGAACCGGGTTCCTTTGGAGGATATCGTCGGGCTCGCGCCGTTTAGCAGCAACGGCATCAACGCCGTGGTCGTGGAGAGCAACACGCACGGAAAGATCTACATCTCGGACCACACCGAATGCCTCGATGACCTCGTGGTGTTGCTCGCGACTTATGTGCCGGAGGAGCGTGGCCTTCGTGAACCCGCATAGACAACGGGGGCGCAACCAAACCATGCGGTTGACACGGCTTGCCTTGCGCGGTCTAGGGTGGGGCGTGCGTCGCGTCTTTTCCATCGTTGCCTGTTTGCTCGCGGTCCTGTGGCTGCCAGCGACGTTGCATTGTGGATTGGAAACCGCCGGGCTTTGGCTCCACGAACATGCCGAGGAATCCGCCGACATGGGGTGCGCCGAAGCGTGCCACAACGAGGCATGCACCGTGGTGGAGGAGGGCAGTTATAAAAACTCCTCGGGTATTCTAAAAGTCCCGACGCCAGTGCTCGCGCTTTGTGTGATGCATACCGTGATGCTCCGCGCCGACGCGGTGTTTGTCCCGGAACCCGTGCCCGAGCGCGCCGAGTCGCCGCCCGAACTGGCCCGCACGTGGCAGTTCACCGCTCGCACGGCTTTGCTGCCGGGGGCGCCTTCGATCGCTTAAACGGATTCCTGCGCGAATCCGTTTTGGTCCTCCCGTGCGTGTGCACGCGCCCGCCCGCGTGTTGGCACGTCCGTTCAACGTCCGCGAATCGTCGCCTCTTCCTGTCATGCCTCGCTCCCAATTCTCTTTCGTTTTCATCGTTTGTTTTTCCGCCGCTGCCTGCCTCGCGGCGGACTCCGCATCGGACGTCGGTCTCACGCTGTCCGAGGCCTTGCGACGCGCCAACGCGAATAATCCCGCGCTGATTGCCCAAGGGTTTCACGAGCGGGCTGCCGAGGCCCGAATCGAGCAGGCCGGATTGCGGCCCAATCCCACGCTCGACGTGATGGCGGAAAACATCGCCGGCACCGGCGCGTTGCGCGGCGTCGATGGTTTGGAAACCACCGTGCAGGCCAGCCAGACGCTTGAACGCGGAGACAAGCGCCTGAAACGCCTCGCACTCGCGCGCAGCGATCGCGATGCCGCCGCCCGCGAGTTTGCCGTGCGCCGCACCGAGGTGCTCTCCGCGACCGCGCTTGCTTATGTCGAAACGCTCGCGGCCCAACGCCGTGTCGCGCTCGCGGCAGAGCCGTTGACACTCGCCCGTGACACCATCGCCTCCGCCGAGGCTCGCGTGAAAGAAGGCATGGGTTCGCCCGCCGAACTCGCCCGCGCTCGCGCCGCGCTTGCCGGAGCGAAAGCCGAACACGCGCGCGCCGAAAGCGCGTTGATCTCCGCCCGCGCCGCGCTCGCCGCAGCGTGGGCCGGCGAACCGGACGACGTGCCCGAACTAAGCGGCACGCTTCCGACCCCTGACAACCTGCCTTCGCCCGAGGCCTTTCTCGGCAAGTTGCCGCTTCATCCGCGCCTCGCGTTGCAGGAGTCGCTCGTCGCGACGCAGCGTGCCGCCCTCGACCTTGAACGCGCGCAAAGCGTGCAAGACGTGACGGTGGGCGGAGGCGTGCGTTTCCTGCGCGACGGTTCGGAC